>CAYWRY010000215.1:0-5657 GCA_964460485.1 uncultured Spirochaetales bacterium
GTAGGTGACACCCGCACGGAGAGCGAGCGTCTCCTTGTTCAACGGGATGTTGAAGATTCCCTGCACGCCGTATTGGTTGCCATCACCCTCGCCGTCGTAGTTTCCGTAGTGAGCGGAGATGCGCGCGTCGTACTCGCCGAGTTTCGGCTGGCCGCGCCGGATTACGATCGTGCCGGCGGAGGTGTTGCGACCGAAGAGCACCGCCTGCGGGCCGCGGTTCACGGTGATCTGTTCGATGTCGAACGTGTCCACGAGCTGGCCCGTGTTCGAGGGCAGGAACACGCCGTCGACCACGACGCCGACGTTCGAGGTCTGCGTCTTCTCGATGTCCGCGTAGCCGAGGCCGCGGATGTAGATCGCGCCTGCGGAAGGGCCCGCGATGTTGTTGCCGATGAAAACGTTCGGCGCGAGCTGGTCGAAGTCGCGCAGGGTCTGCGGTGCGATCGCCTTGATCGCCTCCGTGCTGAACGCGCTCACCGAGATCGGAACTTCTTGGATCGACTCCTCGCGCAGGCGCGACGTGACGACGATCTCTTCGATGCCCTCGGCGGCCGCGGGCGCGGGTTGGGCGGCGGGCTCGGGCGCCGGCGCCGCTTCTTGCGCGCCGGCGGGAGAGCGGAGGCCGAGGATGACGGCAAACACAAGCGTTCGCGACGTTCGTCGTACCATGAGGTCCCCCAAGTTCGTTACGCCCGGCTGGGCCAGATCTCCTCGAGCCGCTCCCCAATCAGGGAAGCCCGTCATGAGGTGAGCCACAACCGCGCGCTGCGCAGCGTATCACCACTGCAATCCCCTTTTAACACGTTTTTTCGGTGCCGCGACGAAGCCCGAGCGAGGAGCGCGCGTAGCGCCAATGCCGTGAACGCCGCCCGCGATCGGGCGGAAGCCCGCGACCTGACCGAGCGCGACGCTCGGCTTCATCTCGCCGAGCGCGAGCACATCGGTGCGGAACTGGCTGTCGATCGCTTGGTGCCGGTGACGATGATCTCCTCGATCCCCTCGCGCGCAGGCTCGACCGGCGCGAGCGCGGTAGGCGTCGCCGCCGCCGTGTCTCGAGCGAGTGCGCCCTGCGCGACACCGGTCGCGAGCAGCGCGGTCAGAACGATTCGCGACGCGGTCGAAAGCCGCCGGTCCCCTCGATGGGCTCGGAGTCGTCAAGCGCCCCGCGAGCCTCGATCCCGATGCGCGGACGGCGGACCTCGCCTTGGCGTTCCTTTGCATCTGTTCGAGCGCGCGTACTTTGCACCAATCTGGAGTCACTTCGCAGGAAAGATCCAAGGCAGGTCGAGAAAAGTCCGGACTCCGGGCGCCGCGTCGCAGACGGCCGGGATCGCGTTCACGGCGTGCATCGCAGTCCCGAGCAGCCCATCCGAACAGAAATCGTGCCTCAGCTCGAGGTGCATGCGTGGCGTTCCCTCGAGCGTGATGGTGTGGTTGCCGCGCGGCCACTCCGGCGCGACCGAGTCGTGCATGCGCCACACCGTCTCGCTCAGCAGGCGCTCCTCGCCGCCCGCGCGGCCCGTCCAGCGATACCGCTGCCCCGCCACGGTCCCCCGCTTCACGACGCCCGCGGCGGTCTTCAGGTCTTCGCCGGCGAGCGCGGTCTCGAGCGTGCCCTCGATCTTCTCGACGCCGAGGCCGATGCCGTCCGAGACCATGAGCGCAGACTCGCCGAACAAGCCGTCGAGCCAGAACTTCCGGCGCTTGTTCGATCCTTCGAACTTCTCTGGCTGCGACCCGAACCCCATTGCGTCGAACATGATCTCGGGCGAGGGGTAGTACTGGAAGTTCGACACCTCGCGGAGCTCGACGCGCTCGACGCGCGCCGCAAGCGAGCTCATCAGGAGCGGCAACAGGTCGCCCATGAAGCCAGGGTTCAGCCCCGTCGAGTGGAACGTGCTCTTGCCCGCGCGACACGCGGCTTCGAGGCGCTCCACCAGCTTCGGCCCGTGATGCTTCGGATAGAGGTACCCGACCGCGGTGATCACGTTCTTGCCGCCCGCGAGCAGGCGGCAGATGTCTTCCAAGTCCTGCTCGGGGTTCTCGCCGTAGACCAGCGAGGCGAGCGGCGTGTGGATCACGACGTCGGCGTTCGAGGCGAGCACCGCGTCGAGCGTGCCCGTGACCCTCACACCCGTGGGCGCGCGGCCCAGCAGCTCGCCCACGTCCTTGCCGATCTTCGCGGGCGAGTAGGCGTGCAGGCCGACGAGCTCGAGCGAGCTGCGCTCGAGGCACGCGTTCGCAGCGTGCTTGCCCACGCTCCCGCTCGCCCATTGGAATACGCGGTACGGCATGGAGGTCTCCTCGGTTGTTAGGGACAAGCGCGGTTCAAAACGGCTCGATCAGCGCGCGCATTGCGGAAACAGCGGCAGGGTCTGCAGCGCCGCGGTAGCTCGCCTCGACGGCGCGATGGCGTTGACCGACGAGCTCGCGGAACTCGGGGTGGCTCGAGACGAAGAAGCGGTTCGCTTCGATCGCGTCCATCACCAGCGCCGCGAACTGCGCGGGCGTCATGAGCTGCGGCGCCGTACCGCTCGCCGGCGCCGCCGCTGCGGGCACCGCGCCGCCTCCGAGCGCCGCGGGGCGATTGCGAGCGCTCGTGGCCAGCGCGGTCGCGATCACGCCTGGGCACAGCAAAGAGACGCCGACCCCGTGGGGCTTCAGGTCGGCACGCAGGGCCTCGCTGAGACCCACCACCGCGAACTTCGAGGCGTTGTAGATGCCGAGGTTGCGCATGCCCACCAGGCCGCCGACCGAGGCGGTGTTGACGACGTGGGCCTCGCGGCCGTGGCGCTTCAGCTCGGGCAAGAACGTGGTGAGGCCGTTCACGACGCCGCCGAGGTTGACGCCGAGCACCCAGTCCCAGTCCTGATAGGTGACGCGGTCGAGCGGACCGTCCGCGTTCACGCCCGCGTTGTTGAAGAGCAGCTGCACCGCGCCGAAGCGCGCGAGCACGGTGTCGCGCGCGGCGGCGAAGGCGGCGCGATCCGTCACGTCGAGGCGCTGCGCGACCACGTCGGCTCCGCTGCGCGCCATCTGCTCGCGCGCGCGTTCGAGCGCAGCGGCCTCGATGTCGGCGATCACGACGCGCGCGCCGCGCTGCGCAAGCGCCTGCGCGAGACCGAGCCCGATGCCGCTCGCGCCGCCCGTCACGAACGCGACCTTGCCGGCGATGCTCGTCATCGAGCCTCCGCAGCGAGACGCGCGAGCTTGCCGCAATATCTCGCCAAACGCCGGATCGACTGCATGAGCGCGGAACCCAAAGCGCACTGGACCCACTCGCTGGCGGCATGGATCGCGCGCGACGCGCTGCTGCTCGCGGCGTTCGTCGCGATCTGGCAGGGGCTGCGCGCGTGGCACGCCGCAAGCGCGTCGTGGGTGAGCGCGACGTCGCTCAGCGTCGCGAGCTTCGCCTTCGCGTACGCAGCTTGTTATGTCGCGCACGAGTGGGGCCACGAGCTCGGCGCGCGCGCTCTCGGCTCGAAGGCGCCGCGCGGCTCGATCCGCGGCGTCGCGATGCCGCTCTTCGACCCGCGCACGCACTCGCGGGCGCAGTTCTTCGGCCTCGCGTTCGGCGGCCAGCTCGGATACGTCGCGATGGCGGCGCTGTTCGTCGCGCTCTTGCAGCCCGAGCTCGGGCTGCGCGTCGCCGCGCTCGGCGGCGTCGCGTTCGTGGTGCAGTCGCTCTACGTCGACAGCGCCGCGCTGATCCCTGCGCTGCGCGGCGTCGCGCCCGCCGACGCGCTGAAGAACGTCACGCCGCAGCTGATCCTGCGCCGCACCGGCGTCGCATGGGGCGCGCTGGCTGCGGTACTCGTCGGCATCCACTTCTCGAGGGGCCTGCCATGAGCTTCGATCCGCTCGCGCGCGAGACGCTCACCGACCCCGGCCCGCACTGGACGCCGCTCCTGCGCGACGAGCCGGTGCACCACTACGCGAAGTTCGACCCTCCCTTCTACACGCTCTCGCGCCACGCCGACGTGAAGGCCGCGCTGCTCGACATCGAGAAGTTTTCCAGCGAGTGGGGCCAAGGCCCGCGCTTCACGCCGCCTGGCGGCCTGCTCTCGAACCCGCCCGAGCACACCCGCTTCCGCCGCATCGTGCAACGCGCCTTCAAGCCCACGCGCATCGAGGCGCTGCGCCCGCGCGCCGAGGAGATCGCACGCGAGCTGTTGGCGGCCGTGCGTGGCGACACGCTGGAGCTGCACGACGACTTCGCGTGTCCGCTGCCGGTGATCATGATCAGCGAGATGCTCGGCGTGCCGGCGAGTGAGCGCGAACGGTTCAAACGCTGGTCCGACTGCTCCGTGGAAGCGATGGGCATGCCCGACCCGACCCCCCTCGCGCGCGAGCTCGAGGCGCTGCGCCGCTACCTCTTCGAGGCGATCGTCGACCATCGCGCGCGGCCTCGCGGCGGCGACCTGATCGACTCGCTCGTCGAAGCAGTCGAGAACGACGACGGCCTCACCGACGCGCAGATCACCGGTGTCGTCTCGCAGCTGCTCGTCGGCGGCAACGAAACGACGACGTCCCTGATCACGAATCTCGTGTGGCGCCTGCTCGAACGGCCTGCGCTGTGGCGCGAGGTCGTGGCGAACCCGGAGCTCGTGCCGGTCGCGGTGGAGGAGAGCCTGCGCTTCGATCCGCCGGTGCTCGGGCTTTGGCGCTCGACCACGCGCGCCGTCTCGTTGCACGGCGTCACGATCCCGGCGGGCGCGAAGGTGCTGCTCTGCTACGCCGCCGCGAATCGCGATCCGCGCGTGTTCGGCGACCCCGACACGTTCCGCCTCGATCGCCCGCGCAGCGAGCTCGCCGAGCACCTCGCGTTCGGACTCGGCATTCACTTCTGCCTCGGCTCCGCGCTCGCGCGCCTGGAAGCCGAGACCGCGCTGCGCGCGCTGATCCAGCGCTTTCCGAGACTCTCACTCGTCAGCGCCGGCGAGCGCATCACGCCATTCTTCTTGTGGGGCCGCCGCCGCCTGCCTGTGCGAATCGAGGCGTAGTGCGATGTACAAGACGTTTTACTTCCTCGAAGCCACGGGCGACCCGTTCCGCTCGGACGCGGCGCGAATCGCCGACGCACAGATGCCGCGTGCTGCGGGCATCACGCTCACGCGCGCGCTCGCGGAGCAGATCGTCCCCGCTGCGCGCGCGCCGTTCGCGGGGGCGCTCGAACTCTGGCACTTCCGCGCCGCAGACGCCCTGGCGCACGCCGAGCGCAACGCGCTGGAGAAGCTGCTCGCACCGGACGCGCGCGTTGCGGCAGTTGTTACGGGCCTCGCCCGCACGGTGATGCGCACGGCCGATCACTACGGCAGCCGGGGCGTGAAGTGCGTGTTCCCGTTCCGTCGCAAAGAGGGCATGAGCGTGGAGGCATTCCAGCGCCGCTGGTGGCACGGGCACGGCCCGATCGCCGCGCGCACCGAGAACGCCCTCTTCTACCTGCAGACCCACCCGCTGCCCGAGACCTACGCGATCGCCGACCCCGCCTTCGACGGCGTGACCGAGCTGCACTGGCACGATCTCGCCACCGCGCGAGCCGCGATGGCTTCCCGCCAGATGCGCGAAGACCAGGGAAATGACGCCCCTCACTTCGCGCGCGCGGGAAGCGTTCTAATGTTCGCGGCTCAGGAAGAGATCATCCGCGAGCCCTAGTG
>CAYWRY010000216.1:0-5627 GCA_964460485.1 uncultured Spirochaetales bacterium
CCGACGACCTCGCCTGGGACAAGCAGGCTACCCACACGCGCGACGTCGAGAGCTTCCTCCCGCTCGCGGGGCTCGCGGCCTTCGCTGCGCAGGGCCGCATCGGCAGCCTCGCCCCGCGCTTCCACGGCGTTCCCACGGACTACTCCCAGCGCCGGACGATCGAGCACGACGCGCCCGAGATCCTCGCGCGCTGCCGCGCGGACGCCGTCGACGTCGCGCTGCTCGTGCCGCTTTGACCGGTCTGCCACCAGACCGTGAGTCTGGTCAGCCGCCACCTCGAAGCGAACGGCATCCCCACCGTCGTGATCGGCTCCGCCAAGGACATCGTCGAGGAGTGCGGCGTCGCGCGCTTCGTCTTCAGCGACTTCCCGCTCGGCAATCCCTGCGGCAGGCCCTACGACGCCGCCATGCAGCGCGGAATCGTGGGCATCGCCCTCGACCTCCTCGAATCCGCGCGCTTCCCGCGCACCACCGTCGTTGCGCCCTACCGCTGGAGCGACGACGAGAGCTGGAAGGAGAACTACGCCAAGGTCGATCCGGAGAAGCTCGAAGCCCTGAGACGAGCCGGCGACGAGAGACGCGCCCAACAACGAGGCGCGAAGACCGAAGGCAACGTCCGCTCCTCCTAACCCCCGATCGAGCGCGAAGCGTGCGGGTCGGCGCGGCTCGACGCCGCGCCGATCCGCACCCTCCCTCTCCAGAAGACGCGCGCAAGGCCGACGCCAGCACAAGCGCGGCGGGGCGGCGGGCGGGGTCGGCCGCCAGCGAAGGGCCCGACAGGAGCACGACTTCCGCACACCTCACCGCAACGATCCCGGGTGTGAGCGCAAAGCACGCCCGAACGCAGCGCACTCTCCCTCACCCAACACCGCAGGCCAAAGCGCGAGGGCCCGGAGTCGCGCCCCCACCCCGCCCGCCGCCCCGCCGCGCGGTCGAGGAACAAGCACCTAAGCGTCTTACGGCTTGCACACCTGCGGCAACGGATGCCGGTACAGCTTGGCCGCATTCAGGTGCGTGATCTTCCGAATCCACTCCACGGGCAAACGCCCGAGCATCCGCTCCATCACGAGCTGCGTGTCAGGCCACGTTCCATCGCCGTGCGGATAGTCGGACTCGGCGACGACGTGATCGATCCCGACGTGCTCGAGCGTCGAGATCGTCGAGGGGTCGTCGATCATGCAGAACCAGAAGTTGCGCCGCAGCACCTGGGACGGCGAGCTCGTCGGGTCGGTCCAGCCCGCGCCGTAGCCCGAGCGGGCCATGATGTTGTCGAGCCGGTCGGCGAGCATCGCGACCCAGCCGATGCCCGACTCCGCGATCGCGATCTTCAGCTCCGGGTACTTCGCGGGCCAGCCGCTCCACAGCCACTCCGCGGCGGTGTCGATCGCCATGGGACCGAACTTCGTCGCGCCGAGCTCGAGCGTAGGCGCTCCGGGCGGCATCTTGCCGAAGCCCGAGCTGCCGACATGCAGCGAGAGCACCGTCTGCGTCTCTGCGCAGGCGCGCACGATCGGCTCCCAGTGGGGCTGGAAGACGGAGGGCAGCCCTTGGTTGTGCGGCTGCTCGGGGATCGTCACCGCCTTGAAGCCCCGCTTCGCGTTGCGGCGGATCTCGGCGGCGCCGCGCTCCGGATCGCGCAGGTTCGTGATCCCGAGCGGGATGAAGCGGTCGGGGAAGGGCGTCGCCCACTCCTCGTGGATCCAGTCGTTCCACGCCTCGACGCAGGCGTGGCCGAGCTCGGGGTCCCTCGCTTCCGAGAACAGCGTGCCGCCGAAGCCCGTGACGCCCGACGGGTAGTTCACCGACGCGTAGACGCCGTTGATGTCCATGTCCTTGGTACGCGCCTTCGCGTCCCACGCGCCGGGGCGAATCTCGTCGAAGCGCGCGGGCTCGTAGCGCTGGTCTTCCTTCGCGCGGCCCGCCACGCACATGAAGCCCACTTGGAAGTAGGGCGTCTCCTCGAACACCCAGACCTGATGACCCTCCTCGGTCTCCACCACTTGCGGCGCGTGGTCGGCGTACTTGCTCGGGAGGCGGCCCTCGAAGGTGTGCGGCGGCTCCATCAGGTGGTCGTCCACCGAGATCAGCGTGTACTTCACCTCGCGCGGCGCGGGATCCGGCAGCAGCGGCCGCGTGACCGGGCGCTTGATGCCGAGCTTGACGACGCGGGCCATGGCAATCCTCCAGAACGCTGCGCGTTGGTAGCCGCTCGCGCGCCCGGGCGGCCAGCCGCTCGGCTCAGGCCGCCGTCACCTCGGGGATCACCTTGGCAGCGAACAGCTCGGTGGCCTCGGCGAGCAGGGCGTCGGGGATGCCGCCGTGGTCGAACATCGCGATGTGGAGGTCGAGGCCGAGCTGATCCCGCATCGCCCCGATGCGGTCGGCGACCTCGGCCGGACTGCCGCAGAGCGACGGGCCGCGCAGCAGGGCGGCGTAGTCCGGGCCCGGCGGCGGCGGGCCCGCCGCGCGCTCTTCCGTCAGTGAGAGGTTCGCGCCGCCCCACGGAATCAGCTCGGAGGTCACCCAGCGGATGTATTGCATGTGGTAGGGGCGCCAGCGCTCCCGCGCGGCGTGCGAGTCGGGCGCGACGTGCACGTGGCTGCACGCACCGACCACCGGCCGCTCGCGGCCGACGCCGCCCGCCACGAAGCGCTCGCGGTAGCGGGCGACGTAGGGTGCGAAGGCCGACGGGGCGGCGAGCACGCTCGGCAGCATGAGGGGGAGCCCGAGGCGCGCAGCGAGGTCCACGGAGGCGAACGAGCTACCGCCGCCGATCCAGAGCGGTGGATGCGGGCGCTGCACGGGGCGCGGATGCACGGTGACGCCGCGCAGCGGCGGGCGGTGCTTCGCATCGAAGTGCGCGGGCGCCTCGCTCCACGCGGCGAGCAGGCACGCGACGTTCTCTTCGTACAGCTCGCGCGATCGGTCCGGGTCGTAGCCGAAGTCGCTGTAGGTGCGGCGCAGCACGCCGCGGCCTGCGACCACCTCGACGCGCCCGCCGGAGAGGCCGTCGACGGTCGCGTAGTCCTCGGCGGCACGGACGGGATCGAGGGAGCCGAGCAACGTGACCCCCGTGCCGAGGCGGAGGCGCGTGGTGCGCTCGGCGATCGCGGCGAGCACGACGGGCGGCGAGGAGAGGATGTAGTCGCACAGGTGGTGCTCGCCGAGCCACACCGAGTCGAAGCCGAGCGCCTCGCCGCGCACCGCGAGCTCGACGATCTGCCGGTGGCGCTGGGCGCCAGTCGTCTTGCGCCCCGTGTGCGGGTCGGGCAGGTGGTCGCCGAGGATGAGCAAACCTTCGCGCATGGAGGCAGCGTATCGCGAAGCGATCGGAATAAGATTCGCCGGGAGGACGCGCGGATGGACCAGCTCCGGAACCGGGTGGCGGTGATCACGGGAGGCGCGAGCGGCATCGGCTTCGCGACGGCGCAGGCCCTCGCGCGCGAGGGTGTGCGCCTCGTGCTCGCCGACATCGAGGACGAGGCGCTGCGCGCGTCCGTCGAGAAGATCCGCGCGCTGGGCGTGAAGGCCGAGGGCGTGGTCTGCGACGTGTCGTCCCGCAAATCCGTCGAGGCGCTCGCCGACGCCGCCTTCGACCGCATGGGCGCCGCGCACATCGTCTTCCTGAACGCGGGCGTCGCGGTGAGCGCGCCGGTCACGGCGACCACTCACGACGACTGGCGCTGGGTGATCGACGTCGACCTGTGGGGCGTGATCCACGGCGTCGAGGCGTTCGCCCAGCGCATCGTGGAGCAGGGCGAGGGTGGCCACATCGCGGCCACCGCGTCCTTCGCCGGCATGGTTCCCAACGTGGGCCTCGGCGCTTATTGCGTCGCCAAGTACGGCGTCGTGGCGCTGATGGAGGTGCTGCACCGCGAGCTGCGCGAGCACGGCGTCGGCGCCTCGGTGCTGTGCCCCATGCGCGTGAAGACGAACATCGACGGCTCCGGACGGAACCGGCAGCGCGACTACGGCGGGCCCGAGAGCCAGAACTACCCGGAGCCCGACGAGTCGCAGATGGCGGGGCGTCTGATTCCCGTCGAAGGCGTCGCCCAGCTCGTCGTAGAGGGCATCAAGCGCAACAAGCTCTATCTATTCCCTCACCCGGAAGCGCGCGAGTTCATCCAGCGCCGCTTCAAGCGCATCGACCAGGCGTTCGAGACCTGAACGCCTCCGAGAGGAGGCCGACGTGTCGGCAGCACGCGCGCGAGCGATCGACGCGACGGCGCGCGCCGACCCGAGCGACGCGAACCCGCCGGCGCCGTCGCGGCTCGCGCGCTGACCGATGGGCACCACCGTCCGCGCGCGCGCAACCGCCGGGTTGCTCGAGTACGTGGCGGCGCGCGGCGGGGGGCCGGCGCGCGTGCTCGCGAGAGCGGGGGTCGCGCTCGCGGAGCTGGCGGATTCGGAGCGCATGCTGCCGGTCGAGCGCTTGGTCGCGCTCCTCGACGCCGCCGCGCAGAAGCTGGGCGACGACGACTTCGGCTTCCACTTCGGGCAGCAGCGCGACCTGCGCGTCCTGGGCGTGCTCGCCTTCGCGATCCTGCACGCCCCCACCGTCGGCGCCGCGCTGCACAATCTCGACCGCTACAGCGGCTTCCAAATGCGCCGCGGGGGCATGCGTTTCAGCCGGTTGGGCTCGGTCGCCACGTTCACCTTCGAGATCTCGATCCCCGACTACGACGCCTGCCGGCACTACACCGAGGCGAATGCGGCGATGGGGGTCGCGTGATGCAGATCCTGTGCGGTCGCAACTGGCGGCCACAGCGCGTGCGCTTGGGCCAACACGCGCCGGCAAACGTCGCCGAGCGCGAGCGGTTCTTCCGCTCGCCGCTGCATTTCGAGCAGAACCTCCACATGCAGACCGCCTTCTCTGCCGAGGAGCTGCGCGTCGCGGGCGCCGACCCGGAGCTGCTGCGCGTCGTGGAGCGGCACCTGGACGCGCATCTGGGCAGCGACGGCCGCGGGGAGTGGATCGACGAGGTTCGCCAGGCGCTGGCCGACGCGCTCTCGAGGGGCGCTCCGAGCGTGCGCGCGCTCGGGCGGCGGCTCGGCCTGAGTCCGCGCACCCTGCAGCGGCGACTCGGCGAGCATCGCGCTTCGTTCCAGCGCCTGCTCGCCGATGTGCGCCGCGAGCTCGCCGACCAGTACCTCGGCCGCCCCGACCTGAGCCTCGGGGAGGTCGCGTTCCTGCTCGGCTACCAGGACCTGTCGAGCTTCCACCGCGCGTTCCGGCGCTGGAGCGGGCGCACGCCGCTCGCACGCCGCCGCACGCTGGCCGCTGCCGGCGCGCGAGGCGCGTGAGCCCCCGCTTCAGCTGCGGCTGAAGTCGCGCCCGCGAATCGGTGGCGGGCTGGAACGAGATGGGAGAGCCCGAGGCGCTCCGTCCGAAATGGACGTCCCCCGTTGCGAGCGCCTCGGACCCTCCCTCCCACCCCCAGTCCCATCGCTACACGGCGCCTCCGGCCGCCGGAACAAGCGCACGGCGATCCACGCCGCTGGCGAGCGCGAATCGCCGACCGCTCCGCGCGCGGCCACGAGCACGCCCACCACGAGCACGCCCGCACGCGAGCCGAGCAGCGCTGCCGAGCGCTGGAGTAGGGCGGCGAACTCCTGCCGTACCGCGC
>CAYWRY010000217.1:0-5615 GCA_964460485.1 uncultured Spirochaetales bacterium
TCGGCGTCACCGATCGCGACTGGTTCGAGCTGCTTCGCGCGCAGCCGCGGCTCGACGAGGTGAACTTCTGGCAGCCGGGCGGGCAGCGGGTGTTCCGATCGCTCGCGCCCGGCGAGCTGTTCCTGTTCAAGCTGCACGCGCCGCATCACTTCATCGTCGGCGGCGGAGTGTTCGCGCACGCGACGCTCCTGCCCGTCAGCCTCGCGTGGAAGTCCTTCGACGTCGCGAACGGCGCGAGAACGCTCGCCGAGATGCGCGAGCGCATCGCAAAGTACCGCAGGGCCGCGACGGATCGCGCGCAGGACTACGCGATCGGCTGCATTCTCCTCGAGCAGCCGTTCTTCCTCGACGAGTCCGAATGGCTGCCGGTTCCGCACGACTGGAGCCCGAACATCGTGCAGGGCAAGGGCTACGACCTCGCCGTCGAGCCGGGTCTGAGCCTGATGCGCGCGCTTCGTGAACGACGAACCGGAGCGCCAGACGCGCAGCCGGAGCTCGCGCGCGACTGGGACGAGCGCCGCTACGGGGAAGCGCAGCTCGTGCGACCGCGGCTTGGGCAGGGCTCGTTCCGCGTGATCGTGACGGACGCATACGAGCGGCGCTGTGCAATCACCGGAGAACGCGTTCTGCCGGTCCTCGAAGCCGCGCACATTCGCCCCTTCGCGCTCGGCGGCGACCACCGCACGGACAACGGTCTGTTGCTGCGCAGCGACCTCCACACTCTCTTCGATCGCGGCTACGTGACTGTCACGCCCGAGCTGCGCGTGGAGATCAGCGTGCGGATCCGAGAGGAGTTCGAGAACGGTCGCGACTACTACGCGCTCCACGGCCGCGCGATCCGGGCGCCCGGGCGGGCCGAGGACCGGCCCGCGATCGAGCAGCTGCGCTGGCACAACGAGGAGCTGTTCCTGAGCTGACCGACGCACCGCCGGAGCCCAAGCAGGCTCCGACTGCTCACGCGTCCCCGCGTCCCCGACCCAAGTGCCGCGCAAGGCCTCGAATCCATTGGAGGCGCCGCCCGGATTTGAACCGGGGATCAGGGTTTTGCAGACCCATGCCTTACCACTTGGCTACGGCGCCTCGCGTCGCCTCGGTGCGCGAGGCGCAGCCGGTGCGGCGGGCGGCGGAAGATGGCGGAGAGCCGTGCGCGCGTCGACCAGATTTCCCGCGGTGCGGGTGCGCCGCGGGCGCGGCACAGGCGCGCCGCAGCGCGCCTCCCGACTGTGCTTGGCGGCTGTCGCCCTTGCACGCGCGACCGCGCATTGCGCCTCCCTCGGCGCCTCAGAGCCGGCGGTCGCCCGAGTTCTCGCGTCTTGCCCCGTCTTCTTCGAAGGCCGAGGACGCAGAAACCCGGGGCGGGACGCGCGCTCCCGCGCGCCCCACCTCGGGTCCCCCTCCGCTTCACGGCTCGACCGCTGTTTTCGCGCGGCGGGCCCCGATTCGACGAGGCCGCGCTTTCGCGCCTGGGAGCCGAAGCGGTGAGGGCGAAAGCGTCTAGTCGTTCACTTCGTGGTCGTGGATTTGCGAATGCTTCGGGTGGGCGTAGCGACGCCCGATCCACAGGCCCGTCAGGCCGCCCAGGGCTCCGAGCACGACCGGCCCGAGCACGACGGCGACGACGGCCACGACAACCAGTACTTCGATCATGGGGTTGCTCCGAGCGGTGCCGCCGGCGCGTGGCGCGCAACGCGCGCGCGACGCGAGCCGGCGGCGAGATACGGGGCGCGGCCTCGGCCACGCCCGGCTCAGCAGCCCGGCGGAGTCTCCTCCACTTGCGTTCCTCCCGATTTGAGGCCGGTCGGCTCGCGATGCGAGGGATCCAACTTCGGAGCGCGGGGCTCGTGGGTCGATCGGCGGCGTCGAGGCGACAGCCGCTCTCGACGCAGAGGCCAACTTACACCCCAAACGGGTGGGCGCGAATTTTTTCTCGCGGCTGCCTACGCTGCGCCCATGCTGCACTGGCTGCTCGTGTTCGGGCTCGGGGGGTTGGGCGCCGTGTTGCGTGTCGGGATCGGGACCGCCGTCGGCACGCGCGCGTTTCCGTGGGCGACGCTGCTCGTGAACCTGCTCGGCTGTCTCGCGATCGGCGCCCTCTACGAATGGCTCGCGGCGCGGCACGGGCTCGCGGCGCTCTGGCGGCCGGCGCTGCTGGGGGGGCTGCTCGGCGGGTTCACGACGTTCTCGGCGTTCGGCCTCGAGACGTGGGCGATGCTTCAGTCCGGCCGCACGGCCGCCGCTGTTCTCTACGCGCTCACCAGCGTCGGGCTGGGCGTGCTCGGCGTCGCGGCGGGCGTGGCGATCGTGCGCCCCGCCGGTTGAGCGAGGCTGGCGCGTCCAGCGGAGGGGGGCTCGCCCGTGACGATCTCGTTCGACCCGCTGCACGACGTCGGCCGACCCGATCCCTATCCGCTCTATCGCGCGCTGCGCGACGCGGCGCCCGTGCACGTCGCGCCGGGGTCCGGTCACTATTGCGTGTCGCGCTTCGACGACGTGCAGCAGGTGTTGCGCTCGCCAGACCTCTTCTCGTCGCGCGCGATGCTCACGGTGCTGATGCCGGGAGGCGGCGCAGACGGTGCACTGCCGCTCACGCCGCGCCTGCTCTGGTTCAGCGCGAAGCTGATGTGGCGCGCGCGGCTGAATCCGTTCGCGCTGCGCAAGAATCCGAGCCTGATCTCGTCGGACGGCGCGCGACACGACGCGCTGCGCGCGATCGTGAACCGCGGCTTCACGCCGCGCCGCATCGCGGCTTGGGAGCAGCGTGCGCGCGAAGTCGTGGCGGCGTGCGTCGCGAAGCTCGACCGCGGCGACGCCTTCGACTTGGTGCACGACCTCTCGATTCCGCTGCCGGTGACGGTGATCGCGGAGATGCTCGGCGTCGAGCCCGAGCGGCGCCTCGACTTCAAGCGCTGGAGCGACGCGATCATCTCGTCGGCGACGGGCGCGGACCGCGCCGACCCCTTCCGGCCCGAGCTGCTCGCCACCTTCGGCGACGCGGTGACCTACCTGTCGGCGATCGCGCGCCGGCGCGAGCGCGCGCCTGCCGACGACCTGATCAGCGCGATCGTCTCGCGCGAGCACGGCGCCGCGCTGAGTCCGCAGGACGCGATGCAGTTCGTGATGCTGCTGCTGGTCGCGGGCAACGAGACGACCACGAACCTGATCGGGAACGCCGTGAACGCGCTGCTCGATCATCCGGAGCAGCTCGCGCGCGTCGCGGCGGATGCATCGCTGATTCCCGACGCGCTCGAAGAGGCAGTGCGCTTCGATTCGCCCGTGCAGGTGGTGTTCCGGCACGCGACCGCGGATGCAGAGGTCGCGGGCACGCGCATTCCGAAGGGCGCGACGGTGGCGGCACTGATCGGCTCCGCGAACCGCGACGAGCGGCGCTTCCCGGAGCCGGATCGCTTCGACGTCACGCGCCGGCCACAGGGCCACCTCGGCTTCGGCTTCGGCAAGCACTTCTGTCTCGGCGCCTCGCTCGCGCGGCTCGAGGCGCGCGTCGCGCTGGAGGCGCTGGTGCCGCGGCTCGCAGCGCTGCGCAAGCGGGAGGCGGAGCCGCCGCGGCTGGACTCGTTCCTCGTGCGCGGACCGGCGCGGCTCGTGCTCGAGCGAGTCGCACGCGCGGCGTGAAGGCGCGGCGCGAGGGCGCCGGGTTCGCTCGGGCCTGGGCCCGCTGAACGCCCGCGCGAGGCGGCGGGTCAGCCCAGTTCGGGGACGCGCTCGCGGCGGCCAGCGAGCGGGAGCGCGAAGCCGTCGCCGTCGGGCTCGAGCGCGGCGAGCAGCTCGGCCTGCGCGCCGTGCAGGAACCGGGCGGCGAGGCCCCCGGGCGCGAGCGCGGGCTTCACGCGGCAGAGCAGCGCGCCGTCGCGCGGCGAGACGCGCAGACTCGCCACGTCGAGGGGCTCGCGCGTGCCGTCCGAGAGCGCGATCTCGCCGCGCGCCAGGTCGACGGCGCGCACGAAGAACGCGGCCTCCTCCACGACGATCTCGCCGCGGAAGTGGCGCAGCGCGACGACGAACTTCCGCTCGTCGGGCAGGTACTTCACGTTGCGGTCGAAGTGCTCGCGGATGCCGCGGTGCAGGATCGGCGCGCCCTCGTGGCTCCAGCGGCCGTCGTGGTGGAGCACGAGGCCGAACGGCGCGAGCGGCGGCGGACCCGGGCGCCTGGTTGCGTCTCCCACGCGCCCGATCCTGGACGATCCGCGAGGCGAGCGAAACGGCTTCGTCGCATGGAACCCGAAAGGGGTCTGGCCCCAGGCGGGTTCACGGCGCGGCGGGGCTAGTGGGATGCCTTGTCCGGCAACGCCTCGGGTGTGGCGGTGCCGTCGCGCGCGATGCGCCAGATCCCCAGCAGGTCGTAGCGATGCCACAACACGATGCGGTCGAAGCCCTTGCGCTCGGGATCGCGGTAGATCCACTTCTCGTTCCACTTCACGCCGAGCTCCTCGGTCGTGCGCGGATCGTTCACGCTGCCCTGCTGGTCGGTCGGCGCGCCCAGCCGCTTCGCCACCTCGCCGCGCCCATACCTGGTCACGCCGCGCGCCTCGCTCGCACCGCCTCGGGACGCCATCAGCGATCGCACTCCCCACCGATCATGTTGATGAAGTCGAACGTGGGGATCAGGTCGGCGAGCATCGCGCCGCGCACCATCAGCGGCATCGGCGCGAGGTTGATGAAGCTGGGCGGCCGGCAGCGCACCTTCACGGGCTGCGCGCTGCCGTCGCTCACGAGATAGAAGCCCAGCTCGCCGTTCGCGCTCTCGATCGCGAAGTAGCCCTCGCCCTTCGGCACGCGCGGCCCCTCGGTCACGCTCTTGAACTGCTGGATCAGCTCCTCCATCGCGTTGAACACGCGGCCCTTGGCGGGCCAGCGCACGCGCGGGTCGTCGACGTTCACCGGCCCAGGCCCGAGCTGCTCGAGCTTTGCGAGGCACTGGTCCACGATGCGCAGGCTCTGGTGCATCTCCTCGACGCACACCAGGTAGCGGTCGTAGTTGTCGCCCACTTCTCCGACCGGCACGTCGAAGTCGATCTGGTCGTACACGAGGTACGGCTCGTCCTTGCGCAGGTCGAACGGCACGCCCGCCGAGCGCAGGATCGGACCCGTTACGGCGTACTTGATGCAGTCTTCTTTCGAGATGACGCCGGTGCCCTTCATGCGATCCACGAAGATGCGATTCTGCGTGACGACGTCGTCGAAGTCCCTCAGCAGTCCGCGGATCTTCGCCATCTTCTCGCGCGCCGCGGCCGGGTAGCTCGGCGCCATGTCGTGCTTCACGCCGCCGATGCGGATGTAGTTCGACGTGACGCGCGCACCGCACAGCATCTCCTGCAGGTCCCAGGTGAGCTCGCGCGCTTCGATGCCGTAGAGGAACGGCGTCATCGCCTGGAGCTCGAGGCAGGCGGCGCCGGTGCGCGTCAGGTGGTCGCCCAGCCGCGACAGCTCGCCCGACATCACGCGCAGCCACTGGCAGCGCTCGGGCGTCTCGATCTGCAGCAGCTTCTCCACCGCCATGCAGAAGCCGAGGTTGCACAGGATCGCCGAGTTGTAGTTGAGGCGGTCCGTGTACGGGATGCACTGGTACCAGGAGCCGCTCTCGCACTCCTTCTCGAAGC
>CAYWRY010000218.1:0-5498 GCA_964460485.1 uncultured Spirochaetales bacterium
GCGCAGATCCCCATCGACGTGCTCCAGCTCAACAAGCGCGTCGTGCACCGCCAGATGGAGATGATGGGTTTCCGCACCGCGCTGCGCGTCGGCACCGAGCTGTGCGCGCTCGGCACGCACACGAAGACGCTGCAGGAGTTCGTGAGCCGCGCGCGGGGCGGACTGACGCAGGCGCTCTCCGATCGCGACAAGAAGTTCGGCGACTACCGGGAGGGGGAGAAGGACGCGAACGGCTGAGGCCGCGCAGAGAGCCGGGGCGGCGCGGAGATGCCGACGCCGAGCGCCGCCCCCTCCGCGCGCGCTCGTCCACGCGCTGCGCCCTCTCGCGAGCTCCGACACGCTTCCGACGTCGGGCAACGGCTTGCAGCGGTACCCCCATCGCCTGCGCTGCGCGTGATAACGTGGCCCACCATGAACTCCGCGCCTCGCGTCCTCCTCGCGCTCGCGCCTTCGCTCGCCCTGCTGCTCGGCTGCGGCGGGGCGCCCACGCCTCCCGTCTCTGCCGCGCCGCGCATCGTCGCGCCGCCCGAGGCGACCGAGATCATCACGCCGCCGCCCGCCGACACCACGATCTGCCAGCGCGACGCGAGGCCCACCAGCGGCGCCGACGCCGCGACAACCGCCTCCTTCGAGCGCTTCTCCAGCGACTGGATCGCGAAGGTGAAGGCGGTCACCGGCGCGCGCTTCGCGACGGAGCGCAAGCGGCTGCGCAACACCTACGAGATGGAGCTGCGTCCGACGGGCAGCGACGCCGCGCCCTACGTGGGCGTGCTCAGCTACTGCGAGATCACGCTGCACTGCGAGGGCGCGGCCGAGGGCAGCTGCCGGCCGTCCTCGAGCGTCGTGGTCAAGGAGATGTTCCGTTATCAGGCGGGGCAGTGGGTGTACTAGGGCCGCGTGTCGAGCGCGCGGCCTCACACGACCCGCTGGCGCTGGCGGGCGCCGGCGCGCGCTGAGCGCACGCGCGCGGCCGAGCGCGGGCGGCGCGCGCGCCGTCGCGAGCGTGCGCGCGCGCGCAGTTTTGCGGCGCTTCCGGGCGCTGGCGTAGCGTCGCGCGACTTCACGCCACCCGAACGATCGGAGGTCGCATGCGCATCGGAATGGCCGCGATCTGTCAGAACCCGCTCGACGAGCGCTCGGACGGCGACGTCTACGCGAGCGAGCTGCGCCTCGCGTCGCTCGCCGAGCCGCTCGGCTTCGACTCGCTGTGGAGCGTCGAGCACCACTTCACCGATTACACGATGGTGCCGGACGTGCTCCAGTTCCTGTCGTACTTCGCCGGCCGCACACAGCGCGTGCAGCTCGGCTCGATGGTGGTGGTGCTGCCGTGGCACGACCCGATGCGCGCCGCCGAGGAGATCTCGCTGATCGACCACCTCTCGGGCGGGCGCTTCCTGCTCGGCATCGGGCGCGGCGCCGGGCGCGTCGAGTTCGAGGGCTTCCGCATCGACATGGGCGAATCCCGCGAACGCTTCGTCGAGGCGGCGCAGATGGTGTTGACCGGCCTCGAGACCGGCTTCTGCGAGCTCGATGGCAAGTTCTACAAGCAGCCGAAGAAGGCGATCCGCCCGCGGCCGCAGGGCACTTTCAAGGGCCGCACCTACGCGGCCGCGGTCTCGCCGGAGTCGGCCGAGATCATGGCCAAGCTCGGCATCGGCATCCTCGTGATCCCGCAGAAGCCGTGGGACGTGATCGACGCGGAGCTCGCCATGTATCGCCGCGTCTACAAGGCGGCGAACGGCGTCGACGCGCCGAAGCCGATCATCGCGGGCTGGGTGTTCTGCGACTCGGACGAGAAGCGGGCGCGCGAGCTCGCGGTGAAGTGGATCGGCGGCTACTGGGAGACGGCGAAGCGCCACTACGAGTTCGGCGGCGAGCACTTCGCGAGGACCAAGGGCTACGAGTTCTACGCCGCGATGTCCGAGGCCCAGCGTCTCTCGGCGTCGCAGGCCAGCGAGGCCTATCTCGACCTCCAGGTGTGGGGCACGCCGGCGATGTGCCAGGACCGCATCCTGAAGACGACGGACCGCATGGGCAGCGAGCACTTCAGCTGCGTGTTCAGCTACGCGGGCATGCCGTATCCGGAGGCGGAGCGGAACCTGCGCCTGTTCGCGAGCGAGGTGATGCCGAAGCTGCAGCGCGCGTGAGCTGCTGCGCGGGCGCGCGACAGCCGCAGCGCGCGCGTCACGCGAGCTCGAGCACGCCGAAACAGTCGGGGCGGTGGAACTCCGCGGGCTCCGCGAAGGTGGGCGCCCAGGCGCTGAGCTCGGGCGGCGCGCCGCGCGGGCGCTCGATGCGGAAGAAATTCGCGCGCCAGCGCTCGCCGGGAAGCGGCGCGCGCGCGCCGAGCGCCGCGAACGGGATCGCCCATTCGGCGCTCCAGCCCTCGGCCGCGACCCCTCGCGCGCTGGCGTCGTGCACGCGCACCGCACGCTCCCAGCCGGCGCAGACCCAGTCGAGGTCGGTGCGCATCGTCCCGCGCTGCCCGTCCGGGTTGTCGATCACGCCTTCCCACCACGCGCCGAAGGGGCTCGACTCGAGCTCGAAGTAGCGGCGCGGATCGCGGCTCGGCGCCAGGAAGGCCTCGACCACCTCCTCCTCGTAGATCGGCTGGTTGCGCCCGCGATGCGTGCCCCACACGTCGCGGTCCGCGCACGCGAACGCGACGTAGAGGCGCTCGCCGTCGTGGCACACGCGCAGCGCGGTGGGCTGCACGCTGCGCGTCGCATTGCCGGGATCGCGGCCGTGCGACGCGGCGAGGGCGACCGGCGCCAGCCCCTGCCACGGGGACTTGTTGAGGTTGCCGTCGATCGGGACTCTCCGCGCGATGCGCGGGACGACGAGCACGGGAAGCTGCGGCACGGCACCTCGCGACGTGGAGCGTCGGTGACCACAGGTAGCGCCCTCGACCCGGCGTTGCTGCGGGAAGTCGCCGAGGCGTTCGCGCTGCCCGGGCGCTGGCTGCGCTCGTCGCCCTTCGGCAGCGGGCACATCAACACCACCGTGCTGGCGGAGGTGGAGACGCCGCGCGGCGTGCGCGGCTTCGTGCAGCAGCGCATCAACCGCGCCGTGTTCCGCGAGCCGGCGCAGGTGATGGAGAACTTCGCGCGCGTGGTCGCCCACCAGCGCCGCGCCCTCGAGCGCGACGGCGTCCGCGACCTCGAGCGGCGCGTGCTCACGCTTCTGCCCGCGCGCAGCGGCGCCCTGCACTACGTCGACTCGCGCGGCGACACCTGGCGCTGCGTCGCGCAGATCGCCGGCGCCCACGGCGTGGACGTCGCGAGCAGCCCGGCCGAGGCGCGCGCCGCGGCCTTCGCCTTCGGCCGCTTCCTCGCGCAGCTCTCGGACCTGCCGCCGCCGCGCCTCCACGAGACGATCCCCCGCTTCCACGACGGGCGGCTGCGCCTCGAGCAGCTCGAGGCGGCGGTGCGTGCGGACGCCGCCGGCCGGCTCGCCGGCTGCCGCGCCGAGGTCGAGCTCGCGCTGGCCCGCGAGCCGCTCGTCGCGCGCTTCGAGGCGCTGAAGCGGAGTGGCGAGGTGCGCGAGTGCGTGGCCCACAACGACACCAAGCTGAACAACGTGCTGCTGGACGACGCCAGCGGCGAGGGCCTGTGCGTGATCGACCTCGACACCGTGATGCCCGGCTGCGCGCTCACCGACTTCGGCGACCTGGCGCGCAGCGCCTCCACGCGCGCCGCCGAGGACGAGCGCGACCTCGCGCGCGTGCGCGTGGAGACCGATCTGTTCGCAGCGCTCGCCGACGGCTTCGTGTGCGGGGCGGGCGCGAGCCTCGGCGCCGCCGAGCGCGCGGCGCTGCCGTTCGGTGCGCTGCTGATGACCTACGTGATCGGAATCCGCTTCCTCGCCGACCACCTGCGCGGCGACGACTACTTCCGCGTGCAGCGCGCGGGCCACAACCTGGATCGCGCCCGCACGCAGCTCGCGCTGGTCGCGGACTGGGAGCGACGCCAGGGCGAGCTCGGCGAGCTGGTGGCCGGCGTGCGGCCGTGACGCGCCTCTCCACCTGCGTCTTCCTGGCGATGCTGTTGAGCGCGCTCCTCCACGCCAGCTGGAACGCGTGGGTGAAGTCGCGCCCGGATCCCTACGGGGCGCTCGTCGCGCTGGGGGCCGGCGCGGCGTGGCCGAACGTGCTGCTGCTCGCCGGCGCCGGGCTGCCCGATCATCCGGCCTGGGGCTGGATCGCGCTCACGATCCTGCTGAGCGTGCCGGCGCAGGCGCTGCTCGGCCGCGCCTACCGCGAAGGGGACTTCGCGGTCGCGTATCCGATGGTGCGCGGCATGAACCCGCTCGTGATTGCGCTCGCAGCGATTCCGATCCTCGGCGAACCGCTCGCGCCGCTCGGCTTCCTCGGCGTGGCGTGCGTGTCGGGCGGAATCGCCCTGCTCGGCTGGGAGGCGGCGCGGCGCTCGTTCGGGGTCACGCCGCGCGGCCTCGCCTTCGCGGCGCTCTCCGCGCTCGCCACGGCGGCGGGCGCGCTCACCGACACGCTCGGCGCGCGCGCTGCGAACGACCCGCTTTCGTACGGGCCGCTGATCGCCATCGGCAACGCCGCGGCGATCGCCCTCTACCAGTCGCACTGCATCCACGTGGGCCGCACGCTCGCCGCGCACTGGAAGCTCGCACTGTTCGGGCCGCTGCTCTCCACCGCGTCGTATCAGCTGCTCGTCTGGTCGCTCACGCGCGCGCCAGCCGGCCTCGTGATCCCCCTGCGCGAGACGAGCCTGCTCTTCGCGGTGGGCATCGGCGCGCTGCTGCTGGGGGAGCGCGTCGGAGCCTGGCGCTGGGTCGCGGCGGCCGTGTCGTTCGCGGGCGTCGTGCTGATTCGCGGCGCGGGCTCGTAGCGTCGCGATCCGCGTTAGCCTCGCACTGCGCCCGAGGAGATCTCGCGATGGCACGCTGCGTCGATGGCTTCGCGCTCCCCGTGCCGAAGTTCGGCTCGCGCGCTCACCCCGATCGCGTGAACGTGGCGGTGCTGAAGGACCCGCGCACGGCGCGCACGGTGACGCCCAAAACGGAGCACGCCTTCGACGGGCGGGGCATGGTGTACGGCAGCTTCAAGACGATGGTGGAGGCGTGAGATGAGCATCCCGGTCGCCCTCGAGAAGCTGCGCGCCGAGGCCGAGCGCTACGGCGCGACGCCGTTCCTGCTCACGGTGAGCGACGACGGCCGCCCACACAGCGTGTCGGTGGCCGCGCGCTGGGAGGACGGCGCCTTCGTCGCCGCCGCGGGCAAGCGCACGGCCGCAAACGCCGCCGCGCGCAGACTCGTGAGCCTGCTCTGGCCGCCCATCGAGCCGGGCGGCTACAGCCTGATCGTCGACGGCGACGCGCGCACGGTCGAAAGCGGCGACGAGACGCGCGTCGTCGTCACACCCACGCGCGGCGTGCTGCACCGTCCCGCCGCCTCGCCGGCCGCGATCCCGGAAGGCTGCAGCGCCGACTGCAAGCCGATCCTGCGCTGAAGGCGCGGCGCTAGC
>CAYWRY010000219.1:0-5446 GCA_964460485.1 uncultured Spirochaetales bacterium
GCGGCGTCGCGCTCGGCGGCGGCGAGGCGCGCGTCGTCGACGGGGCGCGGGCGCGGCGACGCAGCGGGGAGCGCGGCGGCTGTCGCGGCCGAGGGTGAACGCACGCCCGCAGGCTTGCTTTCGCCAGCGTGCGCGCGCAGCGGCGCGAAGGCGCAGGCCACCGCGAGTGCGATCGAGAAAGCGCTGCGCCTCATCGCGCCGAAGCTCGCAACCCGGCCGCTACGCGTCGAGCACGTTCTCGCGCCCGCGCTCGCGGAAGCGCGCGCGGATGCGCGCAGCGTCGCCGGGCGTGAGCGGGTGATAGCCAGTTTCTGTGCGCAGCCACACGGGATCCGCGCACTCCCAGCGCTGCTTGCGCAGCTCGCGCTTCAGGATCTTGTTCGTTTGCGTCTGGGGGAGCTCGGCGGCCACGCGCACGTAGCGCGGCGACTGCTTGGTGCCGAGGTCGGCCTGCGCGGCGAGGAACTCGGCGAAGCTGCGCGGCTCGAAGCGCGCGCCGGGGCGCAGCACCAGCGAGGCCATCAGCGCGTCGCCCACCTCCTCGTCGGGCACGCCGTAGACGGCGGCGAGCGCGACGTCGGGATGGCGCGCGAGGATCCGCTCGACCGGCGCCGCGGCGATGTTCTCGCCGTCGACGCGCAGCCAGTCGGTGTCGCGGCCGGCGAAGTAGAGGAAGCCCTTCTCATCGCGATAGCCGAGGTCGCCCGTCCAGTAGATCTTGTCGCGCACGCGCGCCGCGTTCGCCTCGTCGTTCTTGTAGTAGCCCTCGAACAGGGGCGCGCGCTGCACGTTCGCGATCTCGCCGATCGCCTCGTCCGCGTTCAGCAGCTTGCCGCTCGCGTCGAAGCGTGCGGGCGGCGTCTCCCTGCCGGTCTCCGGATTCAGGATCACCGTGCCCGGCGCGCCGATGCCGAGCGAGCCCGGCGGCATGCCGGGCACGCGCGAGATCGCCACCGCGCCCTCGGTCGAGCCGTAGGAGTCGAGCACCTGGCAGCCGAAGCGCTTCGCGAAGCGCTCGAGATCGTGGTCGGCGCCCTCGTTGCCGAAGGCGAGGCGCAGCGTGTTGTCGGCGTCGTCCGGGCGCTCGGGGGTCGCGAGCACGTAGGTGAGCGGCTTGCCCACGTAGTTGAAGTAGGTGACGCCGTACTTGCGCACGTCCGGAAGGAAGCCGGACGCGGAGAACTTGCGCCGCAGCACCATCGTCGCGCCGGCCCACACCGCCGGCGCCCAGCCGGCCATCAGCGCGTTGGAGTGGAACATCGGCATGACCTGATAACTGACGTCGCCGGGGCCGAGGCTGCGCATGGTCGCGAGCGTGCGCGCGATGCCGCCGAGCCGGAGCTGCGAGCAGATCGCGGCCTTCGGCTGGCCGGTGGTGCCGGAGGTGAAGATCAGCAAGTACGGGGCGAGCGGATTCAGCGCGACGTCGGGATCGGGCTCGCCGGCGAAGCGCGCGGCCGCCTCGCGCCAGCGCGCCGCGTCGACCGAGAAACGCCGCTCGGCGGCGACCGGCAGCGCGAGCCCGTCGAGCAGCGGCGCGTAGCGGTCCTCGGTGATCAGGATGCGGCAGTCGCTGTGGGCGACGTCGCGTTCCAGCTCGGCGCCGCGCCGCGTGGGATTGATGCCGACGACCGTCGCGCCCGCGTAGGCGGCCGCAGCCAGCAGGAACGAGAACTCCGGCACGTTGTCGAGCAGGACACCGACGTGAAACGGCTCGCCGGGGACGCGCAGCGCGAGCAAGAGCGCGGCGCGGTCGCGGGCGAGCTGGTCGTGCTCGCGCCAGGTCCACGACGCGTCCCCGAAGCGCAGGCCCACGCGGTCGTCGTCGCGGCGCGCGCGGAAGAGGTCGCGCACCGTGGGCGGCGGCGTGGTGAACGTGGGGGCGGTCATGGGTCTCCCGGCCGGCAGAGCGAGGACGCGCGAATGTGCGCGGGATGAGCGCATTCGCGCAATGCCACTCGCGAGCGCGCGCTGGGCGGCACTCGCACGCGCCTTCCGAGCGCGGGAGCGGGAGGGCGTCCCTTGCAACCCGAGCGGCGGCGCCGAGCGGAGCCGACGCGCGCGCCGCTCAGCGGTACGGCTCGTCCAGCGGATGCAGCGCGAGCTTCCCGATCGCGGCGAGCGCGTCGGCGGCGCTCCAGCGCGCCTCTCGTGGCGTGCGCTGGGTGACGACGAGCGGGGCGAAGAGGCCGAGCTGCCCTTTCGCCACGTAGAAGATCTGGCCGTTCACGTGGCCCGCCTCGTCTGCGCACAGCGCCGCGATCGCGGGCGCGATCTCCTCGGGCGCCTGGAGGGCGGCGCGGAGCGCGGCCGCGCGCCCGGCGTCGGCGCCGCCGCGCGCGGCGAGCGCCTCGATCGCGATCGTGACCATGCGCGTCTCGGTGGCGGCGGGATTCACCGCGTTCACCGTGACGCCCGTGCCCGCGAGATCGCGCGCCGCCACGTTCGTGAACGCGAACACGCCGCCCTTCCCGACCGCGTAGGCCGCGGTGCCCGGCGAGCCGATGAGGCCCGCGCGCGAGACGAGGTTCACGATGCGCCCGCGCCCCTGAGCGAGCATGCGCGGCAGCACGGCCTGCGTGCACAGGAAGGTGCCGAGCGCGTGGGAGTCGGCGACGCGCTCGAAGGTGTCGGCGTCGAGCTGGGGCAGCGGCACCGACGACGCGAGACCGGCGTTGTTGACGAGGATGTCGGCGCCGCCCAGCGCCTCCGCCGCGGTGGCGAGGCGCGCGACGTCCGCGCGATCCGTGACCGAGCCGGCGCAGGCGCGCGCGCGTCCGCCGGCCGCTGCGATGGCGTCCGCGGTCGCGCGCGCCGCGGGCTCGTCCACGTCGTTCACCACCAGCGCGGCGCCGAGGCGCGAGAGCTCGCGCGCGGTCGCAGCGCCGATGCCGCGCCCGGCCCCCGTCACGATCGCGACGCGCTCGTCGAGCCGCATGCATTCTCCTCGCAACCACGCTACCCGCCCCTCGCGCCGCGGCGCGAGTCGCGCTTTCGTCCGCCCACGCACAGGAGCCGCCATGCCCAAGTCGCTTCAGGAGCTCTCGGACCGCCTCGAGATCCAGGATCTGCAGACCGCCTACAGCCAGGCCATCGACACGCGCGACTTCGACGCCCTCGACCGCGTGTTCACGAAGGACGCGTTCATCGACTACTCGGCCTTCGGGGGCAGCGTCGGCGGGCTCGAAGAGACGAAGGCCTTCCTGCGCAAGGCGCTGCCAATGTTCGCGGGCTTCCAGCACATGGTGGCGACCAGCCACGTGAAGCTCGAAGGCAATCGCGCGACGGCCAAGACGATCTGCTGGAACCCGATGGTGACGAAGTCGCGCGGCCCGGGAGAGCCGCACGTGTTCTTCTGCGGGCTCTGGTACCACGACGAGTACCTGCGCACGCTCGACGGCTGGCGGATCACGCGGCGCGTCGAGGAGAAGTGCTTCACCCACAACATGCCGGCGGAGTTCACGAACCCCGACGCGGCGATGAAGAAGCGCACGGGCGGCGACGCGAAGAAGCCGGCCGCAAGAGCGGCTGCGAAGAAGGCGCCGGCGAAGGCTTCGGCGAAGACGCCGAAGAAGGCCGCTGCGAAGGCCAAGAAGAAGTGAGCCCCGCGCCACACGCGGACGACGAGCTCCACCCGCCGACTTCAGCGGACCCTTACTGGACCGAGACCTGCTGGTTCACGTTCACGGTTCCCGAGCGGCGCCTGTCCGGACAGCTCTATCCGTTCTTCCGCCGCAATCAGAACGTCGCGGCGGGGGGCGCCTACTTCTGGGACGAGCGCGGCGACCAGCTCTGGAACTGCGTCTACGCGAAGAACTTCTGGCACCTGCCGCTGGCCCACGACGCGAAGCTCTCCGATCTCTCGCTGCCGAACGGCATCCGCATCCGGTGCCTGGAGCCGCTGGCGAAGTACGCAATCGGCTACGACGACCCGGACGGCGGCGACGAGATCCACGTGGACCTCACCTTCACGGCGGTGGCGAAGCCCAACTACTTGGGCCACGGGCATCTCGACCAGCCGGGGCGTTATCAGGGAACCATCGCGCTGCGGGGCGAGACGATCCGCGTCGACGCCTTCGGCTTCCGCGACCGCTCCTGGGGCGTGCGCTCGCAGTTCGGGCCCGGGCTCACCGGCACCCCCGCGAAGCGCGGCGGATACAGCTACGCGACGGCCAGCGAGCGCGACGCGTTCCACACCATCACCATGGACTTCGGCCAGGGCTGCAACTCGATCCACGGCTACTTGTTGCGGGGCGGCACCTGGTCGAAGCTCGCCTCCGGCCGGCGCGAGGTGTTGGAGCGCGATGCGGCCACCGGCTACCCGCTGCGCGTCGCCATCGAGGGCGCCGACGAGCTCGGGCGAGCGCTGCGCGCCGAGGGCCGCTGCCTCAACAAGCTCGGCCTGCACCTGAACCCGAACCTGTTCACGGTGAACTGCCTCACCGAGTGGCGTTTCGACGGGATCACCGCCTACGGCGAGGACCACGACAACTGGAGCGCGCCCGCCGCGCGCGCGTTCTTCCGGAAGCAGCTCGGCTTCGCGGGCTGAATCGCGCTGCGCGGTCCGAGCGCGATAGAGTCGCGCGAGCGCGGTGGGCGGACGTGGCGGTGTTCGGACCCGCGAAGGTGGCGCCCGGCCCGGTGCGCCGCGTGCTCGCGAACGGCACACCGGTGCGCGAGGACGGCGCGCTCGTAGCGAACGCGAAGCCCGGCCAGGTGGTGCGCCCCGCCCTGCGCAGCGAGGTGCGCGCCCGGGCGTGAGTGGCCCTTTGGGGTCAGACCCCAAAGGGCCACTCGGCTGCACTACGGTGCGGCGCATGTCCGAGCCGATCTGGCGCAGTCGACCCGACGCGTTCGCGATGCAGCCCGCGACGAGCGTGCGGCAGAAGCAGGTGCACTCGCTGGTCTGGATGAGCGAGGGCTACTCGAACTCGTTCCTCGTCGTGACGCCCGGCGGGCGCGTCGTGATCAACACCGGCATGGGCTTCGAGGCGCCGGTGCACAAGGCCTACTACGACGCCATCGACGCCTCGCCCATCCGTTACATCGTGCTCACCCAGGGCCACGTCGACCACGTCGGCGGCGTCGACCACTTCAAGCAGAGCGGCACGCTGGTCGTCGCGCAGGCGAACAATGCCGAGCACCAGGCGTACGACGCGCGCCTCGCCCCGTTCCGCCAGCGCCGCTCGTCCTTCGCATTCGCGCGCGCCTTCCAGCTCGCGAAGGGCACGGGCGCCGCGCCGCCGCCCGTGCAGTCGCAGCCGAAGCCCGACGTGCTGTTCCGCGAGCGCTTTCACTTCGCGCTCGGCGGCGTCGACTTCGAGCTGGTCGCGTGCAACGGCGCGGAGACGCGCGACTCGCTCGTCGCCTGGCTGCCGCAGCAGCGCGTCCTGTTCGCCGGCAACGTGTTCGGCGCGCTGTTCGGGCACTTCCCGAACCTCGTGAC
>CAYWRY010000220.1:0-5369 GCA_964460485.1 uncultured Spirochaetales bacterium
ATAAACAAAAAACTACAGCCGGCAAACGGAAAATTAAAAAATTCTTTTAAATTTATTTTTAATTTCCAATTCGTTTTAAAAATCACCTTCTGATTAGACAACGGGACTGGCGTAGCTGCAAACTTACATAACCTGGGTAAATAGGATGCCCTGATAAAGCTTTAACCGTATAAAAAGATTCTTTGGATTTGTATAGGGCGGAGGGCTTAACGGCAATAAAGAGGAAAGTACATTTACAAGACTGAATTGACAAAACGGGTTATGTAGCAGCGCAGATAAACCGGGTAGCCGAGTTATCTTCCCGGATAAAACATTTTGTGCCGGTGAAGGATAAGAAGGGAGGGGTATTTTGGGAGGTGGTGTTTGGGGGGGAATAAAAAGCCCCGCATTGTAAGGCGAGGCGGCTTAAATGTTTACACAACGGAATAATCCTTATTGTGATTTGCTTTCAATTAGGCCGTAAAGAAAAATATTTTATTTTATAAAACCAAAACAAAAAAATCGAATATGAAAATTCTTGGACTCGATTTGGGTACAAACAGTATTGGATGGGCATTGATTGAACAAGATTTTGAAGAAAGAAAAGGAAAAATTCATGGCCTGGGAAGTCGGATTATTCCTATGAGCCAGGATATATTAGGTGAATTTGATAAGGGCAATTCCGTTTCACAAACAGCGGAAAGAACCGGATACAGAAGCGTAAGAAGACTAAGAGAACGGCATTTGCTAAGGCGTGAAAGGTTGCACCGTGTGCTCAATATTCTTGGCTTTTTGCCTGAACATTATGCCTCGCAAATTGACTTTGCAAAACGATTAGGAAAGTTCATCAACGAAACCGAACCGAAATTAGCCTACAGACCAATCTGGAATGAAGCCAAGCAAAAAAATGAATATGATTTTATCTTCAAAAAATCCTTTGAGGAGATGCTTGATGACTTCCGGCAGCATCAACCTGAAATATTAGTAAATGAAAAAGGCGAATCCAAACTTATACCTTACGATTGGACGATTTATTATTTACGTAAAAAAGCCCTAACTCAAAAAATTGAAAAAGAAGAATTAGCCTGGGTCATTCTAAATTTTAATCAAAAGCGGGGTTATTATCAATTGCGGGGTGAAGAGCAGGAAGAAAATCCGAACAAGCTTGTGGAATTTCACTCATTAAAAATAGTTGAGGTCACTGCAGACGAAAAGCCTAACAACAAAGGTGAGACATGGTATTCCTTGAAGTTAGAAAATGGCTGGGTGTATCGCAGACCAAGCAAAACGCCTTTATTTGATTGGCAAAACAAAGTAAGAGATTTTATTGTTACAACTGATTTGAACGATGATGGTTCTGTAAAAACAGATAAAGAAGGAAATGAAAAACGCAGCTTTAGAGCACCAGGTGAAGACGATTGGACTTTATTAAAGCAAAAAACAGAACAAGAAATTGATAAATCACACAAAACAGTCGGCGCTTACATCTATGATACGTTACTGAAAAATCCCAAACAAAAAATAAAAGGCAAACTTGTTCGTACTATCGAACGGAAATTCTATAAGGACGAGTTGAAGCAAATTTTGCTAAAGCAAAAAGATGAACATCCTGAACTGCAAAATAATGACCTATACAATGATTGCTTACAGGAATTATACAGAAATAATGAAGCTCATCAATTGCTGTTAAGCTCAAAAGAGTTTGTGCATTTGTTTTTGGATGATATTATTTTTTATCAGCGTCCACTGCGAAGCCAAAAATCATCCATCGGTAACTGTACTTTGGAATATAGAAAGTATAAGGATGAAAATGGCATTGAACATTTGGAATACCTGAAAGCCATTCCCAAATCCAATCCTTATTACCAGGAGTTCCGGATCTGGCAGTGGATGTATAATCTGTCTATTTATAAAAAAGAGGATGATTCCAACGTAACAACCGATTTTTTGAACAGCAAAGAAGATTGGGAAAGGCTTTTTGACTTTCTGAATAACAGGAAAGAAGTTGAACAAAAGTCATTAATCAAGTTCCTTCTGGAACAAAAAGGATTAAAGGGTAAGCTACTCAATGCCGAAATTGAGAAATATCGCTGGAATTATGTGGAAGATAAAAAGTATCCTTGCAATGAAACAAAAACACTTATCAGTACAAGATTGGAAAAAGTTGAAAATAACAGAGATAATTTTCTGACAAGAGAAATTGAACAAAAACTATGGCACATTATCTATTCTGTAACGGATAAAATTGATTATGAAAAAGCTTTAAACTCTTTTGCAGAAAAAAACCACCTGGAGGTTGCCTCATTTGTTGAAGCGTTCAAGAAATTCCCTCCTTTTAAAAGTGAGTATGGTTCTTTTTCAGAGAAGGCCATTAAGAAATTACTACCGTTAATGCGCTTAGGAAAATATTGGAGTTGGGATGCAATTGATGAAAGGATAAGAATACGAATTGAAAAGATAATAACCGGTGAATACGATGAAAACATCAAAGACCGGGTCAGAGAAAAAGCCTTGCATCTGACACAAGAAGATCATTTCCGGGGTTTACCATTGTGGCTTGCACAGTACGTTGTGTATGGCCGCCATTCTGAAGCTGCAACGCTTGGAAAATGGAACTCGGCCGATGATTTAGAACAATATCTTAAAGATTTCAAACAACATTCTCTTCGCAACCCGATTGTTGAACAGGTGGTTACCGAAACCCTAAGAGTGGTAAAAGACATCTGGATAAAGTATGGTAATGGAGCCAAAGATTTTTTTGATGAAATCCATATTGAATTAGGAAGAGAAATGAAAAACCCTGCCGAAGAGAGGGAAAGAATAACCAAACAAATATCCGAAAATGAAAATACAAACCTTCGCATCAAGTCGTTACTGGTGGAATTGAAAAATGATATCACTGTAGAGAACGTCAGGCCTCATTCACCCATGCAACAAGAAATATTGAAGGTGTACGAAGAAGGTGTTCTCAATTCTGATATAGAAATTGAAGACGATATTTTGAAAATCAGTAAGACTGCCCAACCGTCAATAGTCGAATTAAGAAAATACAAATTATGGCTTGAACAAAAATACCGTTCCCCTTATACGGGAGAAATCATTCCGCTCAACAAACTATTCACACCGGAGTATGAAATTGAACATGTCATTCCCCAAAGCCGCTATTTTGATGATAGTTTCAGCAACAAAGTTATATGCGAAGCCGCTGTAAATAAATTAAAAGATAACCAACTTGGTTATGAGTTTATAAAAACCATCACGGAGAAAAAGTACAAATCGGCAATAAAACAGTTCAAATTTTTGAAGTAAATGGCTATGAAGATTTTGTAAAACAGCACTATGCCAAAAACCGGAGCAAACGCAATAAACTATTAATGGAAGAAATTCCAGATAAGATGATTGAAAGGCAGATGAATGATACCCGTTACATAAGCAAGTTCATCTCCTCAGTCTTATCCAATATTGTACGAGCTGAAATCAGTGATGACGGTGTTAATTCCAAGAACGTCATTCCCGGAAACGGTAAGATCACCAGTGAACTCAAGCAAGACTGGGGCTTGAATGATGTTTGGAACGAATTAATATTGCCTCGGTTTGAGCGAATGAACAAACTGGCCAACTCCTCTCATTTTACCGCATGGAATGATAACCATCAAAAGTTTTTACCAACGGTGCCTTTGGAGCTTTCTAAAGGTTTTTCGAAGAAAAGAATAGATCACCGCCATCATGCAATGGATGCGCTGGCAATAGCATGCGCTACGAGAGATCATATCAATCTGCTCAATAACAAACACGCCAAATCGAAAGAACGGTTTGACCTGAACCGGAAACTAAGAAAGTTTGAAAAAGTAGCTTACAACCACCCTCAGACGGGTGAGCGAATCGAGAAAGAAGTGCCCAAAGATTTTATTAAGCCATGGGAAAGCTTTACCGTTGATGCACGAAAAGCTTTAGAAAATATCGTGGTTAGTTTTAAACAAAATTTACGTGTTATAAATAAAGCCACTAACCACTATGAAAACTGGGTGGATAAAGATGGCATTAAAATAAAAGACTTACAGGAACAAAAGGGAACGAATTGGGCCATCCGTAAACCAATACATAAAGACACGGTTTCAGGAAAAGTTGAATTGCAGAGAATCAAAGTGCCTAAAGGAAAAATATTAACAGCTACAAGGAAAAGCATTGATACTTCTTTTGATTCAAAAACTATTGAATCAATTACAGATACCGGTATTCAGAAAATACTTGTCAACTATCTATCAAGTAAAGGAGGCAACCCTGAGTTGGCATTTTCTCCCGAAGGCATTGAAGAGATGAATAAGAATATTGAAAAGTACAACGATGGGAAACCACATCAACCTATCTACAAAGCCAGAATTTTCGAACTCGGAAGCAAGTTCCCATTAGGGCAAACTGGAAGCAAAAAAACTAAATACGTTGAAGCCGCCAAAGGCACAAATTTATTCTTTGCCATTTACCAAGACTCAGAAGGCAAAAGGAATTATGAAACTATTCCGTTGAACATTGTTATTGAACGCCAAAAACAAGGGCTAAGTTCTGTTCCGTTAGAAAATGAAAAGGGCGATAAATTATTATTCCATCTTTCACCTAATGATTTGGTATATGTGCCAACAGAGGAGGAAACTGAGAACATAAATTTAATAACCTGGCAAAATGTGAGCAAAGAACAAATTGAGAAGATATATAAAGTGGTAAGTTTCACGGGAAAACAGATATTTTTTATTCGCCATGAAATCGCCACTTCTATCGTAAACAAGGCAGAATTTTCCGCTTTAAACAAAATGGAAAGAGCAACTGACGGAAGAATGATTAAAGAGACTTGCGTAAAACTGAAAATTGACCGTCTCGGCAATATCCGGCCTGCAAAACAATTTTACCCGACACTGTAATGGTTCCAACATCAGAACCTGTCGGTGAGCTAAATTTGAAAAAATAAACTGACATGAACAGGAAAAGGCGTCTGCAATCAGCCGGTAAATGGATCAGTGAATACAACGGAAAGCGGATTGTAAAGGGTTATGCAAATCGTTTCAAAGTGGATTTGCTCTTTGCCATCAAAGAACTAAGACTGTGTGGCGTTGAGATCAGCGCCGAATACGAGGCCCGGGTCAGGCAGTCCAACGCAGCGCAGGCCAGGATGAAAGCCAAGCGCAAACATGCAGCGGCAGAAAATACTGACGAAGACCATGAAATTGCTTTCATTGCAGGATACACATCAGGCAGTGTTCCGTACGGGATAACATGGGATGAGATGCAAAAGGTTGGGGCGCCTGGAATAGAGGATTCAACTTTTCGAGTTAGCCCCGGGATTTAAAAAGCCCCGCATTTTCGGTTTTAAAGATTTCACTCCTCTGCCGGTTACGATG
>CAYWRY010000221.1:0-5314 GCA_964460485.1 uncultured Spirochaetales bacterium
GCTAGCGTGGGTCTCATGCGCGCGATCGTGATCGAGAAACCCGGCGACGAGTCGGTGATGCAGATCGGCGAGGCGCCGGCGCCGTCGCTCGGTCCCGACGACCTCCGTATTCGGGTGGCCGCGTGCGGGGTGAATCGCGCCGATCTGCTGCAGCGTCAGGGGCTGTATCCACCGCCGCCCGGGGCGTCGCCGATCCTGGGCCTGGAGTGCGCGGGGACGGTCGCGGAGATTGGCGCGAACGTGCGCGGATTCGAAGCGGGCGATCGCGCCATGGCTCTGCTCGCGGGCGGCGGGTACGCGGAAGAGGTCGTGGTTCACGCGGGCTCGGCGATGAAGATGCCGCCCGCCCTCACGCTCGAAGAGGCGGCCGCGATCCCCGAGGTGTTCCTCACGGTGTTCCTCAACGTGTTCCAGCTCGCCCAGCTGCCGGAGGGCGGGGCGCTGCTGGTGCACGGCGGCGGCAGCGGCATCGGCACCGCGGCGATCCAGCTCGCGAAGCGAGCGGGCGCGCGCGCGATCGTCACGGCGGGCAGCGACGCGAAGTGCGAACAGTGCCGGAAGCTGGGCGCGGACGTCGCGGTGAACTACCGCAGCGCGAAGTTCGCGGACGCAGTGAAGCAGGCGACGGGCGGCCAGGGCGTCGACGTGGTGCTCGACTCGATCGGCGCGCCCTACCTCGAGGACAACCTCGCGTCGCTGGCGGTCGGCGGGCGCCTCGTGCTGATCGGCCTGATGGGCGGCGCGAAGGCGGAGCTCAACCTCGGCGTGCTGCTGGCGCGCCGGCTCAGCGTGATCGGCTCGACGCTCCGCGCGCGCCCGGTGGAGGAGAAGGCAGCGATCGTGCGCGGCTTCCTTGCGCGCTTCGGCGACGACCTGGCGGCAGGCCGCATCCGCGCCGTGGTCGACCGCGTGCTGCCGCTCGCCCAAGCGGCCGAAGCCCACCGCACGATGAAGGCGAGCGAGCACTTCGGGAAGATCGTGCTCACGCCCTGAGGTCTCGCCAATCCCGGGAGCGATCGGTCCCCCCGCGCGCGCCGGCTGGGGCGGTCTGCGCTCTTTCTCCGCGAATCACCGCCGCTATCGTGCGCGCCTCTTTTTCCCAGGAGCCGCACCGCATGGCCGTAGAACGCACGCTCTCGATCGTGAAGCCGGACGCCGTCAAGAAGGGCGCGACCGGCGAGATCCTGCGCCGTTTCGAGGCCGCAGGCCTCACGATCGTGGCGATCAAGAAGATCCATCTCACCGAGCAACTCGCGCGCGGGTTCTACGCGGTGCACAAGGCGCGCCCGTTCTACGGCGACCTGGTGAAGTTCATGACGAGCGGGCCCGTCGTGATCAGCGTGCTCGAGGGAGAGAGCGCGATCCAGAAGAACCGCGATCTGATGGGTCCCACCGACTCGAAGAAGGCGCCCAAGGGCACGATCCGCGGCGACTTCGGCACCGACATCGAGTCGAACGCTGCGCACGGCTCGGACGCGCCGGCCACCGCGAAGATCGAGATCTCGTACTTCTTCAACGCCAGCGAGATCGTCGGGCCGAGCGAGGCGATCTAGGCGCCGCGGCGGCTGCGCGCTGCGCGAAGGCAGCGAACGGGGAGCGCCCTCACGCGGGCCCGGCCCGTGGGCGCGTCAGGCGTAAGACTTCATCAGCAGCAGCAGCACCAAGACGTATCCGAGCGTGAGCCACAGGTTCCCGCTCTTCAGGGCCTTCGCCACCGCCGCCGACATCGCCTCGCATCCCCCGCGTGGTTCGCGCGGAACGTTTCGTTCCGGCCGCGCACAACTTGAGATCGTTCGTCGCTCGTTTTCTCGCAGTGACCGATGTCACGGGCCGGCGCGGGGTCGCGGCGTGCGGATCGGAAGCGCGTGCGGCGCCGCAGCGCACGCGCAAGTGGCGCGCGAATCGGGCCACGCGCGATCGCGGGCGCTCAGGCGCCCCGGAAGCTGGGCGTGCGCTTCTCTCGCACGGCGGCGAGGCCCTCCAACAGGTCCGCGCTTTCGTAACAGAGCGCCTGTTCGGCGGCCTCCTGGTCGAGCTGCGCGCCGAGCTCCGCCGCTTCGGAGAGGGCCAGCGAACGCTTCGCGCCGCGCACCGCCACCGGCGCGGCGCTCGCGATCTCGGCGGCCAGCGCGAGGGCGGCCGGCAGCGTCTCCTCGCGCGCCACGGCCCGGTTCGCGAGGCCGATGCGCGCGGCCTCTTCGCCGTCGATCAGGCGGCCGGTGTAGATCAGCTCGGCGGCGTGCGCGCCACCCACGATGCGCGGCAGGGTCCAGGTCGCCGCCATGCCCGGGTGGATGCCGAGCCTCGTGAAGTTGAGCCCGAGCTTGGCGTCTCGCGCGGCGATGCGCAGGTCGCAGGCAAGCGCGACGCACAGCCCGGCGCCGATCGCGGGGCCGTTCAGCGCCGCGATCGCCGGCACCGGGAGATCTCGCACCGAGAGGTACATGCGATAGAAGCGGCCCATGAAGGCGCGATGGGCCGCGCGGGTGGGGCCGCCGCGGTCCGCGTTCCCGGCCTGGGTCATGCGCACGAGCATGTCGAGGTCGCCGCCCGCCGAGAAGGCGCGCCCGGCGCCGGTGAGCACGACGGCGCGCACGCTCGCCTCGTCCTTCAGCGCCGCGACCGCGCCCTGGATCGCGCCGCCCATCGCCTCGGTCATCGCGTTCAGGCGCTCCGGGTCGTTCAGCGTCACGACCGCGACGCCGTCCGAGCGCCGCTCGATCCGGACCAGCTCGTTCGACATGGGTTCCCTTCGATGGCTCGCGCTGCGCGTCCCAGCCGCGGAAACGCGGTGAAGGAGACGGCAGAAACGAGAAGGGCGCCTTCGCCGATCGCGAAGACGCCCTTCGGATTGTGGCGGACTCGCGTCCGCGCCGCTGCGGCGTCAGTCGGCCGAGCGGCGCAGGAAGGCCGGCAGCTCCTCGTCGTCCTTCTCGCCGCGCGGCTCGGCGCGGCGCTTGCGCAGGAAGGCCGGCACGTCGTACTCGTCCTCGAACGGCGACTGGAAATCTGGGGCGGTCGCTTCGTGGATCGGTACGACCGGCGCGGCCGGACGCTGCGCCTCGCGCGCGGGCGGCGGCTCGGTCTGGCGCTGCGTCGCCTCCGCGCGCGCAGCGGGCGCGGGCGGAGGCTCGCGGCGGATCGGCTGCACGTACGCGGTCTCGGTCGCCGGCTCGCGGCGCTCGCCGCGATCCCGGTCGGGAGCCTTCGCGCGCTCGCTCTCGAGGCCCGTCGCGATCACCGTCACGCGCAGCTCGCCCGGCTTCATGCTCTCGTCGATCACCGCGCCGAAGATGATGTTCGCGTCCTCGTGCGCCGCCTCTTGGACGAGCGTCGAGGCCTCGTTCACCTCCCACAGCGTCATGTCGGTGCCGCCGGTGATGTTGATCAGCACGCCGCGCGCGCCGTCGATCGACACATCTTCCAGGAGTGGGCTCGAGATCGCGGCGTAGGCGGCGTCCTTCGCCCGGCTGTCGCCGATGCCGATGCCCGTGCCCATCAGCGCGTTGCCCATCTCGTTCATGATCGTGCGCACGTCGGCGAAGTCGAGATTGATCAGGCCGTGCACGGTGATCAGGTCCGAGATGCCGCGCACGGCGTTCAACAGCACGTCGTCCGCGATGCGGAACGACTGCAGCATCGGCGTGTCCTTGCCTGCGAGCGCGAGCAGGCGGTGATTGGGGATCGTGATCAGCGTGTCGCACACGCGGTGCAGGTCTTCGAGCCCCTTCTCCGCGTGGCGGCCGCGCTGCTTGCCCTCGAACGGGAAGGGCTTCGTCACCACCGCGACGGTGAGCGCGCCCACCTCGCGCGCGATCTCGGCGATCACCGGCGCCGCGCCGGTGCCCGTACCGCCGCCCATGCCGGCGGTGACGAACACCATGTCGGAGCCGATCAGCATGTCGCGCAGCTTGTCGCGGTCTTCGATCGCCGCCGCGCGGCCGCGCTCGGGATTCGCGCCGCAGCCGAGGCCGCGCGTCACCTGCGGGCCGAGCTGCACCTTGGTGGGCGCCAGCTTGTGCTGCAGCGCCTGCGCGTCGGTGTTCGCGGCGATGAACTCCACGCCCGAGAGGCCCGAGCGGATCATCGTGTCGAGCGCGTTTCCGCCCGCGCCGCCGACGCCGATCACGCGGATCTTCGCCTTCAGCTCGCCGGCGTCCTCGAACTCCAGCAGGTCGTCGTTCGCGTCGTCTTCCGGGCCCACCTCGAGCAAGTCGAGCCCGCCACTCAGCCTGGACGGCGGACGCACATCGTCGTCCCGCCGATCTCGATCGTTCGGCATCGATAGCCCCCCAATCGCGCCCCCCGGGCGCGAACCCCGACGCATCATACCCAGGACCGCGAGGAAATCCGGGGCCTTGCGTCACTTTTTTCCGATTCGTTTGGGCTCCGCTCGGCTCCGAAGACTCCGCCTCGCTGCGCGCGATCTGAGCGGCTGCGCCGCTCGGATCGCTTGCGGCTTCTCGAGCCGCGGCCGCTCGGAACTCGGAGCTCGCGGTCCTCGACTCGCGCGTCGATCGCGATCGATCGCCCGCGAATCGACTCGTCCCCCTTCGCTATTCGAGATCCCCGTAGAACCAATCCCGCATGCGCTGCTTCACGCGGCGGAACACGCCTTCGTCGCGGATGCGGAAGCGGCTCGGGCTCTTGCCCTTGGCTTGCGAGAAGCCGAACAGGATCAGACCGACGCCGGTGGCGTACATCGGGTCGCGCACGACGTCTTGCAGGCCGCCGACGTTCGCCGGCGCGCCGAGGCGCACGGGCGACTCGAAGATCTCCTCCGCGAGCTCGGTGATGCCCGACAGCGCGGCGCAGCCACCTGTTAGGACCACGCCGGACGGGATGCGGGTGTCGAGCCCGCTCTTCACGATCTCCTGCTGCGCGAGCCCGAGGATCTCTTCCATGCGCGGCTCGATGATCTCGCAGAGGATCTTGCGGGAGACCTCGCGCGGCCGGCGCCCGCCCACCGACGGAACCGTGATGATGTCGTCGCTGCCGAGGAAGCGCGCGCTCGCCACTCCGAAGCGCTTCTTGATGCGCTCCGCCTCGTCGAAGGGCGTGCGCAGGCCCACCGCCACGTCGTTCGAGAGGTGGTAGCCGCCGACGCCCAGCACCGAGGTGTGCTTGATCGAGCCGTCGACGAACACGGCGATGTCGGTGGTGCCGCCGCCGATGTCGATCAGGCACACGCCGAGGTCGCGTTCGTCCTGGGCCAGCACCGCCTCCGCGGAGGCCAGCGGCTCGAGCACGATGTCCACGACGTTGAGGCCGGCCTTGTTCGCGCACTTCACGATGTTCTGCGCGCTGGTCACGG
>CAYWRY010000222.1:0-5266 GCA_964460485.1 uncultured Spirochaetales bacterium
AGGCCTTGGCGTTCTCGATCGCGATCGCGCTCTGGTTCGCGAGCGTGCGCAGCAGCTGGCGCTCGTCGGGCCCGAGCCGCTCGCTGGTGAGCTTGCGGCCCACGGCGATGATGCCCAGCAGGTCGACGCCGAACAGGATCGGGACGAGCAGCTCGACGTCGAGCGTGTCGAAGACGTCCTGGCACGCCGCGCGGGTCTCGGGATCGGGTTCGTCGTCGAAGTCGACGCGCGCCACCTCCTGGCGCTGCATCCAGAGCTGGCGGCACACGGGATGGTCGGGCTCGAGCTCCACACCCAGCGCCTCCGCGTCCCAGTCGCCGCGCGATGCGGTCGCGCGCAGTGCCTCGCCCGCCTCCGCGTGCAACATCACCAGCGCGCGCTCGACGCCCATCGTGTCGGTGACGGCGATCAGGATGCGCTCGACGATCTCCTTCGCCGAGAGCATCGAGACCATCGCCTCGGAGATCTCGCGCACCGCGCGGCGGTAGGCGCGGCGCTCGCGGTCGAACAGGTCGTCGACGAAGCGCTGAACGCGCCGCAGCAGCGGGTTGAAGGCGAAGATCGCCAGCGGAATGAAGACCAGGGAGAAGATCGGCGTGCGCGCGTGCCCGTCGACGCGCTGGAGCGCGCCGGCGGAGAGCGTGATCAACGCCGCGAACACGCCGGTGATGGCGAGCGTCGCTGCGCCGTACGCCGCGCTGCTGCGCGCCACGACGCGCAGATCGAACAGGTCGCGCCGCACGATCCCGTAGCCGACGGCCGTTGGGAACAGGAAGAACAGCGTCATCGACAGCGTCCACGTGAAGGGCGTGCCGACCGTGGTGTGCACGCCCAGCGCGCCGACCACGGGCAGGAAGCTCAGCATGCCGCCCGCGAGCATCACGTCGGCGCGCTCCGCGGTCTTCGCGCTCGGTCTGCGCAGGCGCTCGCTGACCGCGATGCCGAGACACAGCAGGGCGAGCGCCACCGAGAAGGCGGTGATCGAGAAGTCGACGGCGTCGCGGGAGGCGAGCCATGGGCGAGCGACGGTGAGCGCGCTCAGCATTCCGGCGGCCGCGTACACCGCGACGCGGAGCTGCGGATGCCGGACGACCCACGACGGCTCGATCGGATACGTCGTGAAGAGGTGGAACGCGGTGGCGCCGACCCACGGGATGGTGATGCCGACGAACAGCCACACGGGACCCTGCGCCGGCCCCACCAGCGTGAGCAGCGAGGACGTGACGCAGCAGAACAGCAGGAAGACCCACGACTCGCGCCGATCGGGCTTGAGCAGCCAGACACCGAGCCCGATCACGAAGTAGAGAACGCCGATCAGCGGGATCAGCACCATCGCGGCGCGGTCGAGCGGGAAGGGCGCCGACGCGAATGGGATGGCCCGGACGCTCGTCTCGAGCACGCGCCCGTCGCGCTTCACCGCGACGACGGCGACGTCGCCCCCGACCTTCAGCGCGGGCATGCCCACGCGCATCCACTCGCCGATCGGCAAACCCTGCAGCGAGATCAGCCGGTCTCGCGGCGAGAGACCCGCCGCGCGTCCCGCTGGGCCGACCTCGTTGACGACGTGCACGCCTGCCGCCGAGGAGAACGAGAACGGCAGGCACGGGTAGCGGCGCGCCTCGAGCTTCGCCTGCACCCCGACGACGAGGGAGGCGAGTGCCCAGGCGATCGCGAGCAGCGCGGTCCACCGCCGAAAGCGAGTCCTCGCTCCCGGGCCCATCGATTCCTCCGGCGCGCGCGCCGAAGCAGATTAGGCGGAGCGAACTCGCAGAGTCAAAGGAAGCGAGCCGGCGACGGCTACTGGGGCTGCCGGCCGGCCGCCTGGAGCTGCGCCTCGCGCTGGAGCCGCGCCAGCTCGACGGCCACGTTGCGTTCCGGGAAGTAGCCGTAACCGCGGCCGTCGAGGACGCGGATCTCGCCGTCCTCCTCCGCCGCCATCGCCTGAGCGAGCTGCTGCATCCGCTGGCGCTGTGCGTCGTACGCCTCCGCCACGAGCTGCGGGTCCGACGCGGCGCAGCTCTCGCCCTGGGCCGCGGGAGCCGGCGCTGCCGGTGCCGGGCTCGCCCCGAGGCTCGTGAGCGCGCGCGAAGAGGGCGCGAGATCCGAATCGGCGTGCGCCTCGACTCCGGGCCAGGCGAGTGCCAGCCCGAGGGCGAAGGCGGCCGCGAAGAGGGCGTGGTCGCGGAGCGTGGCGCTTGCGGGCATGGCGTGGCCTCCCGGCGATGGGCCAACCGGCGTCATCGGCACCGGCGCCCGCAGCCTTGAGCGAGAGTCCAGCACCTGCGAGCGCTTTGCGGCGGACTTGCCCGTCCCATGCCTGCGTGCTGCGCAGGTTGTCCCGAGGGTTGCGAGGCTCGGAGTGAGGCCGCCCGGACTCGCCTCCACTCCCACTCGGCTTCGCCTCGCTCCGCAGACGCGAATCGATCGCCCGGCCCTCAGATGCCCGAGCCGCCCTCTTCCGTCTGGGCGTGCATCCCGCACTCCTTCGTCTCGGGACGCTCCCACCACCAGCGGCCGGCGCGGACGTCTTCGCCCTGCCGCACCGCGCGCGTGCAGGGCGCGCAGCCCACCGTCGGGAAGCCCTCGTTGTGCAGGCGATTCACCGGGACGCCGTTTTTTCGCACGTACTCCCAGACGTCGGCGCTGGTCCACTCGACGAGCGGATTGACCTTCACGCGGCGGCCACCGTCCTCGAGCTCGAGCTTCGCGACGCCAGCGCGCGTGACGTTCTGCTGGCGGCGCAAGCCCGTGACGTGCGCGTCGACGTCGGCGAGATAGCGGCGGCTCGGCTCCACCTTGCGCAACCGGCAGCAGAGCTGGCGCTGCTCGAGCGACTCGTAGAAGAGGTTCATGCCGTGCTCGCGGACCATCGCCTGCACCGCCGCGGCATCCGGGAAGACGACGTCGACGGTCACCGCGTAGCGGTCGCGGACGCGGTCGATCAGGTCGTAGGTCGCCTGGACAAGGCGACCCGTGTCCAGCGTGTAGACCCGGAAGCGGCCAGGCGCGACGCGGTGGAGCATGTCGATCAGGACGAGCCCCTCCGGGTTGCCGAAGGAGCAGGAAACCACCAGGCGAGGCGAGAAGTTTTCTACGGCCCAGCTCAAGATTTCCGGCGGGGTAGCTCTCTGTGCCCAGCCTGCCGACGACTCGACAAGCTGCGTGAAATCAAGAGGTTCTCGCTGGAGGGCCGCGGTCATTGGGGGCCTTCTTTGGTCCGGCGCGCAGATTTCTAGCAGACCGATGCGAGTTCCCGACCGCGCGATTCAGAAAATTTTGGGCCTTAGCGCACCCCGGGGCTCCGGCCGTCAGCTCCCGCCGCCGGGGAGCTGTCGCGTGAACTGCTGCATGTCGAAGTAGTCGCGCCACGCAGTCAGCTGACCGTCCCGAAGCTCGAATGCGCCCATCACCGGCAGCTCGACCCATTTGCCCGCGATCTTGAAGCGGTCGGTGCGCTCGGTGAACACCACCCCCGCCGGGTTCTCGGCGATCTGGTGCAGCACCCACTCGATCTCGCTCGCCATGCCAGCGAAGCCCTGGAGCGTCTTGCGGATGGCGTCGAGCCCTTTCACCGGCTCGACCGGGATGTTGTGGTAGACGCAGTCGGGGGCGAAGTAGGTCATCAGCTCGTTCAAGTCGTTGCGGCTCCAGGCGGCGACGAAATCGCGCACGCGCTGCATGTTCGGTCCCATCGTCGTGCTCCCTGATGACTCGGTGGTTTGCGGGAAGTGCGCGACGGTATCGCAGCGGGCGCCGCTACCGTGGGTCGTTCGCGGGGAGGCGTGCGCACGTGGAGCTCGCACACGCGTTTCACGTCGCGGGCGCCCTCGCGACGCTCGTGCGCGGCGTCCTCGCGCTGGTGTGGCCGGGCGCCTTCGGGCGCCGCAACGGGTTGGCGACCGCCGACGCACTGGGCCGGAGCGAAGTGCGCGCAGGCTACGGCGCGCTGCTCGCGAGCCTCGGCGCCTTCGCGGTGCTCGCTCAGGATCAGGTGGCGTTTGCACTGCTCGGCGGAGCCTGGGTCGCGACGGCGTGCGTGCGGGTCGCCGGAGCGCTGCTGGGCGGCGAGCTCGACGCGCGGGTGTGGCGGGCCGCGCTTCGCGACGGCGCCTTCGCCGTGCTGCTCCTCTACCCGACGTGACGCGCTCGGCGCCGCGCGCGACGCTGCGCGAAGCGCGGCGAGCTCCGCGCCGAGGAGACGCGTGAGCGCTCGCGACGCCGAGATCCTCGCGATGTTCCGCAAGCAGGCGGGGACCTGCGCCGCGATGGGCTCGGCCATCTACGGGGACCTGCTCGCTCGCTGCGCCGACGACCTCGCGGCGGGCGGGATCGTGGCGCGCGCGCTCGCTGGCTGGGAGGGCCACCCGGTGCTCGACAACGTCGCGCTGCGCCTGCTCGGCGCTGCGCACTTCCTCGCGCTGCGCGGCGACGCGCCGGCCCTCGCCGCCCACTTCCCGAGCGCGGGGGGCGTCTACGAGGCCGCAGGTGCGTGGGCGGCGCTGTGCGACGTGCTGGAGCGCCACGAGGCGCGCATCCGCGTCCACCTCGGCGAGCAGATTCAGACCAACGAGGTGCGGCGCTGCTGCGCGCTGCTCGGCGGCTTCCTCGCGCTGGGACGCGCGCATCCCTGGCCGCTGCGGCTGCTCGAGATCGGCGCCAGCGCGGGTCTGAACCAGTGCTTCGAGCAGTTCCGCTACGCGCTCGGAGCGCAGAGCTTTGGCCCCGCGGACGCGCCGCTAGCCCTCGACTGCGAGTGGCGCGGGCAACCCCTCGACCTCACCGGTCCCGCTCCGCGCATCGCGAGTCGCAAGGGCTGCGACTTGTCTCCCATCGATCTGCGCGACCGCGACCAGCGCCTGCGCCTCGAGTCGTTCTTCTGGCCCGACCAGGTGGAGCGGCTCGCACGGCTGCGCGCGGCCTGCGAATGCGCGCTGCGCTCGGGCGTCGCGATCGAGCGCGCCAGAGCCGGCGACTGGATCGCGCGCGAGCTCGCGTCGCTCCCGCCGCGCGCCACGAGCGTCCTCTTCCACAGCGTGATGTGGATGTACGTGCCCGAGCTCGAGCGCGAACGCATCCACGGCCTCGTGAGCGACGCGGGCGCCCGCTCGAGCGACGAGGCGCCGCTCGCCTGGCTGCGCATGGAGGGCGCGAACTTCGAGCACTGCGAGATCCGCCTGCGCACCTGGCCGGGTGGCGAGGAGCGGCTGCTCGGGCGCTGCCACTACCACGGCGCGTGGGTGGAGTGGCTCTGAGCGGCGCGCTCTAG
>CAYWRY010000223.1:0-5252 GCA_964460485.1 uncultured Spirochaetales bacterium
GCCGCCTGCCTGCTGCTTGCCGCCGCCTTGCGCCCGCCTGCCTCCCGCCCGCCTGCGGCCTGCGATGAGCCATCGAGGCCGTCCCATTTCGAGCCGATTCATCCGCTTGCAATGTGCACGCCCGATGCGGATCGCCTGCGAAGAATCGCCCGCACGCTGCTCGAGTGCGGGCTCGATCCCGCTAGCGCAGATCCGCACTTGCTGTTGCGCACGCGCGTCACGTCGTCGGCGCTGTTCATCGCAATCGGGCTTGCGCCCATCCTCGGGCCCTTCTACGCGACGATCGCCTCGCCTTGGTTCACCTGGGTCTACGCAGGCGGCGCGCTCGCCTGGATGGCTTGTTATGTCGCGCTCTGGCGGACGCAGCGCCCGCTGCTCGTCAGCAAGATCGGCCTCACGATCCTGTGGGCCGTGTGCAACGCGTCGTTCTGGCTGCTCGGCGGCTTCTCGTCGCCGATCTTGTGCTGGCTGTTCGTTCTTCCGATCGCGACCTCGGTGCTGTCGGATTCCCGCGGCGTGTGGGTGGCGTCGCTGGCGGCCGCGATCACGTGCGCCGGCTACTGGGCGATGCCGCAGCTCGGGATCGACGTCCCCAACACCTTGCGCCCCGAGTACGCGAACCTCGGACCGCTGGTCTACCGCGAGCTCGCGCTGGCGGTGATGGCTGCGCTGCTGTGGATCTGGATGGGCTCTCAGCGCTCGCTGGAGCACCGGCTCGCCGAGTCGCTCGCGCGGGCGGAGGAAGAGCGGCAGAACGTCGGCCTGCTGCTCGAAGCGTCCGCCGCCTCCAACGCGAGCGCAGGCTTCCGCGAGGTGGCGCCGCGCAACCTCGAGGGGCTCGCGAGAGCGCTCGGCGCGCAGGTGGGCAGGCTCTGGCTGCGCACGAGCGCCGGCGCGCTCGCCCCGATGGCGGAGTTTCGCGGCCCGGAGGCGGAGGGCGCGGCGTACTCGGCGGAGTTCTCCCGGGAGTTCGTCTCGACGGAGATGGGGCCCGTGTCGATCGACCTGACGCGAGACCCGCGGCGCCCGCATCACCTGCTCTTCCATCCGGTGATCGTCGAAGGCGAGGCGATCGGGCTGCTGGAGCTGAACGTGGCGTCCACGCGGCGCGAGCCGCGCGTGATGCTCGACCTGCTCGCGCACGTGGCGAGCCAGCTCGCGCTGGTCGCGGAGCGCGAGCGCGCCAACGAGTCGATTCGCGCGCTCGCCTACGTCGATCCGCTCTCGGGCTTGCCGAACCGCCTCGCCTTCCAAGAGCGGCTCCCGCTCGTGCTGAGCCGTCTCGCCGAGCGCGGCCGCAAGGCGGCGCTCCTGTTCGTTGACCTGAACGGCTTCAAGCGCGTGAACGACAGCCTCGGCCACGGCTCGGGCGACGCGTTGTTACGGGAGGTGGCGCGCCGCCTGCGCCGGGCGCTGCGCATGAGCGACCATCTCTGGCGCGCTCACTCGGACGCGCCGGCCCTCGCGCGTTTTGGCGGCGACGAGTTCACGGTTCTGATCACGGAGATCACGCAGGCGCGCGGCGCCGAGATCGTCGCGATGCGCATCCTCGACGCGCTGTCCGCGCCGGTGCAGATCCACGGCCACGAGACCGTGGTGGGCGCGAGCATCGGCATCGCGCTGTTTCCCGAGGACGCGGAGTCGGGGCCTGACCTGATCCAGCGCGCCGATCAGGCGATGTATCGCGCGAAGCTGCGCGGCGGCAGCGCCTTCGAGCGCTACGACGGAAACGCCGACGTCACGCAGCGGCGCTTCGAGCTGGGAGAAGAGCTGCGGCGCGCATTCGACGAGGGCGCGCTCAGGCTCGAGTACCAGCCGCTGTTCCGCACGCGCGACGGCGCGCTCGTGGGCGCGGAGGCGCTGGTGCGCTGGACGCACCCCGAGCGCGGCGCGATCTCGCCCGCCGAGTTCGTCCCGCTCGCCGAGGCGACGGGCCTGATCGAGCGGCTCGGGCGCTGGGTGGTGGAGCAGGCGTGTCGCCAGACCCTGGCCTGGGAGCCGATGCTGCCTGCCGGCTTCCGCGTCGCGGCAAACGTCTCGGCCCGCCAGCTCCACGCGCCCTTCGAGGAGCAGCTGCGCGAGCTGTTCGCCGCGATCGGCTGCGATCCGCGCCGACTCGAGGTGGAGCTCACGGAGTCGGCGCTGCTCGTATCGACGGCGAACGTCGAGCAGCGCCTGCGCAGCATCGTCGCGCTCGGCGTGAACGTCGTGCTCGACGACTTCGGCACCGGCTACTCGTCGCTCGCGTTCCTGAAGCAGTTCCCGATCGCGAAGGTGAAGATCGATCGCGGCTTCGTGGCGGGCTTGCCCGACGAGAAAGGGGACGTGGCGATCACGCTCGCGATCCTCGGCATGGCGCGCTCGCTCGGCCTCTCGGTCGTGGCCGAGGGCGTCGAGGACGAGGCCCAGCACGAGTTCCTGATGCGTCACGGCTGCGAAGCCGTTCAGGGCCACCTGCTCGGGCGTCCCGTTCCCCCGGCGGAGTTCGAGGCGCGCTGGCTGCGCGGCTAGCGGGCGGTCTCGCCGCCGCCGCCGCGCTGGGCGAGTCGCGACGCCGCGAGCTTCTTCACCGCCGCGTCCTCCGCGGCGAATTCGGGCCGCGGCGCGCCCTGCACGACGCGCGCGAGGATCTCTCGCGCTTCCGCTTCGCGCTCCGGGTGGAGGTCCTGGAGCGTCATCGCGAACAGCAGCTGGTTGCCCGGATGCGCGGGCGCAATTGCGAGCGCACGCTCAGCGGCGGGCAAGGCGAGCGCCCGGTCTACCCAGCTCGTGAGCAGCGGAAGCCGCGGCAGCACGGCGTGCATGCGCGCCCAGAGCCGCCAGGGGCCGCCGTCGTAGGCGCCCGGAGCGAGGTCGATGGCGACGCGCGTGTAGCGCTCGAGTCGACCGGCGGCGCCCGAGCGGACGGCCTCGAGCAATCCCGTTTTCTGGCTCCATGCGCCCACCGCGACGGCGCTCCAGAAGTAGAGCTCGCCAGCGTCGCGGGCGTCGACCTTGGCGGCCGCGAGGGCGGGGCGCCACGCGTCGGGAGCGAGCTCTTCGAGCCGCGCGCCGCCGAGGCGCTGCGCCAGCCGCGCCAGCGCATCCTCACCCCGCGCCATCGCCCGCTCGTAGACCTCGCGCTGGGCGCGACCGCCCGGGGTCGCGAACTCGCCCAGGAAGTGGAGCGCGCGCACCTCCCGCCAGCGCGCTGCGGCGTCGTCGGGCGCCGCGCGAGCGGCCGCCTCGGCCGCGCGCACCGCCGCGCGCACCGGCGCGAGCGCGGCGCGCTCGCCGGCACTTCCCTCGCTGCGCCGCGCGTACGCGGCGTCGACGGCGCCCAGGTCGGCCGCGCGTGCGGCGCCCGTGGACAGGGCGACGCCCAAAACGAGCGCCGCGAGGCACCGGCCTCCGCGGGGGGCTCGGGTAGCTGCTAGCGGAGCTTCCGGAAGCAGTCCCGCACTTCGCGCACGAACGTCTCCGGCTGCTCGAAGGCGGCGAAATGTCCACCCTTCGCGAGCGTGTTGAAATGGACGAGCTTCGCGAAGCGCTTTTCGGCCCAGCGCCGCGAGGTCCGGAAGATCTCTTTGGGGAAGATCGAGCATCCGACGGGGATCGTGATCGGCTCCATGGGCGGCGTCCTGAAGCTCTCCCAGTAGAGGCGCGCCGAGGACGCCGCATTCGCGGGCAGCCAGTAGAGCATCACGTTGTCGAGCAGCTCGTCCCGCGTGAGGACGTTCTCGGGGTGCCCGTCGCAGTCGGTCCACGACCAGAACTTCTCGAGGATCCATGCAGCTTGTCCCACGGGCGAATCCGTGAGTGCATAGCCGACCGTTTGCGGCCGTGTGCTCTGCTGCTTCGAGTAGCCAGAGTCCCAGTCGTTGTAGTGCTGCATGCCGGCGAGCGCGGACTTCTCGGCGTCGGTGAGGTCGGCCAGCGTCGCGGGATCGGGCGGGGCGATGGGCATGTTCAGGTGAATACCCAGACAGTTCGCCGGATCCTGGATGCCGATGCAGGTCGTCACCATGGCCCCCCAGTCGCCGCCCTGCGCCGCGTAGCGCGCGTAGCCGAGCCGGGGCATCAGCTGCGACCAGGCGCGCGCGATGCGCTGCACGTTCCAGCCGGTGCGCAGTGGCTTCCCCGAGAAGCCGTAGCCGGGCAGAGAGGGGCACACGACGTGGAACGCGTCGCGGGCGTCGCCGCCGTGCGCCGTGGGGTTGGTGAGGGGCTCGATCACCTTGTGGAACTCGACGATCGAGCCGGGCCAGCCGTGGGTGATCACGAGCGGCATGGCGTCCGCATGGGGCGAGCGAGCGTGGACGAAGTGAACCGAGACGCCGTCGATCTCGGTCTTGAACTGGGCGAAGCGGTTTAGCCGCGCCTCGCGCGCCCGCCAGTCGTACTTCTCGGCCCAGTAGGCGCAGACGTCCTGGACGTAGGCGAGGGGGATGCCCTGCGACCAGTCGTCCACGCACTCCCGCTCGGGGAAGCGCGCGGCGCGCAGGCGTCGGCGCAGGTCGTAAAGCTGCTCGTCGCTGGCCGCGATGCGGAAGGGCTCGATGCGGTCGCTCATGGCTCGCTCCTCGATGAGCGGCGAGCCTGCCACCCTCGGATGGCGGAGCGCAATTTGCGAAGAGGGCGGGGTCGAGGCGCGACGGCGCGCCGGGATGCCACCGCGCGACGCTGGCCACTGCTCGCACCGAGCCGGCGCCGGGACGCGCCACGGATCGCGCAGCCCGCGGTGTCCGAGGGCATACCAGCGACGCCCGCCTCATCCGCTTGCTGGCGTCTTGCGAAAGCGTGCTGCTAGCTTGCCCGACCGAAAGGCCTTCCGATTGGTTCTCCGCAACTGGCCCAGTCAGCCCGCGTTCAGTTCCCCTCGAGTGCGCCTTTCCCGCGCGGTCGCCACGGCGCAGCACGCGGTCACCCATCGCGAGGGTCCCCGTCAGCCCGGACAGTCCGGCTCCGAGCCCGAGCACGGCGTCTCCGCCTGTTAGGGCGGCCCGCCAGAGGAAACGAGTTCTTGGCCAAGAAGCTTTACGTTGGAAACATCCCCTTCTCCACGACGGATGCCGATCTCCGCTCGATGTTCGAGACGCACGGCACCGTCACGTCCGTCAAGGTCATCACGGACCGTGAGACCGGCCGCTCGCGCGGCTTCGCGTTCGTCGAGATGGAGGACGCGACGGCTGCGGCGAACGCGATTCGCGCGCTCGACGGCTCGCAGATGGGCGGCCGCAGCCTGCGCGTGAACGAAGCCCAGGATCGCCGCG
>CAYWRY010000224.1:0-5214 GCA_964460485.1 uncultured Spirochaetales bacterium
ATGACCCTCCCTTCGCTCGGCCCAAAGGTGTCAACACCTTTGTGGGACAGAACACGCTAGGTGTCGCCCTGCACGCGCTCTCGCTGCTCATCGCGCGCCAGCTCGTCGCCGACATCGAGCACTTCTCTGCGCGGGTCGAGCTGCGCGTGGTTCCTCCGCTCTGCCCCGTCCGCGGCGCAATGTACGACTTCTCACAGGTCGCGAGCTGGATCGATCGCGCCTACGCCGGGACGCGCGAGTGGATTCGCACGGGAGGCCTGCTCGCGGAAGGCGCCCCCGAGACGCTGGCGCCCCACCAGCACGCGGCGCTTCCCTAGAGACCGCGGCGAGGCCGGCGACGCGCGACCACAGGCTGCGTCCCGGCGCGCTCACAGCCCGTACTGCTTGAGCTTCGTCCAGAGCGTGCGCTCGCCGATGCCGAGTAGCCGCGCCGCCTCGGCCTTGTTGTCCTCCGCGGCCGCGAGCGCGCGTAGAATGGCCTTGCGCTCGGCCTCGCTCACCGCGGCGTCGAGGGCGAGCGTCGCGGGCACGAGCGCGTCCTCGCGCGCGGCGGCGCCGGGCAGCAGCTCGCGCACGAGTGCAGCATCGATGCGATCCCCGCGCGCGAGCACCACGGCGCGCTCCATCGCGTTGCGCAGCTCGCGCACGTTGCCGGGCCAGGGGTGGGCACGCAGCAGCGCGGTCGCGTCGTCGTCGAGGGCGACGCCGCGCTTGCCGAGCTCGCGCCCGAATTCGAGAAGGAACGCCGCGGCCAGGGCAGGCACGTCCTCCGCTCGCTCGCGCAGCGGCGGGAGCTCGATGCGCAGCACGTTGAGGCGATAGAAGAGATCCTCGCGGAAGGCACCGCTGGCGATCGCCTCCTCGAGCTTGCGGTTCGTGGACGAGACGACGCGCACGTCGACGCGCATGCGGCGGTTGCTGCCGACCGGCTCGACCACGCCCTCCTGGAGCGCGCGCAGCAGCTTCGCCTGGAGGCGCAGCTCCATGTCGCCGATCTCGTCGAGGAAGAGCGTGCCGCCGTCGGCTGCGGCGAGCTTCCCCTCGCGGTCGGCGCTCGCGCCGGTGAAGGCGCCGCGCACGTGACCGAACAGCTCGCTCTCGAGCAGATCGCCCGGGATCGCGGCGCAGTTCAGGGGCACGAACAGCTTCGCGGCGCGCGGGCTGCGGCGGTGGATGGCGCGCGCGACGAGCTCCTTGCCCGTGCCCGTCTCGCCGGTGATCAGCACCGCGCCGCGCGCCGGCGCGAAGCGCTCGATCTGCTCGAACACGCGCTGCATCGACGGGGCCGCGCCCAGCAGGTCGTCGAAACGCGGTGCGCTCTCCGCCTGCTCGCGCAGGAAGCGGTGCTCGCTGCGCGTGCGCGCGTGCTCGAGCGAGCGCTGGATCAGCAGCTCCAGCGCGTCGACGTCGAAGGGCTTCGCGAGGAAGTCGACGGCTCCGAGCTTCATCGCCTCCACCGCGGACTCGACGCTGCCGTAGGCGGTCAGCACGATCACGGGCACGTTCGGGTCGAGCGCCCGCAGCCGCCGCAGGAAGCCGAGCCCATCGAGCCCGGGCATGCGCAGGTCGGTGAGCACGAGCGCCGCCGACTCTTCGGCGAGCGAGGCCAGCGCGCTCTCCGCGTCCTCGAACGCCGCGCCCGCGAGGCCGAGGCGATCCACCAGAATCTGCAGGATGCGCCGCGTGCGGCGGTCGTCGTCGACGATTGCGACGCGCCTCACGGCGCGGTGCTCGCGAGCGGCAGCTCGACGCGAACGCAGGTGCCGCCGCCTGCGCCCGAGTGAATCGAGATGCGGCCGCGGTGCTCGTGGACCACGCGCTTCACGAAGGTGAGCCCGAGGCCCACGCCGCCCGGCCGACCCGTCACGAAGGGCTGGAAGACGCGCTCGCGGAACTCCGCCGGGATGCCAGGCCCGTCGTCGCGCACCTCGAAGCCGGCGAAGCCGTCGCACGGCGCGAGCAGCGCGAGCTCCACCGTGCCGCCTTCGCCGAGCGCCTGGACGGCGTTCACCAGCAGATTCACGGCGACGCGATGAATCAGCTCCGGCTCGCGCAGCACGAGCGGCTCCGCGGCGGGACTGGCAGCGAGCTGGACGCGCACGCGCTTCGCGCGCGCGGCGTGCGCGGCGAACTCCGCGGCCCGCGCGAGCAGCGGCGAGAGCGGACCCGCTTCCAGGCGCGGCGCGTGCTCGAGCTTCAGCGTGAGCAGGTCGTCCACCACGCCGCCCAGCCGCGCGACCTCGTCGCGCACCATCTGTGCCAGCTCGCGCAGCTCGGCGTCCGCATCCGCAGGCAGCGCGCGGTCGAGGAGTTGCGCGGAGCTTCCCAGCACGCCGAGCGAGGTGCGGATCTCGTGAGCGACGCCCGCCGCGAGCTCGCCCACGAAGGCGAACTTCTCCGCCTCGACGAGATCGTGCTGCGCGCGCTCGAGATCGTCCGACATGCGGTTGAAGGCGCCGGCCAGTACACCGAGCTCGTCGTCGCTTCGGACGGGAACGCGAGGCGACGCTCCGGAGTCGCGGCGCGCGACCCCGCGAATCGCCTCGGTGAGCTCGCTCAGCGGACGGACCACGCGCCGCGAGGCGAGCGCGGCCAGGCCGAGCGCGAGCAAAAGGAACGCGCCCAGGGTGAGCGCCATGCGCCGCTGGAGACTCGCGACCGGTGCGAGCGCCACCTCCCGGCGCGCGACCACGAGCACACGGCCGCTCGCTCCGGAGCCGTCGAGCGGAGCACGTCCGACGATCAGCCCCGTCGCCGCCTGCACCACCCAGTCCGGCGCCGCGAGCGCGTCCCGCGCCGCCTCGCGCGCGCCGCGTGCGAGCAGGGACGCGGGCTCGATCTGCTTGCCGTAGGGCAGACCTGCGGCGTCGACGACGAGCACGCTGGCGGCGAGGCCGTGCGCACTCAGGGCGCGCTCGACGCCGCGCGCGACGCCGGCGAGCGCGGTCCACTCGTAGACGGCGAGCAGCGTCCCGAGCGAGCGCCGCGGGTCGTCGGGGTCGGAGATGCGACTCCGCATCACGAGCCGCTGCGAAGGCGCTGCGTCGGCGCGCAGCAGCGCGCCGGCGCCGAGGGGGCGCATCGCTTCCGGCTCGCTCGCGGCGACCACCTGCTGCGCCGGGTCGAGGACGAGGTAGTGCGGCGCGAGCTCGCGCTCCGCGCGCAGCGCCGAGAGCGCCAGCGCGACGCGCTTGTCCACGTCGCCGACGCGGACGTCGCGCATCAGGTCCTGGCGCGCGAACGCTTCCAGGGTTTGGCGCTCCGCCTGCAGCACGGCCGAGAAGTGGTCCGCCGTCTGGCTCGCCTCGCGAGCGAGCGCCCGCCCCACCTGCGCCTCGAGCGCCGTGGTGGCGTTGCGCGTCGCGATCCAGCCGAGCACCGCGCCCGGCAGCGCCACCAGCGCGACGGCGAACCACAGCAGCTTGTTACGGAGCGAAAGCCGCGGTACGGATTGCTCCCGCACGGTGGGCTCCACTAGGGGTGTCGGCCATGAGCACACGCACAGCGGCGACGTCTGCGCACGCTAGCACCCGCGGCCGCGCCTCCTGCGCGCTGAGGGGCGCCGGCGCGGGCGCGCTGCTCGCCCTCTTGTGCGCGAGCGGCGCCGTCGCGCAGGCGGCCGAGGAGGGCGCCCCGGCCCCCGCGGCGGGCGCGCGGCCCGATGCCGCGTCGCCGGAGCCCGCGACGCCGGCCGCGCAACCGGTCGCGCAGCCGGCGCCGGCGGCCAGCGTCGAAGGCGAGCCGCTCTTCTCGCTCGGTCCGCTCGAGTACCGGATCGCCCGCGGCCTCCGGTTCGGCGAGAGCGGCCTCACAATCGGCGGCTTCGCCACGCTCGAGCTGGAGCGGCCCGATCGCGAGGCGACACAGCTCGCCCTCGACGGCCTCAACTTCCTCGCGCTCTGGGAGCCCGCGGACTCGTTCCGCGCCTTCGCCGAGCTGGAAGTCGGAGACCTCGCCGCGTGGGACTCGAGCGAGCACGGCGTCGAGTCCTCGCCGCGCGCGAACTTCGAGCGCCTGTACGCGGAGTATTCCCACAGCGACGCGCTGAACCTCCGCGTGGGCAAGTTCCTGACACCGGTCGGGCAGTGGAACCTGGCGCCGGCCGAGCCGTTCGTCTGGACGCCCACCCAGCCCGCGATCCTCGAGCTCGGTCTCGACGAGCACCAGACGGGGATCGCGATCTTCGGCTCGTTCTCCCCGGGCAAGCGCGTGCTCCGCTACTGGGTCTACGGGCAGGTCGTCGACGCCTTCGACGTGGAGAGCGACGAGACTCCGGCGGAGCGCAGCGCCGGCGCGCGGCTCGAGTTCGGCGACGCGCGCGGCGCCCTCACGCTCGGCGGCTCGGTCCTCGCGTCGGAGCGAGACGGTGCCTGGACGACCACGGGCGGCCTCGACGCGAAGTGGCGCGGGGAGCGGCTCGAGCTGTCGAGCGAGCTGCTCGTCTCGGGCGGCGACATCCCCGGCCGCGACTTCTGGGGCGTCTTCGTCGAGGCGGCCTATCCGCTCGACCAGCTCTCGCCCGCGCTCGCGAAGCTGCATCTCGTCGGGCGCATCGAGCACTTCGACGCGCGCGGCAGCGAGCCGACGCAGATTCTCGACTTCGGCTTCACCTGGCTGCCGGCGGCGTGGCTGAACCTCAAGATCGGCTACCGCGCCGCGATTCGCGACCAGGGCGACCTCGCGGACGGGCTCAAGCTCGCCGCCTCGGTGCTGTTCTGACGCCCGCCGCGCGCAGCGCGCTCGTCGCCCTGTTGCTCCTCGCCGTTCCGGCGTCGCTGCGTGCGGAGGAGATCGTCGTGATCGTGCACCGGTCGCGGGAGTCGCGTCTCGACGTCGAGGAGCTCGCGCGGATCTATCTGAAGGAGCGCCGGCACTGGGCCGGCGGCGAGACGATCGTGCCGGTGAACCACGCCTCGGGCAGCTCCCTGCGCGATGCCTTTTCGGATGTCGTCCTCGCACGCACTCCCCAACAACTCGAGCGCTACTGGAATCGCCAGTATTTCCTCGGCGTGCTTCCGCCGGCGACGCTCGCGTCGGACGAGGCGGTGAAGCGCTTCGTCGCCCGCGAGCGTCGCGCGATCGGATACATCCGCGCGAGCGCGCTCGATTCTTCGGTTCGCGTCGCGCTGCGCCTGCCGAACGGAGCTCCGCCTCGGGGCCACTGAGAGGCTGAGAAGAAATCTCGCGCCTTAGCCCGCTGATGTCCATAATAGG
>CAYWRY010000225.1:0-5151 GCA_964460485.1 uncultured Spirochaetales bacterium
GAACTACTGCCTGCGCGCCCTGAAAGAGCTGCACATCGCGTACAGGGCGCGCTGACGGGCCCAGCGGGGACAGCCCCCGGTGGGCCGTTCGCCTACCTCGCGAGGTCCTTGGCGGCCTGGGCGAGCGCCTGCTCGGTGGGCGCGATCAGATCGGCGGCGCGCGGGTACCCGGCGTAGCTCGCCATCGTGATCAGCACCTCGCGCACCTGCGCGCGTCGCCTTCCGCGAGGGGGAGCTGCGCGCGGAGGATGGGTGCGTCGCGGAGGCGGTCGCCGCCTATCGGGGCGCGCTGCTGCTCGATCCCGAGGTCGCCCTCCGCTACTACCGGATCGGTCAGCTCTATCAGAAGTTCGGCGACCGCGTGAACGCGGTCTTCCATCTCGAGCAGGCCGGCCGCCGCTTCGAGGCCGGCGGGCTGCTCCAGAGCCAGGCGCGCGACCGCATCAACCGCCTCACCTTCCCGCTCTTCACGCGCTCCGGAACGTCGGACGGGAGCGAGCCCGCGACGGCCGGCGAGAAGACGCCCGTCGGCGCCGCGCGCGACGAGTTCCGCGTCGCCAGCGAGCGCGTGGTGTGGTTCGGCGAGCTGGCCGACGAGTGGACCGAGCGCTCCGCGGGGCTTCGAGCCGCGGCGGCACCACGAAGCCGAGCAGGCGGGCGCGCTCGGAGAGCAGCCGCGACGCACTCTCGTCGAGGCAGGTGCACGGGCAGCAGCGGCGCGATCGCGTCGGAGGCGACGCGTCTCCGACGAAGGAGGACACGACGGCGCGCAGCACGCTGCCCTGGCGCTCGGACAGGAGCGTGGGTCAACGCGGGAGCGACGCGGGGCGACTAGGTCCGCGCGGCTCAGGGCGCCAGCACGAACACCGGAACCGTGACCTCCGGCGTCCAGGCCTCGAAACGCACGCGGACGGGGGCTCCCACCTGCACGGCCTCGGGCGCGCAGCCGACCACGTTGCTGAGCAGCGTGGGACCCTCGGCGAGCTCGATCAGCGCCACGACGTAAGGCACCTCGGGCTCGTAGGCCGCGGACACGGCCCGGCGAATCACGGTGAAGCTCCGGACGCTCCCTCGGCCCGAGCACTCGTGCCAGGTCAGTCGGGCGCCCGCGCAGCGCGTGCAGAGCGAGCGCGGGTAGAACTGCAGGTGCCCGCACGACGCGCAGCGTTGCACGACCAGGCGCCCCTCGCGCGCGGCTCGCCAGTAGGGCGCGCTCAGCGGGGTCGGCTGCGGCAGGAACTTCACGCCCCGACCCGGCCGAGGATCAGCGTCGCGTGGCTCGATAGGATCCCACCCTGCGCGTGCAGCAGCGCGACCTCCGCCCCCGCGACCTGGCGCGCGCCCGCGCTGCGGCGCAGCTGCGCCACGGCCTCGGTGACGGCGAACATCGAGCCCGGGTTGCCAGGATGGCAGTGCGAGAGCAGCCCGCCGTGGGTGTTCATCGGCAGCCGCCCGCCGATGCGCGCGTGTCCTTCGGCCACGAAGGCGCCCGCCTCGCCGGGCTTGCAGAAGCCGAGGTCCTCGAGCTCGATCAGCACCACGGGCGTGAAGCAGTCGTACACGTACGCGACGTCGATGTCGCCCGGCCCGAGCCCCGCCATCGCGTAGGCGCGCTCGCCCGAGTGCTTCGCGAACGAGCTCGTGAGGCTGTGCGCTTGCGAGATGTGCTCGTGACCGTGGGCCTCGCCCGCACCGAGCAGCACGACCGGCGCGTGGGGGAAGTCGCGCGCGCGCTCGGCGCGGGTCAGCACGATCGCGGCGCCGCCGTCCGAGACCAGCGAGCAGTCGAGCAGGCGCAGCGGGTCCGCGATCAGCCGGCTGGCGAGCACGTCCGCGACCGTGATGCGCTCGCGCATCTGCGCGTGCGGATGGAGCGCTGCGTGCTCTCGGCAGGTCACGGCGACCGCGGCGAGCTGCTCCGGCGTCGCCCCGAAGGCGTGCAGGTAGGCTCGCGCCACGAGCGCGTAGTAGCCGGGCACCGTCGCGCCGTAGGGCGTCTCGAACTCGGGGTGGCCCGACGAGGATTGCGTGACCATGGCCTGCGCCCGCGAGAGCCCGCTGCGCAGGCTGTCGGCCATCGAGACCACGACGGTCTCGCACAGCCCCGCTCGAATCGCGGCCGCAGCCTGCGCGATCACGGAGAACGTGGTGCCGCCGCCGGCGTTCGCCGAGAGACACCAGCGCGGGAAGATCTGCAAGTACTCCGCGATCGCCTCCGCGTGGTACATGCGCGGCTGCGCCATCGAGTTGCAGGTGACCAGGCCGTCCACGTCCTGCTTGCGCAGCCCCGCATCCGCGAGCGCGCGCAGCGCCGCCTCGACGCATAGCTCCGTGGCGTCCTGCTCGGGAACGCGGCCGACGGCCGTGTCCGCGGCGCCGACGATCGCGACGCTGCCGCGCAGGCTCATCCCGGCAGCCGCACGCGCGCGCTGCCCGGCGTGACCACCTCGCCGCGCGCGTTCTTCACCCACAGCTCGAGCTCCGCCTCGCGCGCCGCGAGGTCGACGCTCGTCACGCTGCCGCCCACCACCAGCGTCTCGCCGACCAGCGCCGCGAGGCGATTCGCGTAGCTGAGCCTCAAGAGCCGTGCGCCCTCGCCCGCCCAGTCCTCTGCGCACTGTCCGAGCCAGTCCCCGAGCAGCGGCCCAGGCACCACCAGTCCCGCGTAGCCCTCCACGCTCGTCGCGTACTCCAGCTCGTAGTGGATGCGGTGCGCGTTCCAGAGCGCGGCGTTGTAGAAGAACGACTGCACGATGTCGGTCTGGCGCCGGCGCTCCGGCAGCGCGTCGCCCGGCCGAAGCGAATCGAGCCTCGCGCCGCTCATCGCAGGATCCGCGTCGTCTTCTCGCTGACCAGCAGCTCGCCGCTCGCGCGCCGCACCTCCATCACGATCTCGTAGAAGATCAGCGGCCCCGACCGACCGGCCTTCTCGTACAGGCTCGTGAGCGTGCGCGTCGCGACGACCTCGTCGCCGGGCCGCAGCTCGCCGTGGTATTCGATCTCGAGCCCCCCGGCCATGGCGCGCTCGAGCGGGAGCTTCGGCAGCAGCTCGTCGGACGCGACGCCGTCCGGCGTGAGGCGCTCGCGCGGCACGACCGGCCAGAACAGCGCGACGTGGAAGAGCGGCGGGGCAACGTCGCCGTCGAGGTAGCGGCGCTGCGTCTGGCCGCTCGCGATCGCGTACTTGCGGATGTCGCGGCGCGTGACGACCTGGCGATCGGGCGGCGCTCGCCGCCCGACGTGCGCGAGCAGCTCGGGCGTGAGCAGCGTGCCCGCCGGCTGCGCGGTCATACGTTGCGGCTCCGCCCGCGCCAATGCGGATCGCGCAGCTCGCGCTTCAGGATCTTTCCCGTCGGTGCCTTCGGCAGCGCGTCCACGAACTCGACGCTGCGCGGCTTCATGTAGGACGCGAGGTGTCTCTTCGCCGTGTCGATGATCTCCTGCGCCGTCGCGTGGCGGCCCGGCTTCATGACGACGACCGCTCTCACCGCCTCGCCCCACTCCTCGTCGGGCACGCCGATCACAGCGCACTCCAGCACGCCATCGTGCTTGTGGATCGCCGCCTCGACCTGCGTCGAGTAGATGTTCTCCCCGCCCGAGATGATCATGTCCTTGGCGCGGTCGACGATGAACACGTACCCGTCGGCGTCCCAGTGCGCGACGTCTCCGGTGCGCATCCAGCCGTTGCGGAAGGTCTCGGCGGTCAGCTCGGGCTTGCGCCAGTAGCCGAGCATGTTCGCCTCGGAGCGCACGCAGATCTCGCCCGGCGTCCGGCCGTCGCGCGGCACCGCGCGCCCCTTCTCGTCCTGGATCTCGACCGTGGTGACGAAGCCCTGCCGGCCGCAGGAGCTCAGGCGCTCGGGATGGTCGCCGCGCACCGCCCGCGCGTGATCCTCCTGGGAGAGGAAGGTCATGGTCATGCCCTCCGTCTGCCCATAGCCCTGGATCAGCGTGCAGGGGAACGCCTCGAGCGCGGCCTTCACCACGGTCGCCGGCATCGGGCCGCCTCCGTACTGGATGTTGCGCAGGCTCGCGAGGTCGTACTGCGCGAAGCCCGGCACGGCCATCATCCAGTTCAGCATGGTGGTGATGCCGAGCAGCGCCGAGACGCGCTCCGCCTGGATCACCTCGAGCGCCTGCTTCGCCTCGAAGTTCACCAGCACGACCGGGCAGCCGTGCGCCATGTAATTCATCGCCAGCGCGACGGGGATGTGGAACATCTGGCCGGTGAGCATGTAGACGTCGCTCGGCACGATGCGCTCCGCGACGGTCTGGTTCAGCATGCCCATGAACAGCGTCTTGTGGGAGTGGAGCGCGCCCTTCGAGACGCCTGTGGTGCCGCCGGTGTAGAGGATCAGCAGCGGATCGCCGTCGCCCGTCGCCGTGGAAGCGGGCGGCTCGTCTTCGGCGCCCGACTCCACGAGCGCCTCGAAGCTGCCGTCGCTGCCAGCGCCGAACTCCGCCCAGAGTCTCACGTCCAGCGCGCGCTGCAGCGCGGCGCGCTCCCGCCCGAACTCCGCGGAGCTGACGAGCGCGGTGGGATCGCCGTCGCGCAGGATGCGCTCCAGCTCCGGCACGCCGAGGCGCCAGTTCAGCGGCTGGGCGACGAAGCCCGCGCGCGCGCAGGCGTAGTAGAGCTCGAAGTACTCGATCGCGTTCTTCGCGAGCACCGCCACGCGCTCGCCCTTCGCGACGCCGCGCGCGGCCAGCGCGTTCGCCAGCTTGCGCACGCGGGCGTCGAGCTCGCCGAAGGAGAGGCGCCGGCCTGTGGGGACGTCGATCAGCGCGGGCCGCCGCGGATCGAGCCCGGCCCACTTCGCCGTGATGTTCCCGATGTTCATGCTGCGCTCCGCTCGTCGGCGCCGCTCGCGCGGCGGGTCGAGCAGCCGCCGGGGTCGTTGCCGGGACGCCTCTCGCCCGATTAGTCGGACCGGAGCTTGAAGCCGAACTCCATGCCGAACGCCCGCGGCTCGCCGTAGTACGACATCGTCCAGAGGTTCGCGACCGGCAGCTCGCCGACGCGGTAGATCTCGTCGCTGATGTTGTGGACGTAGAGCCGCACGAAGTAGCGGTCCTCCGCGTCCGTGAAGGTGACCGCGGCGTTCAGCAGCGTGCGATCGTCGGTGATGCCGTCGTAGGCGGACGCGACGT
>CAYWRY010000226.1:0-5146 GCA_964460485.1 uncultured Spirochaetales bacterium
GGGTGCTTGATGCGCTTCGTCCACGACATCTCGGAGATGTGGACGAGGCCCTCGACGCCCGGCTCGAGCTCGAGGAACGCGCCGTAGTCGGTGAGCGACACGACGCGGCCCTGGATGCGCCTGCCGAGCTGGTACTTCATGGCGGCGTCGCGCCACGGATCCGGCTGGATCTGCTTCAGGCCCAGCGAAACGCGCTCGCTCTCCGGGTCGAAGCGCAGCACCTTCACTTTGAGCTCGTCGCCCACGCGGAAGAGCTCGCTCGGGTGATTGACGCGGCCCCACGACATGTCGGTCACGTGCAGCAGGCCGTCGAGGCCGCCGAGATCGATGAACGCACCGTAGTCGGTGATGTTCTTGATCACGCCGTCGACGATCTGCCCTTCCTGCAGCGTCTGCAGCGTGGACGCGCGCATCCGCTCGCGCTCCTTCTCGAGGAGCGCGCGCCGCGACAGCACGATGTTCCCGCGCCGCTTGTTGAACTTGATGATCTTGAACTGCAGCCGTTCGCCGAGCAGCGCCTCGAGGTTGCGCACGGGGCGCAGATCCACCTGCGAGCCGGGCAGGAACGCCTTCACGCCGATGTCGACGGACAGGCCGCCCTTCACGCGCGAAATCACCTTGCCGTCGACGGCTTCGTCGGCCTCGAAGGCTTTGCTGATCTCGTCCCAGATCTTGAGACGATCGGCCTTCTCCTTGCTGAGGACGATGTAGCCGTCCTCGTCCTCCACCTCTTCGATGAAGACGTCGACGCTGTCGCCGGGCTTGACCAGCAGGCGCCCGGACTCGTCCATGAACTCCCAGGCGTCGACCAGGCCCTCGGACTTGAAGCCCACGTCCACCTGGACGTGGTCTTGATCTGCGGAGAGGACGCGGCCCTTGACGACCTCTCCCTCTTTCAGTTTCGGGGCGTCCTTCGCGAACAGCTCCGCGAACGACGCTCCGGTTGTGGGTTGTTGAGACATGAGGCTGGAATCACTCCTTGGTGGCTGCCGACTCGGCAACCGAGATTTCCGGATCTGCGCCTCCGGATCGGGCGTTCGCTCCGCCGGCCGCGAGCTGAGCCGCGGCGGCGGCGAGAAGCGTTTCGACGGCGCGCGCGTCGCCGCTCTCGATCGCCCGCGCGAGCGTGGCGGCGCGCTCGGCGGCGGAGAGCAGCGGGCCCGCGAGCGCCTGCTTGTTGTGCAACAGGATGTCGGCCCACATCGCGGGATCGCTGGCCGCGATGCGCGTGAAATCCCGGAAGCCGGGCCCCTCGAGCTCGCGCGCGGAGGCGGGCGCGCCTTCGAGCGCCGCCGCGAACGCAAAGGCGATCGCGTGGGGCGCGTGGCTCACCCACGCGACCTCTTCGTCGTGGCGCTGCGCCGAGCGGCGCAGCACGCGCGCGCCGAGCGCGCGCCAGAACCAGATCACGCGCTCTTCGGCCGCCGGATCCGCCGGCCGTGCGGGCGTGACGACGCACGCGGCGCCCTCGAACAGTTCGGCGCGCGCGTGCGCGTAGCCGGTGCGGTCGCTGCCGGCCATCGGGTGCGAGCCGACGTAGCGAGCGCTCGGCGGCAGCAGCGGCGGAAGCGACTCCGCGAGTGTCGCCTTCACGCTGCCGACGTCGGTGACGATGGCGTCCCGCGCGAGCTGCGGCGCGAGATCCGCCAGCAGCCCGGGCATCGCGTGCACCGGGGTCGCGAGCACGACCAGATCGGCGTCCCGCACGCCCGCGGCGGGGTCGCGCTCTGCGCGGTCCGCGATGCCGCGCGCGACGACGTCGCGCTGCGCCTCGGGGCGGCGCACGACGGCCACCACCTCCCTCGCGAGCCTGCGCTCGCGCACCGCGAGCGCGACCGAGCCGCCGAGCAGGCCGGTGCCGACGATGGCCACGCGCTCGAAGTGGCGGCCGGACTCGCCCCGCTCGGCCTCTGCCGCCCGCCCTGCGCGCCCGCTCATCGCGACGCCCGCCACGCCTGCAGCGCCTTCACGCAGCGCTCGTTCTCCTCGGCGGTGCCGATCGAGATGCGGATGTGGCCCGGCATGCCGAAGCCCGCGAGCGGGCGCACGATCACGCCCTGCTTCAGCAGCGCGTCGTACGCGCCCACGCCTGGATCGGCGAGCAGGAAGTTCGCGTCCGTGGGCCAGGTCGCGATGCCGAGCGCGGCGAGCTCACGCGCCAAGTAGGCGATGCCGTCGGCGTTCACGCGCCGCGTGCGCTCGACGTGCGCCGCATCGTCGAGGGCGGCCACCGCGGCCTCCTCGGCCAGCAGGTTGAGATTGAACGGATGGCGGGCGCGCTCGAGATAGTCGATCAGCTCGCGGTCGCCGACGCCGTAGCCGACGCGCAGGCCGGCGAGGCCGTAGATCTTCGAGAAGGTGCGGATCACCAGCGTGCCGGGGCGCTTGGCGATCCAGCTGAGCGCGTCCGGGAAGTCGGGCCGCCGCACGAACTCGAAGTACGCCTCGTCGACGACGAGCAGGATGTCCGCGGGCAGCGAGGCGACGAACGCGTCGAACTCGACGCGCCCGACGCTCGTGCCGGTCGGGTTGTTGGGGTTGCAGACCATCACGACGCGGGTGCGCGGCGTGATCGCGGTGCGCATAGCCGCGAGGTCGTGCACGAGGCCGCGCGTGAGCGGCACGGGCACGGGGGTGCCGCCCATGCCCTTGGTGACGATCGGGTACATGGCGAACGACGGCCACGCGTAGACGACCTCGTCGCCGGGGCCGACGAAGGCCTTCGCCATCAGCTCGAACACTTCGTCGCCGCCGCAGCCGAAGACGATTTGGTTGCCGCCCACGCCGAGGCGCTGCGCCAGCTTCGAGCGCAGCTTGAAGCTCGCACCGTCCGGATAGCGGTTCACGCGGGTGGCGGCGGCAGCGATCGCGGCCAGCGCCTTGGGCGACGGCCCGAGCGGGTTCTCGTTCGAGGCGAGCTTCACCGCCTCCTTGATCCCCAGCTCGCGCTCGAGCTCCTCGATCGGCTTGCCGGGCCTGTACGGCTCGATGCCCGGGATCCACGGCTTGACGCGCATCAACCGGCCTCCCCGGGGCGCAGATTCGTCGCGCGCGGGAATGAGCCCAGCACGCGCCACGAGGTCGCGAGCGTCGCAGCCTCCGTGCAGGCGTCCTGCACGCGCTTGTCGCTGTGATGGCCCTCCAGATCGAGGAAGAACACGTACTCCCAGGGCGTTCCCTTGAGCGGGCGCGCTTGGATGCTCGTGAGATTCACGCCATGCACCGCGAACGGCGCCAGCAGGCGGTGCAGCGCGCCGCTCTCGCCCTTGCGCACGGTGTACGCGAGGCAGGTGAGGTCGTTGCCGCTCGGGGGCGGCGCGTCGCCGCCCAGCACGAGGAAGCGCGTCGTGTTGTCGCGGCGATCCTCGATGCTCGGCGCCACCACCTCGAGGCCCGCCAGCTCGCCCGCGAACGCGCTCGCGATCGCAGCGGTGCCGGGATCCTTGGTCGCGAGCGCGGCGGCGGCGGCGGTGCTCGCGGTCTCCACGCGCTCGACGCCCGGCAGGTGACGGTCGAGCCAGTGGAGACACTGAGCGAGGGGCTGCGGATGCGAGGCGACGCGCTTCACGTCCTCGATCCGGCCCGATTGCGAGAGCAGGCAGTGCGAGATGCGCAGCACGGTTTCGCCGCACAGGGCGAGCCGCGTGTCGAGCAGCGCGTCGAGCGTCGGCGTGACGATGCCGTCGGTCGAGTTCTCCACGGGGACGATCCCGTGGTCGGCGTCCTGCCGCTCCACCGCGGCGATCACGTCCGGAATGGTGGCGACGGGCACGTAATCGGCCTGCTCTCCGAACGTCGCTCGCGCCGCAGCGTGGGAGAAGGTGCCGAGCGGGCCGAGGAACGCGATCCGCAGTCGCGCCTCGAGGCTGCGCGTCGCGAAGATGATCTCGCGGAAGACGGAGCGAACGCCTGAGGCGGGGAAGGCGCCGGCGTTCGAGCGCACGAGCGCATCCACGAGATCGCGCTCGCGCGCGGCGCGGTAGACCGTGGCGCCGGCGGATCGCTTCAAGTCGCCGACCTCCTTCACCAATTCGGCGCGCTTGTTCAGCTCGGCGAGGATCGTGCGGTCGACGGCGTCGATCGCGGCGCGCAAGCGCGCGAGCGCGTCGTCGCCGCTCTCCGCATTCGCCGTCTTCGCCTTGGGATCGCCCATGCTCCCCCTTCGCCAGTTCGCGGCGCTTCGGCCGAACGCAACTCGTGGGCAAGTGCGCCGGCGCGGCAGCGCGACGACTGCGAATCAGCGAGCGGCCGCGTAACCCCGCGAAAAAGCTGGCGCAGCCTATCCGATGGGATTTCGAGGGTCAAACACCGAAAGGCGGATTCCGTCGCGCTTCCGCGGAGTTACCTGCGGCGCCCCGCGGGTGTCCGAGCTCGATGAGATGCGGGGGTGGCGCGCGCTGGAGCATGCTGCGCGCGATGACGCGGGTGGTCGGGCTATCGGGCGGGATCGGGACCGGCAAGAGCACGGTGGCGCGCCTGTTCGCCGCGCTCGGGGCCGTCGTGATCGACGCCGACGCGATCGTTCACGAGCTCCAGGCGCCGGGCACACCCCTCCTCGCGGAGATCGCGGCCGCTTTCGGGCCGGAGGTGCTCCGGCCCGACGGCTCGCTCGACCGGGCGCGCATGGGCGAGCGCGTGTTCGCGGACCCCTCGGCCCGCGCTCGACTCGGCCGCCTCACCCATCCGGCTGTCGGTCGCGAGATGCTGCGGCGCCTCGAGGCTGCGCGCGCCGCGCGGGCCCCCCTCGTGGTGATGGACAACCCCCTGTTATTCGAGGGCCGCGTGCGCCGGGCGGCCTCCCCAGGCGAAGCGCCCGGCCCGGATGCGGGCGAAGAGACGATCCTCGTCTACGCGCCGGCCGAGACCCAGGTCGCCCGGCAGATGGCGCGCGATGGCGTCACGCGCGCGTTCGCGCTGCAGCGCCTCGCCGCCCAGCTGCCGATCGACGAGAAGCGCGCGCTCGCCACCTGGGTGATCGACAACTCCGGCTCCCTCGCCGAGACCGAGCGGCAGGTGCGGGAGCTGCACGCGCTGCTCACACGGCGCAGCGACGCGCGCGTCACGCCCGGATGAATCGCCGGAGGCCGCGCTGCTAGGGCCGCAGCGCCGCCTTCATCTCGCGCGCGAACTTGGCGACGCTCTCCAC
>CAYWRY010000227.1:0-5101 GCA_964460485.1 uncultured Spirochaetales bacterium
GCGCTCGCCGTGCTCGCGATCCGCGGCCGCATCCCCCACGAGGACGACCTGCGTTGGCAGGCGGCGCTGGCCCGCGGCTACGCGCGCGTGGTGCGCGTCGCCGTGCGGCGGCGCGGGCGCGTGATCGCAGGCGCGGCCGTGCTGTTCGCGGCGAGCGTGCCCGTCGCGCTCTCGCTCGGCCGAGAGTTCATGCCGCCCCTCGACGAAGGCACGCTCCTCTACATGCCGACCGGCACACCGGGCATGTCGGCGACCGAGGCGTCGCGCGTCCTTCAGCTCGTGGACCGCGAGCTGCGTAGCGTCCCCGAGGTGGCGCGCGTGTTCGGCAAGGCGGGCCGCGCCGAGACCGCTACCGATCCCGCGCCGCTCGAGATGTTCGAGACCGTGATCCAGCTGAAGCCGCGCGACGCGTGGCGGCCCGGGCTCACCACGGAGGCGCTGGTGCGCGAGCTCGACGAGAAGCTCCGCTATCCCGGAATGTCGAACCTGTTCTGGATGCCCATCCAGACGCGCACCGAGATGCTCGCGACGGGGCTGCGCAGCGAGGTGGGCCTCAAGGTTTTCGGGCCCGACGCGGCCACGATCGAGACGGCGAGCGTCGCCATCGAGCGCGCCCTCGCGCGCGTGCCCGGCACGCGCAGCGCCGTCGCGGAGCGGCTCGGCGGCGGCCTCTATCTCGACGTCGCGCTGCGCCGCGAGGCGCTCGCGCGCCACGGCCTCTCAGTTGCGGCGGTGAACGATGCGGTCGAGGCCGCGCTCGGCGGCGTGGTGGCGTCGCAGGTGATCGACGGCCGCGCGCGCTACCCGGTTCAGGTGCGCTACGCGCGCGACTTCCGCGAGGAGCCCGCCGCCCTCGCGCGCGTTCTGGTCGCCACGTCGCGCGGCGCGCAGATCCCCCTCGGCGAGCTCGCGGACGTGCGCTTCGCCACGGGCCCCGCCTTCGTCCGCAGCGAGGGCGGCGAGCTGCTCGGAACGATCACGCTCGGGGTCGCGGGGCGGCCGGTGGTGGATTACGTGGAGGACGCGCGGCGCCTGCTCGCGGCAGAGGTCGCGCTCCCGTCCGGCGTGCGCGTAGCCTGGGCCGGCAAGTATCAGGCCTGGGAGAGCACGCGCGACCGGCTGCTGCTGGTCGTGCCGCTGACGCTCTTCCTGGTCGCGCTGCTGCTCTACTGGAACACGGGCTCCGCGCTGGAGACCGGGCTCGTCGTGCTCGCGGTGCCGTTCTCGCTGGTTGGCGCCGCGTGGCTGCTGTTCGCCCTCGGGTACAACCTCTCGACGGCGGTCTGGGTGGGCGTGATCGCCCTGCTCGGCCTCGACGCCCAGACCGGCGTCGTGATGCTGCTCTATCTGACGCTCGCCCACGGCGAGCGCGCGGCGCGCGGGGCGATGCGCGACGCGGCGGACCTCGAGGAGGCGGTGGTCGAGGGCGCAGCGCGGCGCCTGCGGCCGAAGCTCATGACGGTGGCCGCGATGATCGCGGGCCTCCTGCCGCTGCTCTGGAGCGACGGCGTGGGGGCCGACGTCATGAAGCGCGTCGCCGCGCCGATGGTGGGCGGCCTGGTCAGCTCCTTCGCACTCGAGCTGCTCGTCTACCCGGCGCTGTTCGCGCTCTGGAAGAGCGCGAGCCTTCCGGCTACGACCCGGAGCGCGGCGCCCTTCGATGCGTGAGCCGCAGTGCGCAGGGGCGAGCTCGGGACCGGAGCCGGGAGGAACGTGATGAGAAGTCGGTGGAGCACGGCGCTCGCGATAGCGTGGCTCGCGACGGCCTGCGGCGGAGGGGCGAACGAGGGTGAGGGAACCGGCGTCGTGCGCGCGCTCGGCGCGAACGGCCGCACGATCACGCTCGAACACGGCGACATCCCGGGCCTGATGAAAGCGATGACCATGGAGTTTGACGTGGCGAAGCCCGAGCAACTCGCGACCGTCGAGGTCGGCGAGACGGTCGACTTCCGCGTCGTCCACGAGGGCGGGGTCTACACGGTCACGGAGTTGCGCGAGGTCGTGAACGAGTAGCGCCTTGTTACGGCGCCGCGCGGGGAGACATCGGAGGACTACTCGAACAAGGAGGTCCTTGGATGTCTCGCATGCTCGTTCTTTCACTGACGGCTCTCATGCTGGCAGCGGTGGCCGGCCCGGCTGCAGGCGAGAGCTTCGCGTCCCTCGAGGCGGTGCTCGTCGCTTCCGCCGACTCCCCTGCAGAGCACCTGGCAATCGCGAGCCACTACCGTGCGCGCGCTGCGGACGAAAGGGCCCGCGCGACGCAACTGCGCGAGGCTGCGAAGCATCTCGGTGGTGGCAAGCTGTTCCAGATCGCGGCGCTCAAGGCTCAGCGCCTCACGCAGGCGCGGCGGCTCGAGGCGTCGGCCCGCGCGCACGAGGAGATCGCGCAGCAACACGAGCAGCAGGCCGGATGAGCGCGCTTCGCTTCGGCGCGCCGCGTCATCCCGCTACGACGCGACGCGATTGCGCCCGGCGGCCTTCGCCGCGTAGAGCGCGGTGTCCGCGGCGTGGAGCAGCGCAGCCGACGTGCCGGTCTCCTCGCTCCAGTGCGCTACGCCGATCGAGAGCGTCACGGGCTTGGTGACGCCGTCCAGCTCGAAGCGGGTGAGCTCGATTTGGCCGCGCAGCCGCTCGGCGAAGATCTCGGCCCCGCCGCGCGTCGTGTCCGTGAGCACGACCGCGAACTCGTCGCCGCCGTAGCGAGCGAGACAGTCGGTGCGGCGCGCCTGGCGCGAGATCAGCGCAGCGACCTCGCGCAGCACGTAGTCGCCGAACACGTGGCCGCCCTCGTCGTTGATGCGCTTGAACTCGTCGACGTCCACGAGCAGCAGCGCCAGGCCGCCGTCGCTGCCGCGGTGCTCGCGCGCCACCTCGCGCTCCAGAACGTCCATCAGGAAGCGCCTGTTCTTCACGCCGGTGAGCGCGTCCTCGGTGAGCATCCGGTAGACGGCTTCGTGGTAGGCGTTCTCCGCGTCGCCGTGGGCGATGAACTTAAAGCTCGCGTCGCCCGTGTGGATCACAGCGCCATTGGCGAGCACCACGCTGCGGTTCGGCTCCAGGCGGTCGCCGTTCACCCACGTGCCGTTCTTCGAGCCGAGGTCGCGCAGGGCCACCTGGCCGCTCGACACGGTGAAGGCGCAGTGCACGCGCGAGACGCCCTCGAGCCGGATCGCGATGCCGGCCTGGGCACCGCGGCCCAGCGTGGTCTCGCCGGCCGGGAGCTGCACCCGCAGCCCGAGCTGGGGGCCGCGGATCATCACGAGGCAGGGCGCGGACTCGTCCTGGGTCGATTCGAAGACGAACGTGCGCGTCGTGTCGCCGGTCTGCGCATCGGACATGCCCGGTCTCATCGGCCGATTCGGAGCCGGCTAGAGGGGTCGCGAGGAAAGTTGGGCGCTTCCGGCCGTGGGACTCCGCTGGTAGGGTGCGGCGCCTTGTGGGGGGGGCCATGCATCCCAGCCCGGTCGGGGCGTCGGCGGAGCAGCTGGTCCTCCACCTGCTGCTCCAGCTCGTCGCCATCCTAATCGCCACGCGGGTGGTCGCCGCGGCGGCTCGCCGGCTGGGGCAGACGGATGTCTCGGGCGAGATCCTTGCCGGTCTGTTGCTGGGCCCCTCGCTGCTCGGCGCGCTGGCGCCCGGTGCCCTCGCCTGGCTGTTCCCTCCCCTCACCGCGCCCGTCTTCACGGGGCTCTCCCAGCTCGGCCTGGTGCTGCTCATGTTCCAGATCGGGCTCGAGTTCGAGTTCGGGGAGGTGGTGCGGACCCAGCGGGAGCGGGTGTTCGTCATCTCGCTGATCGGGATCGCGGTGCCCTTCGCCCTCGGCTACGCCAGCGCGGATTTCTTCCACGCGCGGCTGCCCGAGACCGGGAAGCCGGACGAGCTCGGCTTCCGGCTGTTCTTCGCGGTGGCGATGTCGATCACCGCGATCCCCATCCTCGGCCGCATCTTCATGGAGCTCGGGCTGTCGCACACGCGCCTCGCGGCGCTCACGATCAGCGCCGCGGCCGTGGACGACGTGTGCGGCTGGCTGCTGCTCGGCGCGATCTCGCTGCTCGTCCGCGGCCAGTTCGACGGAAGCTGGATCGGGCTGCGCGTGCCGGGCCTCGCGGCCTACCTGGCGGCCGTATTCTGGCTGGTGCGACCCGTCCTGAAGCGTTTCGTCGCGGCGAGTCTCGCCCGGCAGGGAGCGCTCGGGCCGAACCTGCTGACGGCGATCCTCGTCGTCGTGTTCGCGTCGGCCTCGATCACCAGCAGCCTGCACGTTTTCGCCATCATCGGGGCCTTCGTGGTGGGCGTCGCGCTGCACGACGACCGGCACTTCGTCGCCGAGTGGAAGCGGCGCATGTCGCCGCTGGTGAACACGCTGCTCCTGCCCATGTTCTTCACCTACACCGGCCTTCGCACCGACGTCGGCTCGCTCGACGACGCGCAGGAGTGGCTGCTGTGCGCCGCCGTCGTCGCGATCGCCTTCGCCGGCAAGCTCGGCGGCGTGTATGTGGGCGCGCGCGCCATGGGCATTCCCGCCCGCGACGCGCTCGCGATCGCCACCTGCATGAACACGCGGGCGCTGATGGAGCTGGTGGCGCTGAACATCGGCCTCGACCTGGGAGTGCTGCCGCCCTCGATGTTCACCAAGCTCGTGCTGATGGCGATCGCCAGCACCTTCATCGCAACGCCGCTGATCCGCCGGCTCACGCGCGGGCAGCAGCGGCCGGTCTCGCTCTCGGGCGAGAACGCCGCGGCGTGACGCACGCCGCCCCGAGCGTCGATCCGCACCGGCTCTTCGCGGGCACCTGGCGCGGCGAAGGCGAGCTGATCCCGCGCGGCCCCGCGCGCCTCGTGCTGCGCCGCGAGGCGGTGCACATCACGGGTACGGGCGAGTGGCTGAGCGACGCGATCTGGATCGTGCGCGAGGAGTTCGCGATGGCGTCGGGCTGGAGCTTCGAGCGGCGGATGTTCATGGAGTGGGTCGCGCCGGACCGCGTGCGGGCGACGGCTGACGACATGCCGCTGGGCGCGGACGTTCGGCTGACGCCGGACGGGTTTCGCTTCGAGCGGTTTCGCAGCTGGCTCGCATATCGCGGCGTGCGTTTTCGGCTGA
>CAYWRY010000228.1:0-5076 GCA_964460485.1 uncultured Spirochaetales bacterium
GCGGTGTTGAAGGAGCTCGGCCTCGTGGACGATCACATCGTCGACGAGGCGATCGTCTCGGCCCCCAAGGATGTGCGGCTCGGCGAAGTCCTCGTCGACAAAGGTCAGCTCACGCCGGACGAACTCGAGCGCGCGCTCGCTCAACAGCGTACGCAGCCCGGCAAGCGCCTCGGGACGATCCTGCTCGAGCAAGACCTCATCTCGGAGGAGCAGCTGCTGGCGACGCTCTCGTTGCTGCTGGGCGCGCCCGTCGTGCATGCCGAGTTCGAGACGATAGATCCGCAGGTCGCGCGCGCGGTGCCCATCGAGGTGGGCAAGACGCACCGCTTCGTGCCCTTGCGCCGCGAGGATGATCGCGTACTGGTTGCGTTCGCGGATCCGCTCGACGAGTCGGCTCGCGCAGCGGCGGACGCGGCGTTCGACCGCCTGCGAGTGAGCGTCGCGCTCGCGACGCCGCGCTCGATCGAGCTGGCGTGGTCGAAAGTGATCGCAGGCCGTCGCGCAGGCGTCGTGGCCGCGGCGTCGGACGAGCACGTGGTCGTCGCCGCGGTCGACAGCATCATCGATGCCGCGCTCGAGTGGGACGCGAGCGACATCCACATCGAGCCGCTCGCCGACCGCCTGCGCATCCGCTTTCGCGCAGACGGCGCGCTCGTGAACTACAAGGACCTACCGATCGCGATCGCGCCAATGCTGGCCAGCCGGCTGAAGATCCTCGCGGGTGCCGACATCGCCGAGCGCCGTCGGCATCAAGGCGGGCGTTTTGTCGCGAAGCGTCGCGATCGCGAGCTCGACCTGCGCGCCTCGTTCTACGTGACCGTGCGCGGCGAGAAGATCGTGCTGCGCATCCTCAATCGCGAGCGCTCGCTGATCCCCATCGAAGAGCTCGGCATGCCGCCCGCGATGCTGCGCGCATTCAAGGAGGATGCGCTCGATCGGCCGAGCGGCGTGATCCTGATCACGGGACCGACCGGTTCGGGCAAGACCTCGACACTCTACGGCTGCGTCAACTACTTGAACGATGGCACCAACGCGATCATCACCTCGGAGGACCCTGCCGAGTATCTGATCGACGGTGTCGCACAGTGCTCGCTCAAACCCGACCTCGGCGTAACTTACGAAGAGTCGCTGCGCCACATCGTGCGACAGGATCCCGATGTGATCGTGATCGGCGAGATCCGCGACACTTTCTCTGCAGGCGCCGCGATCCAGGCAGCACTGACGGGCCACAAGGTACTCTCCACATTCCACACCGAGGACACTATCGGCGGCCTAGTCCGCCTCCTGAACATGGAGATCGAGGCCTTCCTGATCTCCTCGACAGTGGTGAGCGTGCTGGCGCAGCGCTTGTTACGAAGGGTGTGCGAGAACTGCGCACAGCCCTACGAGCCGAGATCCGCGGACCTGCGCCACCTGGGCTACGTCGCGGGAGGCCTCGACGGTGCGCGCATGCGCAAGGGGCGCGGCTGCTCAGCCTGCCGCCGAACGGGCTACAAGGGCCGCGTGTGCGTATTCGAGCTGCTGCTGCTCGATGAGGAGATCCGCGAAGCGATCCTCGAACGCAGGCCCTCCTACGAGATCCGCAAGACCAGCCGCGAGAAGGGCCTGGTGTCGCTGCTGGAGGACGCCATCGGCAAGGTCGCCGCCGGCCTCACGACCGTGGAAGAGGTTGTGGCCAACGTGCCGCGCCTCGATCGCCCGCGGCCCGTGACCCAGCTTCAGGCGCTGTTCGGAGGAGTGAGATGAGTACGTCGTTCGTTTCGCTCGTAGAGGCCCAGATCGCGAGCGGAAAGACCAAGCTGCCGGTGTTCGAGGGCACTGCGCAGCGGCTGCAGCAAGTTCTGGCGGCACCTCCCGATACCGCGGAGCCGCTGGTGAACCTGCTCGGCAGCGACCCCGCGATCGCGAGCGCCGTGCTACGGCTCGCGAACTCGAGCTTCTTCGGCGGGCTTGCGCAAGTGAAGACGATCCATCAGGCGCTGGTGCGGCTCGGCATGGAGCAAGTGCTGAGGCTCGCGCTGGTCGTGTCGCAACAGCGGGCCTATCGCGTCTCCGCGAACGAGCTGCAGCCCATCGTCGCCGCGCTCTGGCGCCACACGCTCGCGACGGCGCTCGGCTGCCAGTGGCTCGCCCAGCGCCTGGGTGGCGGCGTGCCAGTCAGCGAGGCGTTCTTGGCCGGACTCGTCCACGACATCGGGAAGTTGCTCGTGGTACGCGTGATCGACGACCTGCGGAAGGCGCGCGCCGACTTCCGACCGGCGGCCAAGCTCGTGACCGAGATGCTCGACTCGCTCCACGCGCGCTGTGGAGCCACGCTCGCTCGGGGCTGGAACCTCCCGGAAGTCTACGTGCGCGTGATCGAGCATCACCACGACGCGGAGTTCCCGCCGGATGATCGGCTGCTCGCCATCGTCCGCCTGGTGGATCAGGCTGCGAATCGACTGGGCTTCGGCATGGTCGCCGAGCGCGAGCTGCAGCTCGCAGCGACGCGCGAGGCGCAGCTGCTCGGGCTGCACGACGTGGCCATCGCCGAACTCGAGATCTACCTGGAGGACTCGGTGGAGATCCCGACCGCAACGTAGGCACCTCGCGGGCCGGGGTCCGCGCTGCCCGGCCCCGTCTCTCTCTCTCTCTCTCTCTCTCTCTCTCGCAGTTAACGGCAGCGAACTCGGTAGAAATGCGGAGATTGCGCGCGCCGCAGGGACCCGAGGAGAGAGCGAGGGAGCATCGTGGCGGCTCAGGCAACGAAAGTGCACGACCGCTCGGAGAAGCCGCCCGCGCTGCCGCAGCTGACGAACACCGAGATAGCGCAGGCGATCGAGAAGCTTCCCGCGTTGCCGCCCAGCGCGACGCGCCTACTCGCCGTGCTCCACCAGAGCGACTGGCACATCGACGACGTGCTCGCGGCGATCTCGCTCGATCCGATTCTCGCCGGTCGAACGCTCTGCCTCGCGAACTCGGCCGCGCACGCGTCCATGGGGCAGGTCGCGACGCTGCGCCAAGCCATCGGGCGGCTCGGCATCGGCACGGTCACCTCGATCGCCGTCGCGGTCGCCGTGCACTCGACGATGCGCGAATCCTTGCGGCCTTATGGCGCATCTGCGGGCCTGTTGTGGCGTCACTCGGTCGCCGCGTCGCTCGCCGTCGAGGGGATCCCGGTCGCGCTGCGCTTCACTCCTCCGCCCGAGAGCCCGACCGCCGCGCTACTGCACGACATCGGCAAGCTGCTGCTGTCGCGCACGCTCACGAGCGCTGCCGCCGACTTCATCGAGCGCTTGGCGGTCGAACGCTCGCGCACGACCGCCCAGGTCGAGAGCGAGCTGCTCGGCGCGAGCCACGCGGAGCTCGGCGCGCGCATCGCGGAGGTGTGGCGCCTGCCGCGCACGATCGTGCAGGGCATCCGCTTCCATCACGCCTACCACCTCGCTGCGCGCGAAGACGAGCTCGCGGTCGCCCGCGCGGTCGCGGTCGCCGACGTCGTCGCGCGGCGTCTTGCACCCGGGCTCGGCGAGGCAGAGCAGGCCTTTGACCTCGAACGCGACGCCCAGGCGACGCACGTTTCGATCGAAGGACTCGAGCGGCTCGCGGCCGGGGCGGAGGAGCGACTCGGCGAGGTGTTGCGGCTCTACGAGTCGTGATGCGGCGGCCTATCGCTGAGACGCGACCGGTCGATACAGCGCCAGACCGTCTCGATCAGCTGTGCGTAGCGGAAGGGCTTCTCGATCAGCTCGAGGTCGCCGCGCTGCGGCAGCCGCTCGATCGCGCCAGAGCAGATCACCACCTCGAGCCCGGGTTGCGCTCGGCGAAGCTCGTCGACCAGCACGAGGCCGTCCGCGTCTGGCATCACCAAGTCGACGACCGCGCAGTCGAGCCGAACGCCCGAGCGCAGGATCTCCCGCATCGCTTCCGCGTTCGCCGCCTCGTACACGCTGAAGTTCGCGAGGCGCAGCATGGTGGCGCTCACGCGGCGCACGTTGTCGTCGTCGTCGACGATCAGCACGCTGCCGCCGCCGGGCCGCGGCGCGAGCAACAGCTCGCTCTGGATGCGGCGCTCCGACGTCGCGACTTCTTCGGCGAGCAGCGGAAAGCCGATGCGGAACTCGGTGCCGCGCTCGGGGGCTGCCTCGACCACGATCCAGCCCTTGTGGCGATCGATCACGCTGCGCACCACGGCGAGCCCGAGCCCGTGACCCGTCGCCTTGGTGGTGAATGCAGGCTCGAAGATCCGCCGGCGGGTCTCGGCGTCCATGCCCGGCCCGTCGTCCCGCACCACGACGACGGCGAAGCGCGCGTTACTGGCCGCGCTCCCTTCAGGGAAGCTGTGGGTCCGGATCGCGATCGAGCCGGCGCGCGAGCCGATCGCCTCGCCGGCGTTGGTCACGAGGTTCAGCAGCACCTGGCGGAGCTGTGCCGCGTCGGCCACGATCCAGAGCGGCTTCGGGCTCGGCGTGAACTCGAGGCGCACTCTCTTCGGGATTGCGCTGCGCAGCAGGCCCGAGACCTCGCCGATCACAGCGTTCAGGTCGCATGGCACTTGATTGAGCTTGCGGCGGTTCGTGATGCCGAGGAGCTGGCGCGCGAGATCGGCCGCTTGGCGGCTGGCCGTGACGACCTCCGCGAGCGGCGAGCGCATTGGGGAATCGGGCGGAAGCTGCTCTGCGATCAGGTCGGTCACCCCGAGCGCGACGGTCAGCAAGTTGTTGAAGTCGTGCGCGATTCCTCCGGCGAGGACCGCGAGGTTGCCCTCCGCGAGCGAGAACTCGCTCTCGTTCGGTGCTTCGTCTAGGGCGCCGAGCGCCGAGCGGAACTCGTCCGTGACGTCGCGCCCGACTGCGATGAAGCGCGTCTCTCCTCGTTCTGGCGTGTAGGCGACCGAGCGCGTCTCCACCCAGCGCCAGCCTCCACCCACCGCCCTCCAGCGGAACAGCGCGGGCTCGAAGCTCGCGCTCGACGCGCCGCCACCCAGGACTCGGTCTGCGCGCTCCAGATCCTCGGGATGCAGGTAGTCGCCGAGCCTGCGCCCCTCGAGCGCCTCGCCGCTCCCGCTCCAGGTCGCCGGCAGCGGAGTCGCCGCGA
>CAYWRY010000229.1:0-5033 GCA_964460485.1 uncultured Spirochaetales bacterium
CGCCCATCGGCGCGATGGCGCTGTTCGGCGGCGCCTGCTTCGCCTCGCGCGCAGCCAGCTTCGCGGCGACGCTCGGCGCGTTCGCGCTCGCCAGCCTCGCGCGCAGCGCGGCGACCGGCGACTTCGGCGCATTCCATCCGCTGCTGCCCGCCGTGCTCGCGAGCTGGGCGCTGTCCGTCGCGCTCGGCTGGACGCTGCGCGGCCGGCACAGCGCGGCACGTGTCGGCGCCGCCAGCGTGGCGAGCGCGTTGCTGTTCTTCGCGATCACGAACTTCGCGGTCTGGGCGCAGCTGGATACGTACCCGCCCACCCTCGCGGGTCTCGCCGCGTGTTATGCCGCCGGGCTGCCGCTGCTCGCGCGCGGCCTGCTCGGCGACCTCGCCTACGCGGGCGCGCTGTTCGGCGCGCTCGCCTGGGCGGAGCGCCGAGCCCACGCCGGCCGCCCCGCGCCGGCGAGCGGGTAGGCGCGTGCGCATCGTCTCGCTGCTCCCGAGCGCGACCGAGATCGTGTGTGCACTCGGGCGCGGCGGCGAGATCGTGGGAATCACGCACTCCTGCGATGCGCCGCCGGGCGCTGCCGCGCTGCCGCGCGTGACGCGCACGGACGTGCCGCGGGCGGGCGCGAGCCGCGCGATCGACGAGTTCGTGCGCAGCGCCGCCCGGCGCGGCGACCCGCTCTATCACCTGGACGAGGCGCTCGTTCGCGCGCTCGCGCCGGACGTGATCGTGACGCAGGGCCTGTGCGACGTGTGTGCGGTGGACGAGCGCTCGGCCTTCGCGCTGGCGGAGGTATTGGGAGCCGGCGTGCGCACCGTGAGCCTCACGCCCCACGGCCTCGCGTCGTCGTTCGCCGGCATCCTCCACGTCGGCGAAGCGATCGGCGCCGCTCCTGAAGCGCGCGCGCTCGTCGTGTCGCTGCGCGCGCGCGTCGACGCCGTCGCGGCGCGCAGCGCGCGCGTCGCCGAGCGGCCGCGCGTCGCGTACCTCGAGTGGCTCGATCCGCCGTTCTCGTGCGGGCACTGGGGGCCGGAGCTGGTGCGCCTCGCGGGAGGCGAGGAGGTCGTCGGCAAGGAGGGCGCCGCGTCGCGCACGCTGGCTTGGCGCGAGGTGGCGAACGCCGCACCCGAGGTCGTGCTCGTTGCATGCTGTGGCCTCGACGAGGCACGCGCTGCGCGCGACCTCGCGGCGCTCGCGAGCGATCCGCTCTGGCGCACGCTGCCCGCGGTGCGCGCCGGGCGCGTCTGGATCGCCGACGGCCACGGCTTCTTCAGCCGTCCCGGCCCCAGCCTCGTGGACAGCCTCGAGCTGCTCGCCCACGCGCTCCATCCCGAAGTGCATCCGCCCCACGCGCGCGCGCGGCTGGCGCGGTGGCGCCCATGAGCCGGCGTCGCGTGCTCGTCTCCTGGAGCTCGGGCAAGGACAGCGCTTGGATGCTGCGCGTGCTGCGCCGCGATCCGGGCGTCGAGCTGGTGGGGCTGCTCACAACGCTGAACGAGAGCGCCGGGCGCGTGGCGATGCACGGAGTGCCCGACGCGCTGCTCGCGGCCCAGGCGAACGCCGTCGGCCTCCCGCTCTGGCGCGTTCCGCTGCCCGCGCCGTGCAGCAACGCCGAGTACGAGAAGCGCATGGCCGCCGCGATCGCGCGCGCCCGCGCCGAGCGCGTGGACGCGATCGCCTTCGGCGACCTGTTCCTCGCCGACATCCGCGCGTACCGCGAGCGCATGATGGCCGGCACCGGCATCGCCCCTCTCTTCCCGCTGTTCGGCGCGGACACGGCTGCGCTCGCGCGCGAGATGGTCGCGGCCGGGCTGCGCGCGACGCTCGCCTGCGTCGACTGCGCGAAGCTGCCCGCCCGCTTTGCAGGCCGCGCCTTCGACGCGCCGCTGCTCGCCGAGCTTCCCGCCGACGTCGACCCGTGCGGCGAGCACGGCGAGTTCCACAGCTTCGCCTGGGACGGCCCCATGTTCGCGCGCCCGGTGCCGATCGCCGTCGCCGGCGTCGTGGAGCGCGACGGCTTCGCGTTCGCGGACCTGCGGCTGCCGGCCGCGTAGTCGCCGGCGCGGCGAACCCGGCCGGCAGCTTCCGCTTGACCGCAAGCTCCGCGCGCTGCTACCCGTGCCGCGCTGCTCGGGTCGCTGCGCTCAGGGTGAGCGGAGCCTCGAGGGAAGGCCGTGAGAATCGGCCGCGGTCGCGCCACTGTGATCGGGGAGCGTTCGCGACACGGAGCCACTGGCCCGGCGAGGAGCCGGATCGGGAAGGCGTCGCGAGGGCGATGATCCGAGAGCCAGGAGACCTGCCCGGGCGGCGGAATCTGCAACTGCTCTTCGCGAAAGAGAGCGGTGCGGTGACGGCCGAGTCGAACCGGGCGCTCGCGCGCTCGCGCTCTCGCGTCATCCCCGGACATCTCGCGAAGGGTGCGAGGAGTCCTCGATGACGCCGGCACCCGTCGCTCCCCGTGCGCGCAAACGCTGCGCGCGCGCGAGCGGCCTTTCCTCTCGTTCGACCGCGCTCGGTCTGATTGCCCTTCTTCTCGCGGGCGCCGTGGCAGCGCGCGCCGAGGAGGCGAGCGCGCCTCCTGCCGCCGGCCCCACTCCAGCGGCTCCCGCCGCGCCGCCCGTCGTCGTGCGCGACGTGGGCGAAGTCTCGGTCACCGCAACCCGCGGCGAGCGCAACCCGCTCGACGTGCCGGCGAACGTGACGGTGCTGAGCGCGGAGGACATCGCGCGCAGCGGCGCGGCGAGCATCCCCGACCTGCTGCGCCGTCAGGCCGGCGTGTTCGTCACGAACACGACCACGAACCCCGAGGGCTTCGGAGTCGAGGCGCGCGGCTTCCAGAACGGCGGCGGCAACGGCTGTCGCACGCTCGTGCTGATCGACGGACGCCGCGCCAACGAGCCCGACACCGGCTGCACCGACTGGACGTTCGTCCCACTCGAGAACGTCGAGCGCATCGAGATCGTGCGCGGCCCGGGCAGCGCGGTCTACGGGGACAACGCGATCGGCGGCGTGATCCAGATCTTCACGCGCCAGCCGAGCGAAAAGACGCGCGCGTCGCTCGGCGGCGGCGGCGGCAGCTTCGACACGGAGCACGCCGACGCCTCGCTGAGCACCGCGTTCGGAGCGCTCTCCGTCGGCCTGTTCGCGGCCTGGGACGACACGGCGGGCTTCCGCACCAAGCCCGACCGCAGCGACGCGAGCCCGCTGAGCGGCGCCTCCGACTACAATGCGAAGCGCGTTCAGCTCGACCTCGGGCTCGACCTCGGCGATCTCGGGCGCGTGGGGCTCGCCGGAGGGTACGCATCGACCGAGCGCTCGCGGCCGGGGGCGCTCTTCACCGCGTACGCGGATCGCGATGGCGAGGTCGCCGGGCCCAACCTCGACCAGGGACGCGAGCGCGAGCGCTTCGTGCAGGGTGTGCTCGCGCTGAACCTGCCCGGCGAGATCTCCCTGCGCGCGGTGCCCTACTTCCGGCGCTCGGGCTCGCGCAACGCGTTCGAGTCGCCGTTCTTCGCCTTCGGCTCGCGAGATCGCCAGACGATGGGCGGCCTCGACCTTCAGCTCTCGCGCGACTTCGAGCTGGGGCGGTTGCCGGTGCGCCTGCTCGGCGGCGCCGAGTTTCGCAAGGAGGACTACGACACCACGTCGACGTTCGCCTCGAATCGCGCGGACCGGCGCGTGCTCGGCGTCTTCACCCAGGCCGAGGTGACGCTCGCCGAGGCGTGGCTGCTCTCCGCCGGCGTCCGCTTCGACGACTCGGACCTCGAGGGCGTGCTGTCGGCGCCGCTCCCGGAGTGCCCGGCGCTGCGCTGCGACTTCGACGACGAGGAGTGGTCGCCGCGCGTCGCGCTCACCTGGCGCTTCGCGCAGCCGGGCTCGCTCTACGCGAGCTACTCCGAGGGCTTTCGCTTCCCGAACCTGAACGAGGCCTTCGGCTCCTACGGCTTCGCGCCGACGCTGCGCCCGGAAAGCTCGAAGGGCTACGAGCTGGGCGCGAAGTGGAGCGGGGAGCGCCTGCGCGCGGCGGCGGTCTTCTACCAGATGCGCGTGCGCGACGAGATCTTCTTCGACCCGCTCGCGCCGAACCCGCTGGCACCGCTCTTCCCAGGGGTCAACACGAACGTCGGCGAGGTGCGCCACCGCGGCGTCGAGCTGAGCGGCGCGCTGCCGCTGCTCGAGTGGCTCGAGCTCTACGCCGCCTACACCTACGACGACGTGGAGGTGCGCGAGGACAGCCGCGTCGGGTTCGCCGGCGAGCAGCTCCCGATCACGCCGAAGCATCGCGGCAACGTCGGCCTGCGCGCGACGCTGCCGCTCGGCTTCGAGGCGAGCGTGCACGCGAGCTACGTGGGCGAGCGCCGCCTCGTGAACGACGTGGAGTCGCCCAGCGACTTCCTGCCGAGCTACGCGACCTACGACGCCCGCGTCGCCTGGCAGAGCGAGCTGCGCGAGGGCCTGACGCTGCTGCTCGAGGCCCACGGCCGCAATCTCACCAACCGCCACTACGCCGAGTGGGGCGGCATCAGCGCGTTCTCCGGCATCGGCTACTGGCCGGCACCCGAGCGCAACTTCGCCGCGATGGCGCGGATCGCGCTCGAGCGATGAGGCGCTCGCACTTCGTCATCGCCGCCGCCGTGGCGTTCGCCGCGGCGGCGGCCCCCCTGCGCGCAGGCGAGCCGCCTACGGAGATCGACCTCGTGCCCAGCGCGCCTAGCGCGGCCGAGCGGCTCGAGCAGATTCGCCGGCGCGTGCAGGACGCCGTGGTCTACCCGCAGGCGGCGCGCGAGCGCGGCCTCCAGGGGGTGACGCGCATCCAGTTCCGCGTCGACGCGGCTGGCCGCGCGGCAGAGATCGCCACGCTGGAGAGCAGCGGCTGGCCCCTGCTCGACGCGGCCGCGGAGCAAGGGGCGCGCGACGCGCGCGAGCTCCCGCCGCTCTACGGCTGGGTGCGCGTGCCGGTCCGCTTCGCGCTGGAGCAGCGCACGCTCGGCGCCGCGCCGCCGCGCGCGAAGGGCAGCGAGGTCACGCGGCGCTAG
>CAYWRY010000230.1:0-4948 GCA_964460485.1 uncultured Spirochaetales bacterium
CAGGAAGATCATGCGGCCCGTGCGGCCGGTCTTCTCGTAGATCTCGTGCAGGTGGCTCTTGCCAATCAGCGTGACACCGGCGCGGATCGGCGCTTGCGGGATGACCGCCTTCCCGCCGTCGAGCGGGAGCCCGAGCTTGGGGAAATCCTCGGGCAGCATGCGGCGTCCGTGGAAGCGTGCCGGGAAGGTGGGCACCGCGCGGAAGTTCGGGTGGGCCGGGTCCGTGTACCAGGGCGCCGTCTCGCCGACGCTGGTCGCGAAGTCGACCATCGCCTCGGCGCGCACCGGGAATTCGCGCTCGTCGAATTCCTTGTTGAGGTATCTGGCTCTCAGGTCTTCGATTTCCACGACGTCGCCTCGAACGCGCCGGCTGGGCCTGGGTTGAGGGGAACCGGGTAGCCCACTCGCGGGAAGCTCGCCCCCGACCGCAGGCGCACGCGGCACGAGCCGGTAGCGACACTCGGCGCGACCGGGCTGCCGGGGAGGTCGAGCAGGCCGTCGGGAAGATGGTCGCCAAGGTGAAGAGAGCGCTTCGCCGATCGGGCGCGCGCTGGGCGTCAACTCTTCCGCGACACCGCCTCGAACTTCCCAGCGCGCAGCGCTTCGACCAGCTCGCCCTCGCTGCGCACGTCGCCGGGAAAGCGCGTCGCGCAGCGACCGATGTGGCTCACGATGTGGGCGTCGCTGCCGCCGATTCCCAGGTAGCCCATGCGCTCGGCCATCGCCCGCGCCTCGTCGTCCTCGCTGCCGCGGCTGCCGCCGTTCAGCGTCTCGATGATGCGCACGCCGGGCGGCACGCCCTTCTCGGCGGCGTGGGCGCACATGCCGACGCGCGGCCTACCGGGATGGCACGGCACGGCGACGGCGCCGTGCCGCTCGCACTCTTCGAGCACGCGAGCGAGGGGCAGGCGAATGTCGCGGAAGTCGAAGGCCGCGGTGAGCGCGGGCGTCACCCCGAACACCAGCACGTGCCCGTACTCGGTCTCGACCTCGCTCGCCTTCAGGATCGTGAGGCCGTACTGCCGCGCGAGCGTCGCGTAGTCCGATTCGGCGTCGAACTGGCGGTGCTCCGTGAGCACGAAGCCGTCGAGCTCGAGCTCGCGCTTCACGATCCACAGGCAGTAGTTCTCGACCTGGGCGCGGCCGTCGTCGCTCTTCACCGAGTGGCTGTGCAGGTCGAGGATCACGCGGGCGCCCCCGCCGCTGCCTGCACGCGCCGCCACTGCGCATGGAGCTGACGCACGAGGGCGGCCTCGTCGCCGGAGTTGTCGAGCACCACGTGCGCGCGCCGGCGGCGCTCGTCGTTCGAGAGCTGCGCGTCGATGCGCGCCTCCACCTGCGCGGCCGTGAGCCCGCCGCGCGCGACGGCGCGCTCCACCGCCGTGGCGCGCTCCACCACCACGACCCAGATCTCGTCCACGAGCGGCTCCCAGCCCGCCTCGAACAGCACCGCGGCCTCGAGCACCACGACGGCGTGCGGGTCGGCAGCGCGCAACGCGCCGATCTCCGCCTTGGCGAGGCGGCGAATCTCCGGCCACACGATGTCGGTCAGCCGCTTCAGCTGATCGGGACGCCCGAACACGCGCGCGCCCAGCGCCGCGCGGTCGATCGTGCCGTCCGCGGCGCGCACCTCGGGGCCGAAGGCGGCGATCACGTCGCGGTGCGCCTGCGTGCCGGGCTCGTAGGCGCGGTGGCCGAGCTTGTCGGCGTCGATCACGCGGGCGCCGCGGCGCGCTAGCTCGCGCGCGACGGTCGACTTGCCCGATGCGATGCCCCCGGTGAGGCCGACCACGATCACGCGCTGTCCTCGCTCCTGCGACCCCGATCGATCCGCCCGCGCTCGCCCGCGGACGACCGCGTGCGCCGGGAGGCCGCGCGCAAGGCAGGTGTCGCGAAGGCCGCCAGGGTATCGGCTCGCGGGAGCCGCTGCGACGGAGGCGCACCCTTGGCCGAGATCGCGAGCGCTCCGCCCGACCGCCTGCGGCGCGCCAGGGTAGGCTGGGACGCCCATGTCGACCGTCGCCCTGTTCGTGCCGTGCTACGTGGACCAGCTGCGCCCGACGGTGGGCCTCGCCGCGCTGGAGCTGCTGGAGGCGAGCGGCGCGGTCGTCGACTGTCCCGCCGATCCGAGCTGCTGCGGCCAGGCGCTCCTCACCGCCGGCGCGCCCGGCGAAGCCGCACGCCTCGCCCAGCGCTTCGTGCGCGCGTTCGCGCGCCACGACGCGGTCGTCACGCCGTCCGGGAGCTGCGCCGCCACGCTGCGGCGGCACCTCGCGCACGGAGTCGACTCCGCCGAGGCGCGCGCCCTCGCCGAGCGCGTGTTCGAGCTGTGCGAATTCCTCCACGCGCGTGGAGCCGCGCCGGCTGCGCCGCCTGCCTTCCCGCACCGCGTGGCACTGCACGCGAGCTGCCACGCGCTGCGCGAGCTGCGCCTCGGCGCGCCCAGCGAGACGCGCGAGCCCGCGCGCCTCGACCCCGCGCGCGAGCTGCTGGCGCGCGTGCCCGGCCTCCTGCTCGTGCCGCTCGCGCGCCCCGACGAGTGCTGCGGTTTCGGGGGGGTGTTCGCGGTGGCCGAAGAGGCGGTCTCCTGCCGCATGGCGCGCGACCGCCTCGCCGACCACGCCGCCGCCGGAGCCGAGGTGGTGACCTCCAGCGACGTGTCGTGCCTGCTGCACCTCGAGGGCGTCGCGCGGCGCCGGGGCCTCGCGCTGCGCGCGCTGCACGTCGCGGAGATCCTCGCGGGCGGGGCGAGCCCGGCGTGACGACGCACGCGGAGCGGGCCGCCGCGTTCGTCGCCGACGAAGCGCGCACCACGTGGCACGATCAGGCGCTCTGGTTCGTGCGCGCGAAGCGCGACCGCGCGGCGGACGCGGTGCCGGACTGGGAGGCGCTGCGCGAAGCGGCCGCCGCGATCAAGCGCGACGCGCTCGCACGGTTGCCCGAGCTGTGGGAGCGCTTCGAGGCCGCCGCGAAAGCGCGCGGCGCAGTCGTGCACTGGGCGCGCGACGCCGCCGAGCACAACGCGATCGTCCTCGGCTTGCTCCGGCGCCACGGCGCGACGCGCGTGGTGAAGAGCAAGTCGATGCTCACCGAGGAGTGCGGCCTCAACGAGCACCTGGAGGCCCACGGCGTCGAAGTGATCGACACGGACCTGGGCGAGCGCATCGTCCAGCTCCGGCGCGAGCCGCCGAGCCACATCGTGATGCCCGCGATCCACCTGAGAAAGGAGGAGATCGGCGCGCTGTTCGCCCGCGAGATGGGCAGCGCGCCGGGGCTCGCGGATCCGACGGAATTGACGCGCGTCGCGCGTCGAGACCTGCGCGGCCGCTTCCTCGCCGCGCAGGCGGGCATCACCGGCGCGAACTTCGCCGTCGCCGAGAGCGGTGGCTTCGTGGTGGTGACGAACGAGGGCAACGCCGACCTGGGGGTGACGCTGCCGCGCCTGCACATCGCGAGCGTCGGGCTCGAGAAGATCGTGCCGAGCGTCAGCGACCTGCCGGTGTTCCTGCGCCTGCTCGCGCGCTCGGCGACCGGACAGGCGCTCACCGTCTACACGTCGCACTACCACGGCCCCATGGCGCCGGACCGCGAGCAGCACGTGGTCGTCGTCGACAACGGGCGCAGCCGCCTGCTCGCGCATCCTTCGTTCTGGGAGGCGCTCGCCTGCATCCGCTGCGCGGCTTGCCTCAACACCTGCCCGGTCTACCGGCGCAGTGGCGGGCACAGCTACGACGTGGCGGTCGCGGGCCCGATCGGCTCGGTGCTCGCCCCTGCCCGCGACGCCGCGCGCCACGCGAGCCTCCCCTACGCGTGCAGCCTGTGCGGCTCGTGCGCCGACGTCTGCCCGGTGAAGATCCCCCTGCACCATCAGCTGCTCGCCTGGCGCGGCGAGCTCACGGCCCGAGGTGTGGGCGGCGCGGGCCGGAAGGCGCTCGCGCGCGCCGCGCGGCTCGTGCTGGAGCGGCCGGCCCTGTTCGCGCTGGCGGGCGGCGTCGCGCGCGCGCTGAGCCGCGCCCTGCCCGCGCGCTGGCTGGCGCCCCTCGCCGCGCCCTGGGCGCGCGGCCGCGAGCTGCCGCCGCTGCCGCGCGGGAGCTTCCGCTCGCTCTACGCGCGGCGGAGGCGCTCCCGTGAGTGACGCGAGTCGCGACTCGATCTTCTCGGCGCTGAGAGCGGCGACTGCCGCGATCCCGCGCAGCAGCGCTGCGCGCCACGCATACGCGCCGCCCGCCCTGAGCGCGAGCGCCCCGACCTTCGCCGCGAGCCTGGCCGCCGCGGGCGGCGTGCTGGCGCGCTGCGCGGCCGGCGATCTGAGCGCTGCGATCGGCGCGATCCCCGGCTTCGCGAACGCCACGCACGTGTGGTCGGCGCTGCCCGAGATCGCGCCGCGCGGCGTCGCGTGCGAGGCAGCGGAGCCGCACTCTCTCGCGCTCCTCGACTTCGCGGTGCTGCGCGGCACCCTCGCGGTCGCCGAGAACGGCGCCGTGTGGCACGCGCCGAGCTCGCCCCTCGAGCGCGCCGCGGCGCTGCTCGCCGAGCACCTCGTGCTGGTCGTTCCCGAGCGCGCGCTGGTCGGCTCGCTCCACGACGCCTACGCGCGCGTCGACACGACCGCGTCGGCCTTCGGCTGGTTCCTCGCGGGCCCCTCCAAGACCGCCGACATCGAGCAGGCGCTGGTACTCGGCGCGCACGGGCCGTGCGCGGCAACGGTGCTGCTGGTTCGCGATCACGCGGCGTGAGGCCCGGCCGGCGCGCGGGCGGGCGGCTCGTCGGACGGCAGCCGAGCGTCGAGTCGCGCCGCGCTCAGAATCGCGTCTGCAGCTCGAGGCGCGCGAAGAACGCGGCGTCGCGCGTGGAGCTGCGGTCGATGCGGTCGCCGTGCTCGTCGTTCACGGCGAGGCGTTCCCAGAGAATCGCTCCCACGCGGCCCACCCAGCGCACGCGCTCGCTG
>CAYWRY010000231.1:0-1971 GCA_964460485.1 uncultured Spirochaetales bacterium
CGGACTGCAGGACCGCGTGACGACGACTTCGCTGGGCCGGGAGATCCTCTTGCAGCTGCGCTTCCGGTACTGAGCGGGCGACGAGGCGAGGCCCCTACCCCGCGGAAAGCGAGGAGCCCGGGCAGGTGAGGTCGAGGTTGCGCCTCACCGAGGCCGACCCACGCAAGCTGCAGGGATGGGAACTCAGAGCGCCGCGAAGTCGATGCCGAGATCGTCGAGCCGTTCTCACAACAAGCGCGGCAAGTGCGAGGTGACGGGATCGAGCGTGTTCGCCGCCGGCAGCGACCACCACGACCGCCGTGGGGGATCGGAAAATCAGCGAGCTTCTCGCCGCCGAGAACGTCGTTGTGACGAACTCAGCCCGCAGCCGCGACCCCGTGTGAGCGAGGAGGGGGTGGAGCGGCGCACTAGCGCCGCGCGACGCAGCGCGGGCTTCGGCTATGCGGGCGCGAAGGCGCGCAGCTTGTCGGGGTTGCGCACCACGAGCACGCGCGCGATCGCGCCGCTCGGCCCCGCCTCGAACGCGATCGCTGCGAAGGGCGCCGAGTGCGTCGCGAGTACGAGACCCGCCGCGCCGTTGATGCGGCGCGGCTCGATCGCGCGAATGCCCCGCGCCTTGCGCAGCACGCCCGCGAAGAAACGCGCGATGCGATCGCCGCCGACGATCGGCCGCAGCGCGGAGATCACACGGCCGCCGCCGTCGGACAACAGCAGGGCGTCGTCCGCAAGCAGCGAGGCGATCGCGCGCGCGTCACCATCCGCGAGCGCGGCGCGGAAGGCCTCGACGCGCCCCTCCCGTGCCGTTCCGAGCGCGCGCGCTCCGCTGGCTGCGGCGAGCTTGCGCCGGGCTCGCGCGAGCGCCTGACGGCAGGCGACCGGCGTGCGCCCGAGCACCGCCGCGAGCTCGCCATGGCGGAGGCCGAGCGCCTCGTGCAGCACGAACACGATCCGCTCGGAGGGACTCAAGCGCTGCAGTCGCAGCAGTGCGCCGAGCGAGAGCTCAGTCTCGCGCTCGTCGGCGACGGGCTCGGGCAGCCAGGCGCCGACGTACGCCTCGCGCGCGCGCTTCGTCCGCCGCAGCTGGCTGATGCAAAGACGGGAGCACACTGCGATCAACCACGCGCGCGGCTGATGGATCGCCCCGCGATCCGCGGTCAGCCAGCGCATCGCCACTTCCTGGAGCACGTCGTCGGCGTCGCTGGCGCTGCCGAGCATGCGGTACGCGACGCGCCAGAGGAGCGCGTGATGCGCGCCGAGCGCGCCCGTCGCGTCGGCGACTCGCGGCGGCGCGCGCTTCATGCGGCGCTCGGCGGCGAGCTCGCGATCAGCTGCGCGAAGAACGCGAGCATGTCGGACTCGCTGCGCGGCGCAGGGAGCGCCGCTGCGGCCAGCAGCGCCGCGCGCTCGGCAGGCGGCGGCACGATCAGCGTGCCGTTGATGAAGCGCTTCACCACCTTCGCCTCGTTTCCGGTGTGTACGACGCGCCGGTTCCAGCCGAGGGAGAGCATCGCGCCGGCGCGGCCGAGATCGAGACAGGTCGTGTAGGTCGGCGCCTCGAAGGGCACGAGCGGCAGCCCGAGCACGGAGCGCACGGCGTTGTGGCCCGCGACGCAGCCGGTCGGCATCGCGTGCTGACACGACATCAGCGTGCTCTGGCCCGGCGCAGCCTGCGCGGCACCGACGTCACCGGCGGCGAACAGCCAAGGCGCGCCGGGCACTTGGAGGAACGCGTCGAGCGCGAGCCGGCCGTCGGGGCCGAGAGGCAACCCGAGCTGCTGCGTGAGCGGGCTCGCGCGCAGGCCCCCGGTCCACACCGCGGTGCGTGTCGCGATGCGGGTTCCGCCCGCGAGCGTCACGCCCGCTGCGTCGACGCGGGCGACCTCGGCGCCGAGGCGTACGTCGACGCCGAGCTGCGCGAGCGCTGCGGCGATCGCGGGCCTCGGTCCCGCGCCGAGGGGGCCTGCGAGGTCG
>CAYWRY010000231.1:2071-4921 GCA_964460485.1 uncultured Spirochaetales bacterium
CCGGCGCGGGCGCGGCCTCGTAGAGGCGCGGCCGCAGCACGAGCTCGGGCGCGCGCGAGACGAGCGCGACTTCGAGCCGCGCGCCCGCGTCCTCGCACTCGCGCGCCGCGCCGAGAGCCGCCCAGAATCCCGCGAATCCTCCGCCCACGATCGCGATGCGCCGCACGCCGCCCCTTTCGGTTCAACCTGGAAGACGCGCGAGGGGCGCCGATGTGACAGGAATCTTGGAGGGCGCGAGAGGGCTCGGCTGCCGTCGCGCGGTTCGGAAGGAGCCCCCCATGGCCTCGAGGATCCTCGACGACCCCCGCATCGACCCCGCATCGAGGCGCTGTTCGGCAGCGGGAACTCCCCGCGCAAGGCAACGTCGCGGGCTGCGAACAGCTACTGGCGGAGGCGAACGGCGAGCCCGCGAAGCAGGCGGCGGCCGCGATGCAAGCGATGTTCGAAACTGCGGACGACGAGACGATCGCGCCCTGTAAGGGCCTGAAAATCGACAGCGAGCGCGTCCTGCTCGAGCTGCACGACACACGCGGCGCCATGGGCTACAGCATCGAGGCGTTCGAACGCCGCCCGCTCGCATGGCCGGGCTTCGCGACCGCGGGCGACGTGAGGGGCCTCCCGCCGGTCGTGATCAGCGTGAACGAGTGCGATCCCCTGCGCGACGAGGGCGTGAACTTCTACCGGCTGCTGATCGCGAACGGCCAACCCGCGCGCTGCCGGCATGGCCCTCACCGGCTTCCTCGTCGACACGTTCGACCCGCTCACCGCGCTTCGAGTTTGTGCTGGATGCATGACCGTCGTGATCGCGTGCGTCGCGACCTCCTCGAGCGCGCGACGCCTTGGACCCTTTGCCGCGGCGCTTTCGCTCTGACCGGCCGAAACAGCCTTCTAGCGGCCTCGCGCCAGCGAGTCGTGGCTGCGTGCGACCGGGTCGTCCCCCGCGAGAGCGGGGCGCCGGAGCACGAGCGGCGGGAGCCCGTGGGGCTCCCGCCGCTGTGCGCGGAGCTCTCGGTAGCCTAGAGGTCGATCCCGAACTCGACACCGAGGTAGCGCGGCGCCCCCCAGTTCTGGAAGCCGCCGGCACCAAGGAAGAGAATCAGGTCGATGTACTTCTCGTTCGCCAGATTCTTGCCGACGAACGCAGCGCGCAGTTCGCGCTCACCCCAGTTCCAGGTGTACGCGAGGTTCGTTTCGAACATGTCGTACTTGCTCTGGTAAAGCGGCGTGCCGCCGAACGCGCCGAGCACGTAGTCGTCCGTGCGCTTCCAGCGCACGTCCGCGACGGCGCGGCCCGGGCCGATGTCGAGGCCGTAGGTGAACCCCAGTGTCCACGCGAACTTGGGCTGGCGGAACAAGTCGAAGCCCGAGCGGCTGCACGGCTGCGGCGCTGCTGGAAAGCACGCGACGTCGATTGGCGGGCCCGGCGGCCGCGGGAAGTTCTGGTTGGTCGGATCGGGCAGATCCTCCGGGTTCTGCAGCGAATCGAGCAGCTCTCCCCCCTGATACCCGAACGTGAAGTACGCCGCGATGTCCTGGGTGATCTCGAAGCGCGTCTCCAGCTCGGCGCCCCAGAGCTCCGTGGTCCCGTGGTTCAAGATCAGCGTGTTCGTGCCCGGCGGCGTCGGGATCGTGATGATCGAGCTGAACTGTGCGCCTTCGAGATCGGACTTGAAGCCCGCCACGTTGAAGGTGAAGCGCCCGTCGAAGAGCTCCGACTTGAAGCCGAGCTCGTGGGTCGTCGTGTCCTCCGGATCGAACGGCGCGCGCAGCGGATCCGTGGCGCGAATGCTGAAGCCGCCGCTGCGGAAGCCCTCGGCGTACCGGTAGTACGCCTGCATGGGCGTATCGCTTTCGAGCAGCTTCGCGATGTCGACACGCGTACTGGCCTCGAACACGACATCGTCCCAGCTATCGCTGACCTTCGGGACGGTGATGAACGGCGCGCCCTCCGTGCCGTTGATGTCCGGCACGAGCGGGGCGAAGCGCGACTGGAACTCCTTCTTCTCCTTGATCCAGCGCAAGCCGCCGGTGACGTTCCACCAATCGAAAATGTCGAAACCGAGCGACCCGAAGACGCCGTACGAGTTCGTTTCCTGACCCGAGGTCTGCACAGTGTAGGTTGGCGCGAATATGCACAGCTGGTTGCCGGGCGCTGAGAGGCTCTCCGGGCCGTTGGACCACGTCGGGTCGATCAACGGGCACAGACCCCCGGCACCGAGGAACGGGATTGGGATGGTGACCTGCAAAATGATCTCGGTCTTCTGCTGGAAGTCGATGTCTTCGTCTGTGAAGTAGAAGCCCGTCACGTACTGCAGCCGGCCATCCATCGCGTCGCCCGCAAAGCGAAGCTCCTGCGAGAACACGTCGAAGAACTGGTGGCGGCGCGTGTGCAAGCGTGCGAATGGCTCGTTGGGGTCGTTGAGCTGCGTGTTGGCGGCGTTGTACACGCCGCCATCGAAGTCCTGGAACACCAGGTCGCGGCTGTTCCAGTACGCAGAGATCGAGGTGAATGTGCCGAGCTCCGTTTCCCAGTTGACCTCGAGGCTCGGCAGGGACAGATCGTAGAACTGCGCCTCTTTGGGATTGCGATCCGATCGGTTGATCCACGGATCGTCGCCATCCGAGAGCGCATCCTGCGGCGGAATGTCCCCGCGGTCCCGGATCCAGTCGTAACTCAGAACGGCGCTGAACTGTTCCGTCGGCTGGAACAGCAGCTTGACGGTCGAGGCGATGTAGTCGATGGCGCCGCGATCCTCACCAGTGAAGCTGTTATTCCAGAAGCCGTCCGACTTTTTGTAGGTGACACCCGCACGGAGAGCGAGCGTCTCCTTGTTCAACGGGATGTTGAAG
>CAYWRY010000232.1:0-4811 GCA_964460485.1 uncultured Spirochaetales bacterium
CGATCTGGCTCTCGGAGACGATGCTCCAGCAGACGCGCGTCGAGACGGTGATCCCCTACTACGAGCGCTTCCTCGCGCGCTTTCCGACCGTGCTCGCGCTCGCGGACGCCGAGCCCGACGAGGTGACGCGGCTCTGGAGCGGGCTCGGCTACTACTCGCGCGCGCGCAATCTGCACGCGGCGGCGCGCCAGCTCGCCAGCGAGCACGGCGGCGAGCTGCCGCGCGACGTCGGCGCGCTGCGCGCGCTGCCCGGCGTCGGGCGCTACACGGCCGGAGCCGTCGCCTCGATCGCCTTCGACCGTCCCGCGCCCATCGTCGACGGCAACGTCGCGCGCGTGCTCGCGCGCTTGCTCGAACTTCGCGATGAAGCCACGGCGCCCGCCACGCAGAAGCGGCTGTGGGCGGAGGCCGAGGCGCTCGCGCGCGGCCCGCGTCCCGGCGACCTGAATCAGGCGCTGATGGAGCTGGGGGCTTTGATCTGCACGCCGCGCGCGCCGAAGTGTCCGCTCTGCCCGGTGCGCGAGGACTGCCGCGCCCTCGCGGCGGGCGACCCGGAGGCGCTGCCCGTGAAGAAGAAGGCGGCCGCGCCGAAACGCATCGAGGCCGCCGCGGCGCTCGTGTTCCGGAGCGGCAAGCTGCTCGCCGTGCGCCGGCCGGCCGAGGGTCTGCTGGGCGGTCTGTGGGACCTACCCGGCGGCGAGCTCACGCCGGCGGAGCCGCCCGAGCGTGCGCTCGAGCGCGCACTGCGCGAGAAGCTGGGTCTCGCGCTAGCGGGCAGCGCACCGCTCGGCGCGCTGCAGCACCAGTTCACGCACCGGACTCTCGCTCTGCACGTCTTCCGCGCCGAGGCGAAGCCCGGCCGGATCGCGCGGCGCGAGTACGACGCGCACCGCTGGCTGACCCGCGCCGCGTTCGCGCGACTCGGGCTCAGCGCTCTGGCGCGCAAGGCGCTCGCGCTGGATGGCTGAGCAGCCCGCGCGCTCGGGCTTCGCGATCGAGATCGCCGGCGAGCACGTGCGCGCCCTCGCAACCGGCGTCGACCGCGCCCATCTGCGGCGCCTGCTGCGCGGCGAGATCCCGATCGACGTGGAGATCGAGCTCCACGGGCGGACGGCGGCCGACGCGAGGAAGCTCGTCGCGAGCACGCTCGCCGAGATGGTGAGCGCAGGCGAGCGCTGCGCGCGCATCGTGCACGGGCGCGGCCGCCACTCCGAAGCGGGGCCCGTGCTGAAGGCCGGCGTTCTGGAATGGCTCACCAGCGCGCCGCTCGCTTCTCGAGTGCTGGCCTTCGCCACCGCACCGCCCGAGGAAGGCGGTGCGGGCGCGACCCTCGTGCTGCTGCGGCGAGCGCGGGGTGATCGCGCGGAATGAGCGCGTATCTTGTGCCGCCATGTCCTCCAGCTTCGGCACGCTCTTCCGCATCAGCACCTTCGGCGAGTCCCACGGCGGTGCGGTGGGCGTGGTCGTCGATGGCTGCCCGCCGCGCCTCGCGCTCGACGCCGCGGACGTGCAGCGCGACCTCGACCGCCGGCGTCCGGGCCAGAGCCGCTTCACGACGCCGCGCCAGGAGGAGGATCGCGTCGAGATCGTCTCCGGCGTGTTCGACGGGCGTACGCTCGGCTCGCCGATCGCGATGCTCGTGCGCAACCAGGATGCGCGCCCGTCCGCCTACGAGGAGATGAAGGATCTCTTCCGTCCGTCCCACGCCGACTTCACCTACGAGGCGAAGTACGGCCTGCGCAACTGGCAGGGGGGCGGGCGCGCCAGCGCGCGCGAGACGATCGGGCGCGTCGCGGCCGCCGCCATCGCCCGCAAGCTGTTACGGGAGGCGGCCGGCGTCGAGGTGCTCGCGTGGGTCGCCCGCGTGCGCGACATCGAGGCGAAGGTCGACGCGGGCGCGCTCACGCTCGCGCAGGTGGAAGCGAGCGCCGTGCGCTGCCCCGACCCCGAAGCCTCGCAGCGCATGGAGGATGCCATCGACGCCGCGCGGCGCGCCCAGGACTCGCTGGGCGGCGTCGTACGCTGCGTCGCGCGCGGCGTGCCGGCAGGCCTCGGCGAGCCGGTCTTCGACAAGCTCGAGGCCGACCTCGCGAAGGCGATGCTCTCGCTGCCCGCCGCGAAGGGCTTCGAGATCGGCAGCGGCTTCGCGGGCACGCTGCTCACCGGCAGCGAGCACAACGACGCCTTCGTGCCGGGCCCGGACGGGCGGCCGCGCACCGCCACGAATCGCAGCGGCGGAGTGCAAGGCGGCATCAGCAACGGCGAGCGCATCGAGCTGGCGGTCGCCTTCAAGCCGACCGCCACGATCGGCGTGGCGCAGCAGACCGTGAGCCGCGACAACGCGGCCGTGACGCTCGCGGCCTCGGGGCGTCACGATCCCTGCGTGTTGCCGCGTGCGGTGCCGATGGTCGAGGCGATGACGCTGCTCGTGCTGGCGGACCATTGGCTGCGGCAGCGGGCGGTGGACGTACTGAGGTAGGTCGTCGGCGCGGCGGCGGATGGGTCTGGTGCGGCGAACGCGCAGGCCGGCGGCGGCGCTCGTGCTCGATCCAGCGGAGCGCTTCTCGTTGGGGGAGGGTCGATCTCGGCGGGCGGTTGACGTCCGCCGAGATCGACTGCGCGCGGAGACGTGCGACGCGGTTGTTATTGATCCGGTAGCTGCGACCGCAGCTTCGCGAGCTGCTCGGGGGCGGCGCGGAGTCTCAGGTGGGTGCCGTCGGCTTTGTGTTCTTCGTGAAGGACGCGGGTGCTGGCGTGGGCCTCGGCGACCAGCCGGCCGAGGGCGTAGGGGATCACGAGCTCGGCCTCGGACATGCCCTGCTCGAAGTGGGCGGCGATCGCAGCGTGGAGCGCGGCGACGTCGGCGCGGTCGCGACACGAGAGCAGGAGCGCGCTCGGATACTCGGCGCGGAGGCGCTCCCGCTGCTCGGGGCTTAGGCGGTCCGCCTTGTTGAGCACGAGCAGGGACGGGCTCTCGTCGGCCTGGATGTCGTGGAGCACTTCGCGGGTGACCTCGATCTGGGTCGGGAAGGCGGGGTCCGCGGCGTCCACGACGTGCACGAGCAGATCGCACTCGCGCGCCTCGTCGAGCGTCGAGCGGAAGCTCGCGACGAGATCGTGCGGGAGCTTCTTGATGAAGCCGACCGTGTCGGAGACGAGCACGCGCGGCGTCGTCTCGGGCTGGAGGGCGCGCACGGTCGTGTCGAGCGTCGCGAACAGCTTGTCCTGGACGAGGACTGCGCTGCCGGTGAGCGCGCGCATCCAGCTCGACTTGCCCGCGTTCGTGTAGCCGACCAGGGCGACCTTGTTCAGCTCGCCGCGGCGCTTGCGTCGCGTCGTCGACTCGCGCTCGATCGCGGCGAGCTCCTGGCGCAGCTCGGCGATGCGGTCGCGGATCTTGCGGCGATCGAGCTCGGCACTGCTCTCGCCGGCGCCCTTGCCGCCGATGCCGCCGCCCTGGCGGTCCTGGCCGAGCCCCGTCTCGCGCAGCCGGGGCGCGAGATAGGTGAGGCGCGCGATCTCCACCTGCAGGCGCGCCTCGCGGCTGCGCGCGTGGCGCTGGAAGATCGCGAGGATCACGCCGCTGCGGTCGATCACCTCGGCGCCGGTGGCGTTCTCGAGATTCTTCGCCTGCGAGGGCGTGAGGTCGTGGTCGACGAGCACGATGCCGGCGCGCTGGCGCTCGGGCAGCGCTGCGTCCACCGCCGTCTCCGTGGGGCTCGCGGCGTCGCCGGTCTCCGCGCTCTGCTCCGCCGGCTCGCCGGCGAAGTCGCGCGCGGCCTCGTCTTCCTCGTGCGGCTCGTTCCCGTCGCGCTCGGCGCGCTGCTTCGCGCTCTTCTTCGTCTGCGGCGGCCCGACGTGCACCTTGCCGCTGCCGCCCGTCCAGCGGGCGAGCTCGCGGAGCTTGCCCTCGCCGACGACGACGCCCGGCGCGAGGCGCGCGCGCTTCTGCGTCACGCGCCCGACGATGCTGAGGCCGAGCGTCCTGCCGAGGCGCGAGATCTCCTCCAGCGAGGAGCTGAACTCGGCGTCGGAAGCGTCGGGGAGCTGGACGGCGAGGATCACGGCGCGAGGCGACGGCTTCGCGGTGTCGAGGAGCTGGGGCATGTGGGACCTCGGCGAGCGACTCGACTCGCATCGGTGCGAGGAGCGCTACGCGCTGCGCTGCGGAGCGTTTGACGTGGCTTCCGGCTACTTCGCGTCGCGCAGGATCTTCACGGCTCCACTCCCGCTCGCCGTGCGGCGCGCGGCCACCGGCGAGAGCGGCAAGGTAGGTGCAGGATTCGATTGCGCTACCGGGCCCTTCGCGACGCGGGCGCGCCACCCGTCACCCTACCCGGCGCTGCGCATTCCCGGCGCCTCGTGTCCGCTGGCCGCCACGTACTCCGCGTAGCCGCCGCCGTAGAGGCGCGCCTCGCCGCCTTCCAGCTCGAGCACACGGCTCGTGAGCGCGGTGAGGAAGTGCCGGTCGTGGGAGACGAGCAGCAGCGTCCCCTCGTAGCGCCCGAGCGCCTGGATCAGCATCTGCTTGGTCCACACGTCGAGGTGGTTGGTGGGCTCGTCGAGCACGAGGAAGTTGGGTGGGTCGTAGAGCATGCGCGCGAGCACGAGGCGCGCCTTCTCGCCGCCGGAGAGCAGGCGCACGCGTTTCTCGACGTCGTCGCCCGAGAAGCCGAAGCAGCCCGCCAGCGTGCGCAGCGAGCCGATCGACGCGTGGGGGAACGCGTCGTGGAGCGTGTCCCACACCGAGGCGTCGGGCGCGAGCAGCTCCATCGAGTGCTGCGCGAAGTAGCCGAGCTTCACGGCGGCAC
>CAYWRY010000233.1:0-4790 GCA_964460485.1 uncultured Spirochaetales bacterium
CCGCCCCCGCCCCCGCCCCCCCCCCCCCCCCCCCCCCCCCCCCCCCCCCCCCCCCGCGCGGCTCCCCAGCAACCGGCCACGCGAAGAAAGGCGCGCCGCTAGTTCTCGATGAACCCCTTCAGCAGCTTGCTCCGACTCGGGTGCCGCAGCTTCCGAAGCGCCTTCGCCTCGATCTGGCGAATCCGCTCGCGCGTCACCTCGAAATCCTGCCCCACCTCTTCGAGCGTGTGGTTCGCGCTGTCGCCGATGCCGAAGCGCATCTGCAGCACGCGCTTCTCGCGCTCGGTGAGGGTGCTGAGCACGAGCCAGGTGGTGTTCGTGAGGCTCTGCTCGAGCACGGCGTCGGCGGGGTTCACCGCGTTCTTGTCCTCGACGAAGTCGCCGAGGCTCGAGTCGTCCTCCTCGCCCACGGGCGTCTCGAGGCTGATCGGCTCCTTGGCGATCTTCAGCACCATGCGCACCTTCTCGAGCGGCATGTCGAGATTCGTGGAGAGCTCCTCGGGCGTGGGCTCGCGGCCGAGCACCTGCACCAGCGCCTTGGTGGCGCGGCCGATCTTGTTGATCGTCTCGATCATGTGCACGGGGATGCGGATCGTGCGCGCCTGGTCGGCGATCGCGCGCGTGATCGCCTGGCGGATCCACCAGGTGGCGTAGGTCGAGAATTTGTAGCCGCGGCGCCACTCGAACTTCTCGACGGCGCGCATCAGGCCGATGTTCCCCTCCTGGATCAGGTCGAGGAAGAGCAGCCCGCGGTTCGTGTACTTCTTCGCGATCGAGACCACGAGGCGCAGGTTCGCCTCGGTGAGCTCGCACTTCGCGCGATGCGCCTCCTCCTTCGCCTCGGCGTACTCGCGCACCGCGCGGCGCAGCTCGTCGCGGGTCATGCGCGCCTCGGCTTCGAGCGCGTGCAGCGCCGCGTCGATCGCGGCGACGTTCGCCTCGGCGTCGGCGATGCGCTCCGCGTTCCCGCCCAGCTTCGCCAGCGCCTCGCGCGCCATGCGGCTCTTCTTGCGCGAGAGCGGCGCTAGCTCGCGCAGCTCCGCCGCCTTCACACCGACCGCGCGCGCCGCCTTGTTCGCCTCGTGCTCGTACTGGAGCGCGGCGTCGGCGCACTCGCGCACGCGGTCGCTCACGTCGCTGAAGCGCGCTCGCGCGATTCGCTGGGAGATCAGCGAGTCGACGGCCTGCTTGTAGAGGCCGCGCAGCTCGACCTCGATGCGGGCGCGCGCCTCGGGGCCGGTGCGCGCGTTGTGCAGCGCAGCCTCGCGCTTGGGCGCGTCGGCGAGCAGCCGCTTCACCTGCGCCACCGCCTCGAGGAAGGCGGCCTTGCGCTGCTCCGGGTCCTCGCCCGTCTGCTCCTCCTCGACGTCGAGGCCCGAGAGCATGTGGTGCGGCGTCACCTCGCCGCGGCGCAGCGCGTCGGCCATCGCGAGGAAGGCGCGCATGCCGAGCGGCGTGCCGAGCGTGGCGTAGAGCATGCGGTGCTCGCCCGCCTCGATGCGCTGCGCCAGCGCCACCTCGCCCTCGCGCGTGAGCAGTGAGACCTGCCCCATCTCGCGCAGATAGACGCGCACCGGGTCGTTGCTGCCGCCCTCGTCGGCGTCCTGCGCCGCGGCGCGCGCCTCGCGCACGCGCTGCACGTCGTTCGGCGAGCGCACCACGGCGATGTCGTGCTCGCCGAAGATGGCCATCACCTCGTCGAGCTGCTGGGGCGTGAGCGTGTCGCCGGGGAAGGCGCCGTGCAGATCCTGGACGGTCACGTAGCCGCGCTTGCGGCCCGCGCTGAGCAGGCGCGCGACGGTCTGCGCGCGGTCCGCAGCGTGGAGCTGGGCGGCGGCGCGCGCCTGTCCATCCGCGGAATCCCCTAACACCGGCGCCTGGGCGGCGACGCGAACGTTCTTCGGGCTGTGGCGATCGGCGGTGCGGCGGGGTCCGGGAACGGTCGAAGTCATGGGGGGGCTCCTTCGATTGCTGCGGCAACGATCCGTGGGAGTGTCAGGTCAACGGACGGGCGAGCCTCTCGCAGCGCGGCGCATCTCGAGCTCGCGCTGCTTCAGAGTGATCAGGTCTTCGGTGGGGGCGCTGCCCAGGATCACGCTCTGGGTCAGCGCGCGAGAGCGGCTGCGTTGCTGGTCGCGGGCGAGCCAGGCGAGCTCATCGCGCAGGATGCGCGCGGCGTGCGCCGGCTCCTCGAGGTCGGGGCGAGCCTCGCTGGCGAGCGCGACGAAGCGGCGGCGCTGCTCGCCCTCGAGCACGTCGACCAGCGCGGCGGGGTCGCCGCCCGAGAGCGCGAGCTCGTGGATCGCGCCGGCCAGAGCGCGCGCGTCGTCGTCGGGGGCGAGCGCGGCGAGATCGTCCGCGGCGACCGCCTGCGCGCAGGCGGGGTAGTCGACGAGAATGCGCAGCGCGGTCGCGAAGTGCAGCTCCGCGGGAGACAGCTTGCGCGGCGCCGGTGCAGGCTCGTCATCGACCCAGCGGCCCTTGGCTGCATCCATCCGGTGCCTTCGAACCAGCGCGTCGAGGTCCGCACGCTCGGAGTTCGTCACCACGGCGAGCAACCGGACGTAGTCGCCCCGTTCCGCGGGGTCCGGGATCAACGAGAGGATCGGGACCATCGCGCCGACGGTGGCAGAGACCTGCTGCGGAGAGGCCGTGCCCAGGGAATGAGCGCGACGCATCGCGAGCTGGATGGCGGGCTTCGCCTCGCTCACGAGCTTCTGCAGCGCCTCTGCGCCGTTCTCGGCGAGGTACTCGTCGGGATCGAGGCCGCCGGGAATCGTCGCCGCCGCGACGCGCAAACCCTGGGGCAGCAGCACCTCGAGCGAGCGCAGCATGGCGCGCTGGCCCGCCTCGTCGCCGTCGAAGAACATCACCACGTCGCGCACGCGGCGGCGCAGCGCGCGCGCGTGATCGTCGCTGAGCGCGGTGCCGCAGGTGGCGAGCGCCTCGGAGACGCCGGCGCGGTCCATGGCGATGCGATCGAAGTAACCCTCGACGATCACGGCGCGTTCGCGCGAGCGCAGCGCCTCCAGCGCGGACGGGAAGCCGTAGAACGCCTCGCGCTTGCGGTAGACGGGGCTCTCCGGCGTGTTCAGGTACTTCGGCTCCTGGTCCTTCCCGAGCGCGCGACCGCCGAAGCCGATGGTGCGGCCGCGCGGATCCTCGATCGGGAACACCACGCGGTTGCGCAGCAGGTCGTAGTGGCCGCCGCCGCGCTCGCGTGCCCGTAACAAGCCGGCGCGCTCGCCCGTCTCGGGCGCGATCTTTTCGCGGCGCAGCGTGGAGGCGAGGCCGTCCCACCCCTCGGGCGCGTAGCCGATGCCGTAGCGCGCGACGTCGTCGTCCGAGAGCCCGCGCTGCGCGAGGTAAGCGCGCGCCGCGGCGCCGCGCGGGCCGCGCAGCTCCGCCTGGTAGAACGCGCGCGCCGCCTTGTTCGCGCGGTAGACCTCGTCGAGCAGGCTGCGCTCGGGGCCGCCGTCGTACTCGGGAATCTCGATGCCGACCTCGCGCGCAAGCTCGCGCACCGCCTCGGGGAAGCTCATGCCGTCGTGCTTCATCAGGAAGCCGAACGCGTTGCCGCCCTCGCCGCAGCCGAAGCAGTGATAAGTGCCGCGATCGGGGCTCACGACGAACGACGGGGTCTTCTCGTGGTGGAAGGGGCACAGCCCCTTCCAGGTGCGGCCGGCCTTCTTGAGCCCGACGTGCCGGCCGACCAAGTCGACGATGTCGACTCGGTCGCGCACCGCGTTCAGCGTGTCCTCGGGGATTCGGCTCATCGCGCTAGCCCCCGGGTGGTGCCGCTAGGAGCGCCTCGCTCCTAGCGCGCCATCCGCTTCAGCTTCTTCAGCGCTCGCTTGCGTGCCGCGGCTTCCTTCTTCTTGCGACGCACGCTGGGCTTGTCGAACGACTCGCGCCGGCGGAGCTCCGTGAGGATGCCGGCCTTCTCCACCGACTTCTTGAAGCGCTTCATCGCGACTTCGAAGGGCTCGTTGTCTCTCACCTTGACGATGGGCATCCGCACTCCTGGATCGTGGACAGCGCTCGCGCGCTGGAACTGCGTTGAGAGCGCGCCCTCGAAGGCGGCGAGCGCCTCACCCCGGGTCTGCGGCTGTTGTGGCTCGCAGCCGGGCAGAGTGGCGCGAAAAGTGTTCGGTAGAACCCCGAGCGACGGCCGACGAGCGGCCGAAAAATCTAGGAATTTCGAGGGGTTCGGGGTCATGGGCGCGGGCCGAGCAAGCTAGCGCACGATTTTTCGGAGCGTCAACGCGTCCGCGAAAGAAAAAGCGCGGGAACGTTCGGGGACGTTCATACCTGCTTGTGACTTCGGGGACAGTCCTCGGGGACGCGGCCGGCGAACCCGCTCATGCCGCCGGCAGGCGCACGGGAATGCCCAGCTCGAGCAAGCGGCGCTTCACCGAGCCGACGGTCTGCTCCTTGAAGTGGAAGATCGAGGCGGCCAGCGCGGCGTGGGCGTGTCCGCCGTCGGGTCCGTCGCCGAGCGCAGCCGCCAGCGACTCCGGGGTACCGCCTCCACCCGAGGCGATCACGGGCACCCGGACCGCGTCCGCCACCGCGCGCGTCAGCTCGAGGTCGTAGCCGGCCTTCGTGCCGTCGCGGTCCATGCTCGTGAGCAGGATCTCGCCGCCCCCCGCCGCCGCCATGCGCAGCGCCCACGCCACGACGTCGATGCCGGTGGGCCGCCGCCCGCCGTGGGTGAACACCTCGAAGCGCGGCGCGTCGGTCGGGCGGTCGCCGTGACTCTTGGCGCGCTCGGCGGCGCGCGCGCGGAA
>CAYWRY010000234.1:0-4785 GCA_964460485.1 uncultured Spirochaetales bacterium
CTAGAGCGCGAGGAGCACGACGGGCGGCTGGTTCAGTCGCTGAAGTCGTTCCTCGCGAGCCGGCTGTTCAGCGCGACGCGCATCTTCGATTGGACTTACCGGCTCGAGGACCTGATCGCCCTGCTCGCCCGCAAGCTACGCGAAGGGGCGGAGCGCTCGCTGGGGATGCCCATCGCGCACGCGGTGGTGGGCCGGCCGGTGCACTTCGTGGGGGCGGCGAACGAGGCGGACGACGCCCTCGCACAGCGGCGCCTCGAGGCTGCGCTCCACAACGCCGGCTTCCGCGACATCTCGTTCGAGTACGAGCCGGTCGGCGCTGCGTACCACTACGAGCGCGGCCTCGCGCACGACGAGCGCATCCTGATCGCCGACTTCGGCGGAGGCACCAGCGACTTCTCGCTGCTCTGGGTCGGCCCCGGCCACCGCGAGCGGCGCAGCGAGGCGATCCTGGGCCACGACGGCGTGGACGTCGCCGGCGACGCCTTCGACGGCAAGATCGTTCGCCACAGAGTCGCGCCTCTGTTGGGTCGCGGCAGCGAGTTCGAGTCGCTCTACGGACGGCGCCTGCCAGTGCCGAGCTGGATCTACACCCACCTCGAGCGCTGGCATCACGTCTCGTTCCTGAAGTCGCCGCGCACGCTCCAGCTGCTGCTGGACCTGCGCCGCGAGGCCATCGACCCGGCGCGGCTCGACGCGCTCCTGCGCATCGTGGAGCAGGACCTCGGCTACCTGCTCTATCGCGCCGTCGAGAGAGCCAAGCGCGAACTGTCGGGAAGCGAGCGCACGCGGCTGCGCCTCGAGCACCCCGTGCTCACGCTCGACGCCGAGATTGCGCGCGACGAGTTCGAGGCGTGGATCGCGGAGGAGCTCGCGAAGATCGCCGCGTGCGTCGATCGCCTGCTCGCGCGAACGGGGCTTGCGCCTGCGCAGATCGACCGCGTGTTCATGACCGGCGGCTCGAGCTTCGTGCCCGCCGTGCGCGCGATCTTCGCCGAGCGCTTCGGCGCAGAGAAGCTGCGCGGCGGGCAGGAGCTGACGAGCGTCGCGAGCGGGCTCGCACTGCGCGCGGCGGAGGTCGTCGCCCGCGGCTGAACGCGGCCGTGCGACGCTCGGGCAGTTCAGCGTCGGGGCTCGGGCGGGTCGCGCCTTCGGCGCGAGCCGCGCGGCTGGTTCCGTGCCAGCTTCAGTCGCCCGTTTCGCTGGGGTCGTAGTCGATGCGCGTCACCCCGAGCTGATGCGTCCAGCGGTGCACGGTGAAGATCACGCGGCCCACGCCCTTGTAGCTCCACTCGACGTTCGCGCCGCTGTTGCCGCCGTAGTTGAAGGGATTGAACGCCTGCCCCGACAAGTACGACTTCTCGTTGTCCGGGTCGCCCATGATCTTGCGCACCTGCTCTTGGGTCATCTTCTTCTCGACCTTCGCGAGCTTCGAGCCCGGAGGAGCCGGCGCGCCCTTGATCGGTTTCTTCGCTTCCGCCGGCGCCGCCTGCTCCCCGCTCTTCTTGGCTCCGTCGTCCGCGAGGGCCGACGCTCCCAAAGACATCAGCGCGACCGCGAGAATCACCCCAACCGCTCGCCGCATGCGTGATCTCCTTTGCATTCGAGTGCGACGGCCGCACTCTACTCGAGGTGGTCGGCGGCGCATCGCCCGCACGCGCCGTGCGCGGCGGCTAGGCCGCCTCTTCGCCCAGGCCCGCTGGATTGCTGCTCGGGCTGCCCAGCATCCAGGCGCCGCCCGCCGTTCGCGTGACGAGCGTGACGCCGCCGATCTCGGGCTTGCTCCGGTCGAGGACGCTGCCGGTGAGGGCGCGCACGATCTCGCGGATCACGCCCTTGTGGAGCACGCACGCCGCGGTGCGCGCGCCGCTCTTGTTGACGCTGGCGAGCGCCGCGACGACGCGCGCGCGGAACTCGCTGCGCGGCTCGCCGCCGGGATACTCGAAGCTCTCCACGCCCTTCTGCCAGTCCTCGAAGCGCACCGGGTCGCGCGCCTCGATCTCCTCGGCGGTGAGGCCCTCCCAGCTGCCGAAGTGGATCTCGCGCAAGCCCGCCTCGATCCGCACCGGGCCGCCGCCGTTCGCGATCCGCGCGCCCTGCCAGGAGCGGCGCAGGCTGCTCGCCACCCAGAGGTCGATCTCTTGGTGGCGCAAGCCCGCCCCGACGCGCCGCATCTGCGCGCGGCCCTCGGCGGAGAGCTCCACGTCGGTCGAGCCGTAGTAGCGGACGCTCGACTGGCCGTCGGTCTCGCCGTGACGAATCAGGATCAGCTTGCGCAAGGACATGACTTCTCCGCTGCGCCCGTGCGGGGCGAAAGAGGCGCGCAGGATCGGGAACCCCGCTGGGCGAGTCAACGCGAGGCGCCGCTCCGCCCGCAGCGGATCGGCAGAAGGGAGCCGGCCGGGCGCCTCCGGTGTCCGACGCGCACCCGGAGAGAGCGTGCGCCACTCGGGGACTCGGGGTGCCTCGCAGCGTCGTGCGCCGGCGCGTACGTTGCGCGCAGGTGGGGGAGAGCTCGTGGGTCGTGTCGTGCTCGTGTTGCTCGCGATCGTCCTGATCGGGGGCGGGGTGTTCTTCTGGATCCGCCGCGAGGGTGCAGCGCCGGCGCTTGTGGGCCCTGAGGCGGTCGACCTCGGGCGGCGGCCGCGCGCGCTCGAGGTGCGCGCGGAGGACGCGGGGTCGGGCGTGCGCCGCATCGCCGCGAAGCTGCGCAGCGCCCAGGGCGAGCGCGAGCTCGGCGCCCTCGACGTGCCGGGCGGGTTGTTACGGGGCGGTGCGGATCCGCGCGGCCCCGCGACGCTCGCGCTCGAGCTCGACGCGAAGGCGCTCGGCCTCGCGGAGGGCGACGCCTTCGTCCAGGTGGAGGCGCGCGACTGGTCGCTGCGCGACTGGCTGAAGGGCAATGCGGCGACGCTCGAGATTCCCGTGCGCGTCGATCTGCGGCCGCCGCGCCTCTCGGTCGCGAACGGGATCACCTACCTGCGCCGCAGCGGTGCCGGCGCCGCCTACTACACGGTGGGCGACGACTCCGTGAGCGACGGCGTGCAGGTGGGCGACCGCGTCTATCGCGGCTTCCCGCGCAAGGGCTTCGGAGCGAACGACCGCGTCGCGTTGTTCGCGATCGCGCGCGAACAGGGCGCGGACGTCGCGATCCGCGCGTTCGCCGAGGACCGCGCCGGCAACCGCACCGAGGTGGGCTGGGCGACGGAGCTGAAGGACACCGTCTTCCCCGAGGAGCCGATCGAGCTCGACGGCATCCCGCGCATCCTGAACGAGCGCGTGCCCGATCTCGCCGGCGCGTTCGGCTGGGACGCCGAGGACCGCGTCGCCGCGTTCCAGCGCATCAACACCGAAGGCCGCGCCCAGAACGAGGCGCACATCCGCGAGATCGTGCGCGGCTCCGGCGGCGAGCGACTCTTCGAAGGCGCCTTCCTGCAGATGCGCAACTCGAAGGTGACGAGCCGCTTCGCCGAGCACCGCACCTACTCGCTGAAGGGCGAACGCATCTCGGAGGCGATCCACTACGGATACGACCTGGCCGTCACGCAGAACGCGCCGATCGAGGCCGCCAATCGCGGCCGGGTGCTGTACGCCGACGGCCTCGGGATCTACGGCAACTGCGTGATCCTCGACCACGGCCTCGGCCTCACCTCGCTCTACGGCCATCTCTCTCAGATCGACGTCGAGGTCGGCCAACTGGTCGAGAAGGGCGCGCGGCTCGGCCGCTCCGGGCACTCGGGCCTCGCGGGTGGCGACCATCTGCACTTCGCCATCCTGGTGGGGGAGACCTACGTCGACCCGGTCGAGTGGTGGGACGCGAAGTGGGTGCGCGAGAAGATCGACGAGATCGGCGGGCCGCCGCCGAGCGAGAGCGCGGAAGCGACGCCGGTCGCCGCGGCGCGCTAGCGCGCGCCGTCCTGCCCGGTTCCCTCGCGAGCGCGCCACGCGTCGCCCTGCCTCTGCTGTTCGAGGCGCGGCTCGTGCGCCGCTACCAGCGCTTCTTCGCCGACGTCGAGCGCCCGCCGGGCGAGCTGATCACCGCGCACTGCCCGAACCCGGGCGGCATGCTGGGCCTGCTCTCGGCCGGCGCGCGCGTGCGCTGCTCCACGAGCGCGGATCCGCGGCGCCGGCTCGCTCACACGCTCGAGCAGATCGAGGCGCGCGGCGCCTGGGTCGGCGTGAACACCGGGCGCGCGAATGCGCTCGCTCGCGCCGCGCTGCTCGCCGGCACGCTGCCCGAGCTGAGCGGCTACGCAGAGCTGCGCACCGAGGCGACGCCCGAGCCCGGCGCGCGCCTCGATTTCGCGCTGGTCGAACACGCGCGCGGCGAGCCGGACGCGTGGGTCGAGGTGAAGAGCGTGACGCTGTCCCGCGCGCCCGGCGTCGCCGAGTTCCCCGACGCGGTGACGGCGCGCGGCGCGAAGCACGCCGAGGTATTGGCGCGGCTCGCCAAGCGGGGGGCGCGCTCGGTGCTGCTCTTCCTCGTGCAGCGTGCCGACTGCGACGTGGTGCGGCCCGCGGACGACGTCGACCCGACCTACGGGCGTGCGCTGCGCGACGCCGCCGCCCAGGGCGTGCTCGTGCGCGCGCTGGGCGCCCGTGTCGGGCGCCGCGAGATCGCGATCGTGCGCGAGCTGCCGGTGCTGCTTTGAAGCGCGTCCGCCGCGCGCTGCTCGCCTGGTTCGCGCGCCACAAGCGCGACCTGCCCTGGCGGCGCACGCGCGATCCTTACGCGATCTGGCTCTCGGAGACGATGCTCCAGCAGACGCGCGTCGAGACGGTGATCCC
>CAYWRY010000235.1:0-4754 GCA_964460485.1 uncultured Spirochaetales bacterium
CCTAGCTCGCGCGGCCTCGGGCGAGGTTCGGATACGGATCCGCAGGCGAGGCGGCTCGCGCACCGAGCTGCCCTCGAAGATTCACGCGCGCCATCTCAGACCCTGCGCGTCACGTCGGGAAAGCGCTTCCAGACGGGCACGCCGCAGAAGTGATCGCCCTCGGTGCAGCGCGGCGAGACGAGCCCGCTGCGCACGCTGCACGGCGGCCCCACCCAGCGCGTCAGCTCGGGGTGCACGGCGCGCACCTGCGCGACTTCGTCCATCGAGGCGTCGTAGATCTCGCGCTGCGCGTTGAAGCAGGTGCGCATGGTCCACTTGTGCAGCAGGTGGAGCAGCGAGCCGCTCTCCTCGAAGCGCACCGCCAGCGCGTTCGGCAGCACGTAGAGCGCGAGCGCGGGCGAGACGCCGAGCGCGAGTAGCCGCGCGCGCGCGTGCCACTGCGCCTCGACGCACTCGCGGAAGAGGGCGCGGCAGCCCGGGTCGTCCGCGATCAAGCCCGGCGTGATCACGTCGACGTGCGCGGGCACCGTGCGCGAGAGCAGCGGCCGCGAGCCCGGCACCATGCGATGGCGCTGGTCCTGCGAGTCCGCGGTGTGCGAGAGCTTCTTGCGGAACGTGTAATGCGCGTGCCCGAGCGCGCGCATCAGCGGCGAGTGCACGCCCACGTTCAGCGTGTCGAGGCGGTAGCGGTTGCGCGCGGGGTCGAGCACGAGCGCGAGCGCCTCGGCGTCTGCGAGGTCGGGGCGCCCGAGCACGTGGCGCACCGCGCTCGCGACCGAGGCCGGGCCGTTCACGCCGTAGTCGACGAGGCGCGCGCTGCGGCCGTTCAGCGATTTGTCGAAGGACTCGAGCCAGGCCGGGTCGACGGGCCGCGCCTCGATGCGGTTCTCGGGCAGCTCTTCCGCCGCGAGCTCGCCCTCGCCGATCTCGTCGAAGAAGCCCGGATCGAAGGCGCGCACGGCGCCGACCATCTTGCCGACCACGTCGTGCGCCTCGTCGGGCGCGTCGCTCGCGAGCGCCATGCGCTGGAGGCGGTGCAGGGTGATGCCCGAGACCGTGTAGACCATCGCGGTGTGGCAGGCGATCGGGATCACGTAGCGCGCGGTCTCGATCGACTTCTTCTCCGCCTCGCGCCGCACGCTGCGTCCGAACGCCTTGCTCTGGCGCTCTTTCAGCCGCCACAGCTCGGACAGGATGCCGAGCACGACGGGCTTCAGGCGCTCGGTGAGCTCGCCGTAGGCGCGCCACGCCCCGGCGATCGAGCGCTCGTAGACCTCGCGCGCCTCGCCGGCGAGAGACGGCGGCACGTGCGCGCGGACCTCGTCGAGGCGCACGTAGCGCTGGCTCTGCTGCTCGCTGTTGTAGAACGGGAAGCTGTGCAGCAGCGACCAGACCAGCTGGCGCGAGACGCCCTCCAGCGAGAACTCGAAGGTGGCGTGCTGGAAGACGGTGTGGTGGCCGCCGGCGTAGGTGAGGCTGCCGATGCGGCCGCGCTGCTCGGGCGTGATCTCGTCGGCGCCGATCACGCGCGGCGAATAACAAGTGCGCGCGGCGGCGATGGCGTCGTCGTAGGGAGCGTCGAACCAGTTGCGCAGGCGCACGCGCGCGCCGCCGTCGATCACCGCGCTCGACCCTGCCGAAGGCGCTTGTGCCACGCGCTCCCCCCGCCCGAGGCGGAGGGACTCTCGCACCGCCCCGCGCGCCCCGCATCGGGAAGGAGTGGCCCTTTGGGGTCTGGCCCCAAAGGGCCACTGGGTACTCGCATTGCCCTTTCGCGGAGGCGCGCACCTCAGCTTGCCGGCGAGATGCCTCCCGGCCCAACGCGGGCGAGAATCGCGCCGCGCCCAGCTGCTGGACGCGGGAGTTGCACGCGGCCGCACCCGCGGCACGCGGCTTGCCCTTCTTCGCGCCGGGCTAGTGCGCCCGCAGGAGCCTCGGGTGGAGCGAGCGGTCTGGATCGTTCATGGCGACGCGCAGGCGCGAACCGCCCTCGCGCGCGCTGCCGGCCTGCCCGCGTTCAGCGGCCCGCCGCGGCAGGACGCGTTTCCGCCGTCGCCGACGCCGGGCGTCGTCGTGCTGCACGTCCCCCACGCGGCGAACGAGACGCTCGCCTTCGCCCACGCTGCTGCCGCGCGCCATCCGCGCGCGCACTGGCTGCTCGCCGCGGACCCAGGCCTCGACGCGAGCTGGCTGAACGCCGCCTTCGCGGGCCTGCGAGCGACGCTTCTCGGCTGGCCCGTGCAGCCCGCCGCGCTCCAGCAGGCGATCCGCAGCGCCCTCGCCGGCGGCGCGCCCAGCGTTGCAGCGCGGCGCCAGCGCGACGCCCTCGTTGCCCGCTTCGCGCGCACGCTCGGCGATCTCGCGATCCCCGAGCCCGTGCTCGATGCCTCGGGCCATCTCGCGATCACCGGCGAGCGCGGCACGGGCAAGCTGCTGCTCGCGCGCACGCTCCACGCGCTCTGGGCGACGGCGGAGGACGAGGCCGGCGCCGGCTTCGTGCTGCTCGCGGGCGACCCGGGCGCCGCGAGCGCTCCCCTCGAAGCGCGGCTCGCGCAGGCCGCCGAGCGCGCGGAGCGGCTGGTGGTGTGCGTCGAGGATCCGGCGGCGTTCGCGCCCGCCCTCCAGCGCGAGATCGCGGGCTGGGTCGAGCTGGGTGCGCCGGGCGCCGCGCTGGATCCGCTGCGCGCGCTGTGGGTGTTCCTGCGGCCCGAGTCGTTCGGCGCCGTGGCGCCGCTCGAGGGCGCGCTCGCGGAGCTGTGCGAGTCGCCCGCGCTGCGCATCCCGCCGCTGCGCGAGCGCGAGGGCGCCGCGCTGCGTCTCGCCGAACAGTGGCTGCGCGAGTGGTACGCGGCGAAGGACGAGCTGCCGCGGCCGCTCGCCGAGGCCGCCCGCGCGGCGATCGCCGCTGATCCGTGGCCGGGCAACGCGCGCGAGCTCGAGGCCGCACTGCGCCGCGCGGTGGCGACTCCGGGCATGGCGCCGATCGAGGCGGAGGCGCTCGGGCTCGCGGTGCCGCACGAGCTGCCCGAAGCCGAGCGCGCCGCGGTGGAGGCGCTGCCGCGGGCCGGCGACGCGCGCGAGTTCCACTCGGTGATCGAGGAGCTCGACGCCGCGCGCAGCGCGGAGTCCGCCAGCGAGGACTACGCGACGCGCCGCGACGACGCGAGCCAAGAAACCGTTCCTGTCGAATCCGTTGCAGCGCCGCCCGCTCACGGCGCCCCAGCCGAATCGCCCCCTTCCGCCCCCAGCCGAGAAGTGGCCCTTGGGGGTCAGACCCCAAAGGGCCACGACGGCGCCGACCTGCGCGCCTTCGCGCGCTCCGCGGCGCGCGAGCTCGCGCCCGCGCTCGAGGCGCTGCGCGCGCGGCCGGACGAGCCCGCCGCCGCGCGCCTGGCGCGCCGCCTCGCGCGCCTCGAGCAGTTCGGGGGCCTCGAGGTCGCCGCCGACGCCCGCACCGAAGTCGCGCCGCTGCTCGCCGCGTTGCTCGCCGAGCGCCGCGCGGAGCTGCTCGCCAAGCGCCTGCTCGTGCTGCGCGAGCTCGAGTCCGACGACACCCACGCGAACGCTGCCGAGCCCGTGCTGCGCTTCGCCCTCGCCGCGCTGCTCGACGCCCTGCTCGAAGCCGCCCCGCAGCGCAGCGACCTCTACGCCTCCGCCCGCCCCACCACCTCGGCTGGCCAGCCCGTCGTCCGCGCCGAGCTCCGCCTGCGCCGTGCGAAGATCCCGAGCGACGCCCTCGACCTCACCCTCGCCCGCGACGTCCTCACGCGCCTCGGCGCCAGGCTGACCGTCGACCCCACCGACACCGAGACTCGCATCAGCGTCGAGCTCCCGCGCTGAAGCGCGACGCCGCGCGCCGACAGTCGCGCCGCCCCCGCCACCCGAACCGCACTCCGAGCGAAGCGAGAGCGCCTCGATGGCGCTCTCGCTTCGCGTCCCCCTAACACCTCGCGTACCGCGAGCCAGGTTCCACCGCGCAACGCCGGCGCGAGGGGCGGGCGGTTGGGGGGGCGCAGCGCAGGGCCCGACAGGACGACGATCTCCGCGCGCCCCGCCGCAGCGATCCATGGCGTGAGCGCAAAAGCGTGCCCAAACGCCGCGCGCTCCCCCCCACCCAACGCCGCACGCCGACGGGCGAGGGCCCGGAGTCGCGCCCCCCCACCCGCCCGCCCCTCGCGCCGCCTCGCACCTCCGAGTCCTCGCCGCGGAGTCCTCGATCGCGGCGATCCGGCCCGAGAACCTCAGTGATGAAACAACCGCAGCTTCGTATGCACCAGCGCGATGCCGTACTCCCGGCACGCGTCCTCGACGTCCTGGTCCCGCGTCGATCCACCCGGCTCTGCGATGAACGAGACCCCGTGCTTCGAGGCATGGTCGACGTTGTCGCGGAAGGGGATGAACCCGTCGCTCACCAGCGACACGCCGCTCAGCTTGCGGATCCACTCGCGCCGCTCGTCCTCGCGCAACGGATCCAGCGGCCCGTCGAGCGCCTCGCGTAGCGCCTGCTCCTCGAAGCGCGTCAGGTCGCCCTCGATGTACCGCACGCGCCAGTTGATGCGGTCCTGCTTCTTGACGCCCTTCTGGAAGCGCAGCCCGAGCACCTTCGGGTGCGTGCCGAGCCACCACTGGTCAGCCTTCGCGCCGGCGAGCTTCGTGCAGTCGACGCGCGACTGCTGGCCCGCGCCGATGCCGATCATCTGGCCCCCGAGCGCGTAGCCCACCGAGTTCGACTGCGTGTACTTGATCGCGACGAG
>CAYWRY010000236.1:0-4707 GCA_964460485.1 uncultured Spirochaetales bacterium
GGCGGCGAGGAGCTCGACCGCATCGACGTGCTCCAGCCCGCGCTGACGGGCATCGCGATCGCGCTCGCGCGCCAGTGGGAGCATTGGGGCGTGAAGCCCGCCGCGGTGGTGGGCCATTCGAGCGGCGAGATCGCAGCCGCGCACGTCGCCGGCGCGATCACGCTCGCGGACGCCGCGCGCATCGCCTGCGCGCGCGGCGCCGTGGTGCGCGAGCTCGCGCCGCCCGGTGCGATGGCGCTGGTCGCGTTGCCGGCCGGCGCGCTGGAGGAAGATCTCGCGCGCGCCGGGAATCGCGTGGCCGTCGCCGGCGCGAACAGCCCGACCATGACGGTGCTGTCGGGCGACGTCGACGCGATCGAGCGAGTGGTCGCCGCCTTCGGCGCGCGCGGCGTGTTCGCGCGCAAGCTGCGCGTCGAGTTCGCCTCCCACGGCCCGCACATGGACGCGCTCGCGCCCGAGCTCGCGCGGCGGGTCGCCGGCGTCGCGCCGCGCGCTGCCGCCGTCCCGTTCTTCAGCACCGTGACCGCCGGCGCCATCGAGGGAACGGCCCTCACGCCGAGTTATTGGGGCGACAACCTTCGGAGGCCGGTGCGTTTCGCGGAGGCGGCGGCGGCCGCGGTCGCGGCGGGCCACACCACCTTCCTCGAGATCGGCCCGAACCCCGTGTTGAAGCTCGCACTCGAGGAGATCGGGCGCGCGGCGAAGCAGCGCGTGAGCGTCGCCGTCTCGCTGCGCCGCGACGGCGACGACCCGGCCGAGATGCTCGCCTCGCTGGGCGCGTTGTTCTGCGCCGGCGCCCGCGTGGACCTCGCGGCGCTGCATCCCGAGGGCCGCGTGGTCTCGACGCCGCTCTACCCGTTCCAGCGCGAGGAGTACTGGTTCGGCGGCAAGCGCGGCGTCGAAGGGCGCAGGAGCGCGCACCCCTTCTCCGGCATGATCGGCGCGAACGCCACCGAGCTCGAAGCCGCGAGCGACGGCGAGCGCTTCTGGCAGATCGACCTGTTCCGCGAAGCGCTCGGCTGCGAGGTGAAGCGCGACGGCGAGCTCGTGGTGCCGCCGGCGGAGCTGGTCGCCACCGCGCTCGGCGTGGCGACGCGTCTCTTCCCCGGCGAGAGCGTCGCGCTCGAGGACTTCGCCAGCGCGCTGCCGCTCGCGCTGCCGAAGAGCGGCGCGCGCACGCTCCAGCTCGCCGCCACGCTGGGGGCGAATCGCGCGGAGCTGCGCTTCGCGAGCCGCCTGGCGGGCGGCGATGCGGCGTTCGCGAGCCTTGGCGCTTGCCGAGCGCTTCCCGCGAGCCGGAACGCCCCGCGCTCGGTCGACCTCGCGGCGCTGCGCGCGCGCTGCACGACTCCCGAGTCGCGCGACGCCTTCTACGCCGCGCTCGAAGCGAGCGGCCTCGTGGTCCCGAAGGAGCGGCGCGCGCTGCGCGAGCTGCAGCTCGGCGCCGGCGAAGCGGTCGCGAAGCTCCTCCAAGCGGCGCCGCTCGGGCCGAACGAGGTGATCCCGGCGCCGCTGCTCGATGCCGCGCTCCAGCTCCTCGCGCGCGTCGCGGAGCGCGCGAGCGGCGACCCGCTCACGCGCTGCGAGCCGGTGCGCATCGAGTCCGTGACGCTCGGCGCCGCAGTCCCGGCTGGCGAGCTGTTCGCCGTCGCGCGCCTCTTCGACGGCAGCGCTGCGGGGGACGGCGAGGCGCGCGGCGACGTCGCGCTGGTCGACGCGCGCGGGGCAGCGGTCGCCCAGCTTTGCGGCGTCGCGCTCGCGCGCAGCGCGAAGCCCGCGCGAAGCGAGGAGGGTCCCTTCCTCTACGAGCTTGCGTGGCGCCCGCTCGGCGAGGGCGCGGCGGAAGAGCCGCAGCGCGCGTCGCGCGACGGCGTCGCGTGCGCACCGCGCCTCGTGCCCCTCGCTCTGCCCGCGCCGGGCGCCCGCCGCGAGCCGGCGCGCTCGCGAGCGTTCGCAGCGGAGCCCAGCGAGCCCGATCGCCTCGCCGGCGCGATGCTGCGCGAGATTCCGGCGCTGGCTCCCGCGCCCGGCGAAGTCGCGATCGAAGTGAAGGCCGCCGGCCTGTCGTTCCTCGACGTGCTCCAGACCTTCGGTCTAGAGCGCGACGCGCAGCCCCGGGGCCTCGGCTGCGAGTTCGCGGGCGTCGTGCGCGAGGTCGGCCGAGGCGTCTCGGAGCTCGCGGTGGGCGACGAGGTGTTGGGCTTCGCGCGCGGCGCGATCGCTTCCCACGTCGTCACGGACGCCGCGCTTCTCGCCCGCAAGCCCGCCGGCCTCTCCTTCGAGCAGGCCGCCGCGCTCCCCCTCGCGCGCGCCGTCGCGCAGCTGGCCTTGCTCGGGCTCGCGCGCCTGCGCGCCGGTGAGCGCGTATTCGTGCACTCTGCGGGCGGCTCGCTCGGCCACGCGTTGGTGGCGCTCGCGCGCTCGCTCGGCGCGGAAGTCGTCGCGAGCGCAGGCAGCGAGTCGCGCCGCGCGCGCCTGCGCGCCGCCGGCGCGATCGAGGTGCTCGACTCGCGTGCGCCGCGCGCCGTGCAGGACGCGCTCGCGCTCTCGGCCGGTGCGGGCTTCGACGTCGCCGTCGACCTCGCGGGCGATGGCGCCGCGCTCGCCGCGCTGTCGGCCTGCGGGCGCTACGTCGCGATCGAGCGCACAGGCAGCGCACAGCGAGCACCAGCGCAGCGCCGGAGCGTCTCGGTCCACTCGCTGGATCCGGCGGGGCTCCTGGCGACGAAGCCCGACGAGCTGGCGGCGGCGCTGCGAGACTCGCTCGCGCGCGCGAGCGGCGAGCAGCCCGCCGCCACGCAGCCAACGGTGTTCCCGATCGCGCAGCTCGGCCGCGCGATTCGCTTCGTCGCGCAGTCGCGCCACGCCGGCAAGGTGGTGATCTCGCTCGCGGCGCGCGAGGCGGCGCTCGTCGCCGCCCTCGGCCTGCGCGAGCGCATCGCGCGCGGCGCCGTGCTCGGGATCGGCGACCTCGACCGCTTCCCGGCCCTCGCGCAATGGCTAGCCGCGCAGCGGCCGCGCGAGCTCGTGCGCGCGAGCGCCTGCGAGAGCCTCGACGCCGCAGCCGCGAAGCTGAGCGCGCCGCTTTGCATCGCTCTGTTCGCGCCCGAGGTCGAGGACGCGCCGCGCGCGCTCGCGCGAGCGCGCGATGTCGTCGCGCTCGCGAGCGAACAGGGCGCTTCGCTCACCTGGCTGGTGTCCGACGCCGCGGCGCTGCTCGCACCCGATGCGCGCCCCGACGCCACAAAGATCGCGTTCGGGCTCGCCGACCTCGCGCGCGCCCGGCGCGCGCAGGGCGAGCCGGTCACTGCGCTCTGCTTGGGACTCGCCGGCGACGTGACTCCCGGCGCGGCCGCACAGCTCGCCCGCATCGCGGAGAGCGACGTGGCTGCCTGCGTCCTGCATGCCACCGCGCCGGGCGCCTGGGACGCCGCCAGCTCGCCGCTGCTGCGCGAGCTCGGCGCGGAGAACGCGAGCGCCGCCTCGAAGCTGGCGAGCGCGCCGCCCGAGGAGCGCCGCGCGAAGCTGCGCGAGCTGGTCGGCGGCGCGCTCGCCATCGTGCTGCGGCTCAGCGCCGCCGAACGCGCGCGCATCGACTGGCATCGCCCGCTCGCCGAGCTCGGTCTCGACTCGCTGATGGGCGTCGAGCTGCACGCCCGCATCGAGGAGGCCGCGAGCCTCGAGATTCCGCCCGCCGTGCTGTTCGCCGAGCCCAACCTCGAAGCCATCGTCGAGCGCCTCTGCGCGTCGCTCGCCAGCGGTGTCTAGGAGCCTCATGGACACGCGCCTCGTCACCTCCGACGGCGTCGAGCTGGTGGTCAGCGACCCGCGCGGCGAGGGCACGCCGCTCGTGTTCGTGCACGGCTTCTCGAACGACCGCTTCGTTTGGGAGGACGCAGTCCGCGCGCTGCCCGACGCGTGGCGCCCAATCTGTTACGACCTGCGCGGGCACGGCGACTCGGGCTGGTCCGTCGACTGCCGCTACCACCCGCTCGACCACGCGCGCGACCTCGCCGAGCTGTGCGAAACGCTGAGCCTGGGCCGCACCGTCCTGGTGGGCCACTCCATGGGCGGCAACGTCGCGGCGCTGTTCGCCTCGCGTCAACCGGAGCGCGTGGCCGCGCTCGCGCTCCTCGATGCAGGCCCGGCACTCGGCCAGGACGCCTGGCGCCGCGCGTCGGGCGACGTGAGCGAGCAGGCGCGCGCGTACGCGAGCGTGGCCGAGTATCGCAGGCTGCTGGGGCTCGCCTATCCGCTCGCGGCGTCCGCCGCGCTCGACCGCCTCGCGCGCACCAGCCTACTCCGGCGCCGCGACGGGCGCTTCGAGCCGAAGCTCGACCCGATCCTGCTCGAGCTGCTCGGCAGCGAGGAGCAGCTCCGCGAGACGGAGGCCATGCTCTGGGACGCCCTCGCGAAGCTGCGCTGCCCGGTGCTGCTCGCCCGCGGCGAGCGCAGCGCGATGCTGCCCGAGGGGGTGGCGCGGAAGATGGTGGACGAGGTGATCGCCGACGCGCGCCTCGTGCAGATCCCGAACGCGGGCCACGCGCTGGCCCTCGACAACGGGCCCGCGCTCAGCGCGGAGCTCGCGGCGTTCCTGAGCGCGCTCGGCTGACACCGGCCCGCCCCCATCGCATCCGGCGCCGCGCAGAAGGAATGTATCCGTTCGACGAACCGCGTTCCTGACTGACTCCCGGCGCTCGCAACACT
>CAYWRY010000237.1:0-4688 GCA_964460485.1 uncultured Spirochaetales bacterium
CACATGACGCTCGGCGCGGGCCGCATCATCGACATGGACATGACGCGCATCTCGAAGGCGCTCGCGAACGGCGGCGCCGCGCGCGTGCCCGAGATCGCGGGTGCGGTGGCCGCGGCGCGCGCGGGCCGCGGACGCCTGCACTTGTTGGGGCTCGTCTCGGACGGCGGCGTGCACAGCCATCAGGATCATCTGGAGGCCCTGATCGCTTACTGCGCTTCCCAGGGCGTGCAGCCGATCGTGCACGCCTTCCTCGACGGCCGCGACACGCCGCCGCGCTCGGCGGACGGCTACCTCGCACGCCTCGCGCCCCACGTCGCGCGCGCGAACGGGAAGATCGCGACCGTGATCGGGCGCTACTGGGCGATGGATCGCGACAACCGCTGGGAACGCATCCAGCGCGCCTACGACGCGATCGTGCTCGCGCGGGGGAAGAGTGCACCTGACGCGCTGGCCGCAGTGACGCAGGCCTACGGGAAGGACGTCGGAGACGAGTTCGTGGAGCCGACGGTGGTCGATGGCGGCACGCCGCTCGAAGACGGCGATGTCGCGCTGTTCTTCAACTTCCGCGCCGACCGGGCGCGCCAGCTCACCTGCGCGCTCGCGAGCGTCTGCGAGGCGCGCTTCGTGGGCAAGTTGAAGCGCGCGCGCGTCCCCAAGCTCGCGCGCTTCGTGTGCATGAGCGAATACGACGCGCAGTTCGGACTGCCGATCGCGTTCGCGAGCGACATGCCGCGGCACATCTTCCCCGAGCTGCTGGCGGAGCGCGGGCTTTCCCAGCTGCGCATCGCGGAGACCGAGAAGTACGCTCACGTGACGTTCTTCTTCAACTGCGGCCTCGAGGAGCCGTTTCCGGGAGAGGACCGCGTGCTCGTGCCGTCGCCGCGCGACGTGCCCACCTACGACCACAAGCCCGAGATGAGCGCACAGCTCGTGACGGAAAAGCTGCTCGCCGGCATCGCCGACGACGACTACGCGTTCATTCTCGTGAACTTCGCGAACCCCGACATGGTCGGGCACACGGGCGTGCTGCCCGCCGCGGTGAAGGCGGTGGAGACGATCGACGTGTGCCTCGACAAAGTGATCGGCGCCGTGCTCGCGCGCGGCGGCGAGGCGCTGATCACCGCCGACCACGGGAACTGCGAGCTGATGATCGACCCGGAGACCGGCGGGCCGCACACCGCGCACACGACGAACCCCGTTCCGATCTGGTGGGCGACGCGCGACGCGCGCGGACGCAAGCTCGCGAACGGCGGCCTCGCCGACGTGGCGCCCACTTTGTGCGCGCTGCTCGGCATCCCGCAGCCGCCGGAGATGACGGGGCACAGCCTGATCGTGCCCGCGTAGCGCCGCGTCGCTCGCGGGAGAACCCCCGCGTGCGGTAGCACCACGCTCTCGACCTCCTCGTCCGACCTCGCCCCGCCTTCGGTCCCGCAAAGGCGCCATGCTGCTCCGCGAGCTTCTCGACTTCTTCCTGCCGCCCGTGTGCGGCGGCTGCGGCGACGCCACGGACGGCGCGTCGCTCTGCGAGCGCTGCGACGAGCCACCCTGCGAACCGCTGCCGGCGCCGCCGCGACCGCTCGCGGCGTGGGGCGCGGGCGTGGCGTACGAGGGGCGCGCTGCGGACTGGTTGCAGCGCTTCAAGTACCCGCAACCCGGCTTTCGCGGCCTCGATCCCGCGGCCGGCGCCGTCGCGATCGCGTGGGCGCTGCGCGCCGCACGCGCGCTCGGCCCTGCGCCCGACGCGGTCGTGCCTGTCGCACTCCACGCACGCCGCCTGCGCGAGCGCGGCTTCAGCCCGCCGGCCGTCCTCGCGCGCGCGGTCGCGCGCGAAGTCGGTTCGCGCTTCTTACCCGTGCTGCTCGAGCGCGTGCGCGACACGCCGAGGCAGACCGCACTGAGTCGCGACGCCCGCCGCCGCAACGTCGCCGGTGCGTTCCGCGCGACGCGGCCGGCGCCTGGTCGCGTGTGGCTCGTCGACGATGTCGTCACCACCGGTGCCACGCTGGCCGCCGCCGCGCGCGCCCTGCGCTCCGCCGGCGCGCGCGAGATCCGCGCCCTCGCCGCCGCCCATCGCCCCCTCGCGCGTTGAAACGCCGAGCCCTCGCGGCTACAACCCGCGGCCTTTCCGGCGCACCGCAGCGAGGAGACCCGCGATGGCTTCGATCACCAAGGCGCTCACGCTCAAGCATCAGTCCAACCTGAGCGAGGACGTCGAGGAAGTCTCCTTCGGCGCCGGCGACGAGGTCACCATCCTGAAGGAGTGGGACCGCTTCTACCTCGTGAAGAACGACGACGGCAAGCTGTTCAACGTGCCGAAGGATGCGATTTCGAAATAGGGGCACGGGAGCGTCAGGACAAACCCACGCTCGGCAATGAAGCACGGGCTGCACTCGCCTGCGCGAGAGCACCAGAAGTTGCCATGACGTGCGTTTCTCGGATCCTCGAAAGGGCGCTTGTTCTTCCTATCCCTTCCACGGCGACCACCTCGAACCGCTCGGGCGCCAGCGTCTGTGCGCCGAGTCGCGCCAGCATCCCGCCCAACGGCTCGCTGCGCCCGTAGCTCGCCACGATCACCGACATGGCAGGCGCCGCGCCCTTGCCCGTCATGCGGTCCCCTCCGCAAGCGCTGTATCGGCGCGCGCGGCCCGCGGAAAGATCCGGCCTTCGCCGGAGACGATGCGGGAAAAGACCGAGACGCACCGACTCGTCGCCGGCCCGGGCGAGCCCGGGGACGGAGTGCGCCTCCGGGTCGGCTCTCCGCTCGAGATCGAGTGCTGCCGCCGCGGCGCCGGCGCGGCTCGCACCACGGCTGCGAGTTCCCCGAGCGCGACGGCTAGCGCGCCGGCGCGCTCGCCGCCTCCCGTGGAGGCGGTGAAGATCGATCTCTCGACGGCCCCGCTCACCTCGCGCGAGGTCTCGCTCGAGGATACGCTCGGCCAAGCCGCTGCCGGCCCTTCGTCGGCGCGGCCGGCAGCTCGCGCTGGCCTGGCACGATGGGCGGGCCGCGGAAGGTAGGTGGATGTCCGAGCTGACGCGCCGCGAGATCCTCGACGCGCGACCACGCTGGCTGCGCTCGGCGCGCTCTCGACGGGCGCCGCGCCGCTGCTCGCCTGCGGCGAGGGCCCGCTCGGCGGCCTGCGTCCGCCGCCGGAGCTGCTCGCGAAGGGCCTCACCTCGGGCCTCTTGTGGGGCCGCTTCTGCAGCACGCTCGATGACGCGGGCGATCACGTGCGCAGCGCGGGCGCGCCCGACGGAGACCTCGAGCGCGCCGAGGGCTACCGCATGCTGGCGCGCCTGCTCGGGCTCGCGCTCGAGATGGTGGTCGAGGGCAGCGACGCGGACCGCCCGGCCTTCTTCGAGCTCCAGTCCGCGATCCGCAAGTACGCGGGCGACAACCCCGACCAGCGCTACGCCGCCGCCGTCATCGCCGGCGACCGGCGCTATCGCGTCACGGGCCAGCGCGGCAACGCGGTGCTGGTCGAGCTGAGCGTGTACGCCGGCAGCTTCTCGGGGGACGGACAGCGCCGCATGGTCGCCACGCTGACGGAGGAGGAGCTCCAGTTCGCGTCCGACGGCTCGATCGAGATCACGCTCGCGCCCGACGCCGACCCCGCGCTCCCGAACCAGGTCCGCCTCGAAGCCGACGCGATCAACGTGCTGGTGCGCCAGTACTTCCGCGATCCGCACGACAAGCGCGGGAGCTGGCGCATCGAGCGCGTGCCGAGGGCCGAGCCGGCGCCGCCCCTCGCGCCCGACTACATCGGCGGGCGGCTGCTCGGCGCCGCGCTCTTCGTGGAGCGCAACGCGAAGACATGGAGCGACTTCATGGCGGAGCGCCGCGCCGGCCCGCCCAACCGCCTCGCTCCGCTCCCCGACGCCGGCGACCTCTTGACGCCGCGAGGCATCCGCTACCTCGAGGGCTACTGGAAGCTCGCCCCGGACGAGGCGCTCGTGCTCGAGTTCGAGCCGGAGCCCGTACCGTACTGGGGCCGGGTGATCACGAACTTCTGGATGGAGTCACTCGAGTGGCGCGACCGGCGCGTCTCGCTCAACAGCTTCCAGGCCGCGCGCGAGCCGGACGGCCGCACCGTGCGCATCGTGCTCGCAGCGCGCGACCCCGGCCATCCCAACTGGCTCGACTGCGCGGGCCACGGCGAAGGCGGGCTCTCGCTGCGCTGGGCCCGCCACCCGCAGCCGCCCGAGGTGCGCTGCCATGTGTTGCCCATCGACGCTCTCCGGGCCTAGCCCGCCGGCGCGCGCAGGAAGGGTGGAATTCCAAGGCGGCAACTGAGGGGAATCGAGGTCCGAGTAGCTCCGAAGTGGCAACCCCCCTGGGATCCGCAACGGGCAAGCCCCGCGTCTCCCACTTGGGCGCGGTGGACAGCTCGTCCACGGCTCGCGCATCGAGGTACTGCGTCTGGTTACCGAAGGCCGAAGGCATCGTAGGTCCAGCGCTACCGGAGGAGTTTCGCCCGGGGCTCGAGCGGTGTGCCGCTCGGTGATCAGGCCTTGCTGCCGCTGCTCGACTGCCAGCGCCCTGGCGAGCGCTGGCTGCTGAAATCCCCGCGCACTTGTGGGGGCTCGATGCACTGGTCGCGACCTTCCCCGACGTCGCGATCGTGTGGAACCACCGCGTCTGCCTATTCACTTCCCTCAGCTGTCAGACGGACCCAGGTGAGCGGATCGCC
>CAYWRY010000238.1:0-4670 GCA_964460485.1 uncultured Spirochaetales bacterium
GCGGCTACTCGCGACCCTCGCATCGCGCGAGTACGCGGCTCGTCGAACGGATACCAGCTGAGTGCACTCATTCGAGTGGCTATTGCCCGCTCCGCCGAGCGATCGCGGCGCGCACACCGGCCGACGTCAGATCGGCCCATCGTTCGGTCGTCTGGACTTCGGAGAGCGCACGCCCGGCCGCGCCCATGCTGGCCCGCGCGACAGGTCCCAACGCTTCGATTCGGTGCAGAGCTCGCGTGATCGCCTCGGTGCTGGTGGGATCGACGAGGAGCCCACTCTCGCCTTCGTGCACGAGCTCTGGAACGCAGCCGCAGCGGTCGCTGACGATCACTGGGAGCCGCGCGTACTGCGCTTCGTTGACAACGAGGCCCCAGTTTTCCGAGATGGACGGCAACACCAGGCACGCGGCGCGCCCGTACTCTGCCGCCAGATCTTCCGCCGACATAAACCCGAGATGCGTCACACCGCGCGCCGCCCGAATACGCTCTCGAATGCGAGACGCCGCCGGCCCGGCACCGTCACCCGCGACACGCAGCTCGAAGCGTCCGCCGCTCGCTCGGTAGGCAGCATAGGCGTCGAGGAGGCGTTCGAGATTCTTATGCCAGATGAATCTCCCCACGAAAAGAAACGACCCACGCGGATGGTCTGGATCCTCAGCGCGGATTGCGCCGAAGCGCTGGTGCTCCACCGGGTTGCCGCACACGACAGCGCGATCTCGATTCACGCCGAACGTGAGCAGGTACTCGAGCGCGCGGGCCCCGGTTACGAGGTACCCGTCCCAACCGCGGTAGGCGAGGCGTTTGGCGCGCTCCCTCCAAGCCGTGCGTGGATAATCCTGGCGCGTCGAGGCCCAGCGAATGAGAGTCGCGAACCCGGCTCGCTGAAGCAGCCGGCCCACCGCGAGTTGCACGACCTCCGCTGGGCAATCGAGGATCGCTGCGTCGGCGCTCACCTCCCGCATCACCTGAAGGGAGGACCGCACGAGCGATATGCGCGGAAGGTTCTCGTAGACACCCTCCGCGAGCGTGCGCACCTCGCTGCCATCGGCCGCGCCTTCGCCGCGAGTCAGCTCGCTGGAGGCGAACTGAACGCCGACGCATCGAACACCGGGAATGGCGTTCAATGCGCGCACGCGAGCCAGGTGTGCATGGCCAAGGGTTGCCTGGAAGTATGCAACGACGAGTGGGCGGCTCTGTGTCATCGCGAGACCATCGCGCACTCGAATACGCGGCTCTCGCCCGGCTGCAGCGCGACCGAGAGGCGGCGCCGCCCATGCTCCGTGTTCGCCTCGACGTCACGCCAAGGCACACCGCACGGCGTTTGCACGACGATCTGTTCGGCGACGCGCGATCGGTAGCTACCGACCAAAACCAGCAGCCGCTCGCCGAGCGACCTTGCGCTCAGGGTCGCGTCTCCCGCGTTGAGCCGAACGCCCGGGGCGCGCGAACCCTCCGTGAAGAACGGCTCGAAGCGGCTTACGATCGCGATCGCCTGCGCATGCGCGAGAAAATCCTCGGGCGTATCGAAATCCTCGGCTTGGAAGTACGTGATCCCTCGAATGCCAGCGAAGAAGGCCTCCAGCACAGTGGCCCGCAGGTAGCGCGGCGCGAACTCGCCCTGCGTGCCGGCGGTTAGCCATGGCAGCACCTCCGGCGACGGGCGTTTCAGCTGAATCGCCAGCAGCGAATCCCTTACAGCTTGCGGGTCGCCCGCGGTGTAGAGGCTCGGCATCGCCAGATCGATCCCGTTCGATGCAACCGCTTGGAAATCGAACAAACCCTGATACCTGTGGGTTGGCTCCACTGCATAGAGGCCCTCGCGGACCGGTTCCCCGGGCATCGCGCGCGCGATCGCCCTCGTGAGGTCGCGGGCGATCTCTCCCGCGGCAAGCGACAGCGTCGCCGCCTCGGTCTGATTGGGCCTGCGCAACCGCAAGCACGCGACGTCGAGGCCGGCCTCGCGGGCGCCCTCGGTCCAAAGCTCCGAATCGAAGAACACCCACTGAGGCCGAAGCGTGCGCGCGTGTCCTTCGATACGCGCGAGCTCCTCTGCGTAGAACCGGCCCCGGTAGCACGGCGAAACGCCGGGGCCCTTCCGCCCATCGGGCCGTTGGGTGCGTATCTCGGGCTCCGCGCGGTGTCGCCGCTCCATCACGTGGAACGGCGACTCGTTGTAGATGAGCTCCATCCCGCTGGCACGCGCTTCGGCCAGCCATCGCGCCTCCTCAGGACCCGGCGCGCCACCCCGCCAGTAACGCGGAAAAGCCGCGACCGCGTTGAAGCCGAGCGCGCGGAGCGTGCCAACCAGGTCGGGGAACTCAGCTGCCACTTCCTGCTGAAGCCACCCGAGGCTCACGTGGAGGGTGCGAGGCGCGCGGACGGGGGGAATCTGGATCTGCCGCAGCGGTACCTCGATGGCGCGGCCGCTCGGGGCGACGGGCGTGATGCGAACCGAGCTGCCCGCTGGAATGGTGTCCTTCGCTTCGAAGAAGAGCGCGCGGGAGGCCTGCGTTTGCGTGGCGGCGCGGTACGCCAACTCGATGCCGACTCGAGTGCGGTTTTGGAAGCCCGGCGCGCGTCCGACGTCGACGCCACCGCGCAGCGTCACACCCTCGGGCAAGTCGAACCACGCGGTCAGCGCGCCGGGGGGACGCCGAGCGCCGTCCCTCAAGATCGTGAGGAAGTTTGGAAGCGGCGGCTCCGAGACGACGATCTCCCCCTTGTCGGGGAACGCGACGATCCCTTCTTGGAGAGGCGCTCCCGCGAAGGGGGGCGCGCCCGAGACTTGCGAGGCAGCGGCCTGGCGGATGATCGCGACCTCGTCGACGTACAAGAACTCGGCGCTCAGCTTGAAGTGGAGAAGCACGTAACGCGCCGCAACGCCGTACGCCGGCAGGGCGACGTTCGCGACGCGCGGCTCTCCGCGCTCGGCTGGGAGGTCTCGCTCGATGGAGGCCTCACCGACACGCGTCCACGCCGACCCGTCGGTGCTCAGCCACGCTGAGATTTCTCGGGGGAAGGTCAGATGGCGCTTTGATCTCCCCCCCAGCACCCGCAGCGCCACTCGCTCGATTCGCGCCGCCCGGTGCATGTCGAAGCGAACGAACACATGGCGCATTCCTCGCCAATGGACGGCGAAATCAGAGCTGAACATCTGGTCGGGGGTGACCGTGACGACGCCGTCGTTGAGCGACCGAAGCTGCCTCGAGCCGGCCGCGGGGAAGTGCGGCGGAGGATTCGTCGTGATTGCGGAGCGAAGGGCGACGTTCTCGCCGCGGGTCAGCTCGCTCCAGGACGCCTCCGCGTGGGCGCCGCCAGTTGGGCCGATCGAAGCGAGCGCCGCGGCCCAGAGCCAAAAGAACAGCACAGGGCGCGCAGTCCCGGCGCCGCGTCGCGGCGTTGGCGGACGCCGGCTGGCGGCTCCTCGGGTAGCTCCGTCGCACGAGCTCAACGCGAAAGGTCGGCCCACGGGCTTGAATCGCCGTTGAGTGCGGCCGATACCTCTCGAGTTGCGTCGCCTTACTCGCATGCGTGAGGCCTACCGCCGGGTAGTGCTGTTTAGCTTGCAGTGGGCACCGCTACCTCTCATCGCTGCACCACGCCGCGGGATCGAAGTCCACATTTCGCCGAGGACAGCAGCCTAGCCAGCCCAAGCGCCAACGGAGCATGCGTGGCAGACGACCGCAATCGAGGGATGGGAAGCCGGGCGCTCATCGGAATGATCTGGAACCTCGCGTCGATGATCGCGACGCGAGTCGGCGGCGTCACTGCGCAAGTAGTATTGGGCTGGACGCTGCCAAAGGAAGACTTCGGGCTCTTCGGCCTGGCTGTGCTGATCATCGGCGTCGGGCAGTCGGTCCACAACGGCGGAGTTCGACCCGTTCTCGTACAGCAACCCGAAGACTTCCCCAGGCTCGCATCCGCCGGCTTTCGTTACGCCATGCTCGTCGCGGTCTTCACCGCAGCGGTGCTCCTCGCGAGCGCGCCGCTCTTGACTGCGCTCTTGGACCGTCCGGGCCTCACCCTTCTCCTGTGCATCGGGGCACTCTCTTTCCCGCTGCAGGTCCCACCGCTGATCTATCAAGCGAAGCTGGCGGTCGAGCTTCGATTTCGGCGCTCCGCCGCGGTGATGGTCGGTGGCGGAACGGTGCGAAGCGGAACGATGATCGCGAGCGGCTTCGCGGGGCTCGGTGCGGTGAGCTTCGTCTCCCACTACGTCGTGACGGCCGCGTTCGAGTGGTTGCTGCTTCGGAGAGTCGCGGGCCCTTGGCCCCGCGGCGTGAAGCTCGACCGCGTGAGGTTCGTGGAGTTCGCCCGATCCGGCCGTTGGCTCGTCCTCGGAACGCTCGGCTCGACCATGGCTTTGCACGGCGAGAAGCTTCTCGTCGACCGGTGGGGACCGGCGCTCCTCGCTTCGTACTTCTTCGGCTCGCAGCTCGTCCTGGGCATCACGAACCTGCTGCAGGCCGGATTCTCCAACGTGCTGTTGCCCACGTTCGCGCGCATGGGGAACGACCGCTCCCGGCAGACATCTGCCTACCTCCGGTCGCTGCGCTCTTTCAGCCTGTTCAGCGCGTCCGCTTGCATTGCGTTGGCGCTCGCATCGCCCGCGCTGGTGCACCTCACCTGGCAGGGCAAGTGGGACGAGTCGATCCCCGTCGTCCAATCGCT
>CAYWRY010000239.1:0-4634 GCA_964460485.1 uncultured Spirochaetales bacterium
GCACGCGATGATCAGAGCTGAGTTGTTCAGACCAATGCGGGACAGAACACGCTAGATGAGCGTTCAGGCGGTCCGCCTCGGGGCGTGGCAGCCCGCGCAGCAGCGCCTCCGCGGCCTGCTGTGGGAACGCGCCGTTGGCGAAGAAGTCCTCGAACCACGCGAACAGGAACTCGGGCTCGTGGGTCAGCCACCTCGATTGCGGCTCCGCGTAACAAACGCGCAGGAACATCGTCTTTGCGATCACCGCGGCGTTCTCGAAGGCGTCCGCGGTCTCCGCGCGGCCGGGATGGAGGGTGCGGAGCAGCGCGTAGTAGCAGTAGGCGCGGGGTAGATCGCGCTGCGCGAGATTGCGATCGGCCAGCTCGCGGAGCTGCGGCGGCGAGGCCAGCAGCGCGGGGTCGGACTCACAGCGCGTGCGTTCGTGAGCGGCGGCGAGCGACGCGCGGTCTCGCGCAGTGCTGGCGCAAGCGGCGGCGGCGAGCGCGAGCGTGCAAGCGGCGAGTCGGAGCCTCATCGGGGGCCTCTCCGTCGGCGGTGGGCCGGCAGCATCGAGGACCGGGCGCTCGCGCGTGTGACGATCGGGCTGCGCCCGCGTGACGAGCGCGTGGATTCAGGCCGCCCCGAGCTCCCCCAGCACCTCGCGCGCGCGCTCGAACAGGCTCTCGGGCCCGCGCTCGCGCAGCGCCGCGCGGATGCGCTGGTCGGGCATCACGCGCAGGTCGGCGCGCCGGCGCGTCACCAGCTTGTGCAGCTTGCCCGGGTCGACGCGCGTGGTGGGCGCGGCGGTGAAGACGAGCTCCGCGCCGTCGAGCAGCACCTGCGCGATGCCCAGCCGCCGCGCGACGATCTTCAGGCGGATCACGGCGAGCAGGTTCTCGGCCTCCGGCGGCAGCGGGCCGAAGCGGTCGAGCAGCTCGTCGCGCAGGCGGTCGGCCTCGGTCTCGTCCGGCGCGCTGGCGAGGCGCTTGTAGAGCACGAGGCGCTGTTGCACGTCGGCCACGTAGCTCTCGGGCAGGCGCGCCGCGATGCCGAGCCGGATCTCGGGATCGACCTGCGCCTCGCGCTGCTTGCCGCGCAGCTCGTCGACCGCCTCGGCGAGCAGCTCCATGTAGGTCTCGTAGCCGACGGAGCCGAGGTTCCCGGACTGCTCCGCACCGAGCAGGTTGCCGGCGCCGCGGATCTCGAGGTCCATGTTCGCGAGCCGGAAGCCCGAGCCGAGCGCGGAGAGGTCCTGGATCGCTTCGAGCCGGCGCCGCGCGTCGGCGCTGAGCGCCGCGTCGCCGGGGATCAACAGGTACGCGTAGGCGCGCTGCCCGCCACGCCCCACGCGACCCCGCAGCTGGTAGAGCTGCGCGAGGCCGAGGGCGTCGGCGCGATCGATCAGCATCGTGTTGGCGCGCGGCACGTCGACGCCGCTCTCGATGATCGTGGTGGAGAGCAGCACGTCGGCCTTGCCGTGGAAGAAGTCGTAGGTGCGCTGCTCGAGCTCGCGCTCGCGCATCTGCCCGTGCGCGACGATCACCTTCGCCTCGGGAACGATGCGGCTCAGCAGGTCTGCCACGTTGCCGATCGTCTGCACGCGGTTGTGCACGAAGAACACCTGCCCGCCGCGGCGCATCTCGCGCAGGATCGCCTCGCGGATCAGCGACTCGTCGAAGCGGCACACCTGCGTGCGGATCGCGATGCGGTTCGGCGGCGGCGTCTGGATCACCGACATGTCGCGCAGGCCGCTGAGCGACATCTGGAGGGTTCGCGGAATCGGCGTCGCGGTGAGCGTCAACACGTCCACGCTCCGCTTCAGCTCCTTGATGCGCTCCTTGTGCGCCACGCCGAAGCGATGCTCCTCGTCGACGACGAGCAGGCCGAGGTCGTGGAACCCGACGTTCTTCTGCAGCAGGCGGTGCGTGCCGACGACGATGTCGACGCGCCCGCTCGCGAGACCCTCGAGCGTCGCCGCCGCCTCCTTGGGCGGATCGAAGCGCGACAGCGACTCGATCGTCACCGGCTGGCCCTCGAAGCGCTTCTGGAACGTCTCGACGTGTTGCTGGCAGAGCACCGTCGTCGGCACGAGCACGACCACCTGCTTGCCCGCCATCACCACCTGGTGCGCCGCGCGCACCGCTACCTCGGTCTTGCCGAAGCCGACGTCGCCGCACACCAGGCGATCCATGGGCCGCGGCTGCACGAGGTCGGCGAGCACGTCGTCGATAGCTGCGCTCTGATCCGGCGTCTCCTCGTACGGGAAGCGCGCCTCGAGCTCCTCGAGGGCGCGGTCGCGCGGCGGAAAGGAGAAGCCCGGCGCGAGCTCGCGCGCAGCGTGCACGGCGAGCAGCTGGCGCGCCATGTCGCGCACTCTGCGCCGCACGCCGCTCTTGGTCTTCTCCCAGGTCGCGCCGCCGAGCTTGTCGAGCTCCGGCGCGCCGCCCTCGCTGCCCACGTAGCGCGTGACGAGGCTGAGGCGGTGGACGGGGACGAACAGCTTGTCGTTGCCCGCGTACTCGATGCGCAGGAACTCGTCGCGGGTGCGACCGACCTCGAGCAGCACGAGTCCGCGATAGACGCCGATGCCGTGCTCGGCGTGCACGAGATGGTCGCCCGGCGAGAGCTGGCCGAGGGATTCGAGCGCGACCGCGTCGACCTGCGCCTGAGAAGTGCGCCGCTTCTCGCGCGGGCCGAAGCACTCCTCCTCGGTGAGCACGGCGAGGCGCTCGTCGGCGAGCACGAAGCCCTCGGCGAGGTCGGCGACGCGTACCTCGACCGCGCCGGGCGCTCCCCAGGCCGTGTGCGGCGCGGGCTCGCGGGCGAGCGTCGCGGCGACGCCGTACTCCGCGAGCAGCGCGCGCGTGCGTTCGGCACCGGACAGCGCGTGCGCCGCGATCACGACGCGCATGCCCTCGCGCGTGAAGCCCGCCAGCGCGCGGACCAGCGGCGTGAGCGGCTCCGGCAGGCCGCGGGCGGCGCGCAGCGTTGCGGTGAGCTCGTCGTGCCCGAAGGCCTTCACCGCCTCGGCGCTGGGCGACTGCACCTCGAGCCGCTCGAGCGAGATCGCGCTGCGGCGCTCGGCCTCCGCGACCAGCGCGTCTGCGCCCACGTAGAGCGCGTCCGGCTCGCACACGAGCCGCCCCGCCTGGCGCGCGCCGTCGTGGTTCTCGATCACCTCCGCGGAGAAGCGCAGCAGGCGATCGTGTCCGAGCTCGGGCTCGTCGACGACCACGAGCGACTGCTCGGGCAGGAAGTCGAAGAAGCTCTCGAGCGCCGGCTGGAGCAGCGGCGCCAGCGCCTCGGCGCCCGCCGGCAGGCTGCCGCGCAGCAGCGTGCCCAGCAGCAGGTCCGCCTCGCGCGCGGCGACGCCCTGGGCGCGCGCGGCGGCGCGGATCGCTTCGCCCCGCTCGATCGCGAGGGCGCGCGTCACGAGCAGCTCGCGCGGCGGCGGGGCGACCACGCGCTCGAGCTCCGCTTGCGAGCGCTGGCTCGCGGGGTCGAACTCGCGCAGAGACTCCACCTCGTCGCCGAACAGCTCGATGCGCACCGGCCGCGCGAGGTGCGGCGGGAAGAAGTCCACCACGCCGCCGCGCACCGCCACCTCGCCGCGCTCCTCCACCACCGGCTGGCGGGCGTAGCCCGCCGCCAGCAGCGCGGAGACGAACGCATCGCGGTCGAGGGGCGCGCCACGCACGACGGCGAGCGACGCATGCAGCACCGCCTCGCGCGCGGGGACGCGCGGCGCGAGCGCGGTCCAGGGCGCGACGATCACGGGCGGTGCTCCCGCGCGCGCGCCGCCCGCGAACGCCGCGAGGCGATGCAGCACGTCCATGCGCTGGGCCACCACGAAGGGCTGCGGCGAGAAACGGTCGTAGGGCGTCGTGTCGGGCGCAGGGAAGGCGCGCACGCGACCCCCTTGCTCGGGCGGAGGTTCGCCGAGCACGAGGCGCAGATCCTCGAGTAGCGCGTCGGTCGCCTTGGCGCCCACCGCGATCACGAGCGCCGGCGCCTCCGCGTGCGCCTCCAGCAGCCGTGCGATCGCGACCGCGCGCGCCGCCCCGCGCAGCCCGACCAGGCGCACCGGCGCGCTGCGCCGAGCGAGGCGCGACGCCAGCTCGACGAGGCGCGGAGTGCTCTGCCCTTCCGTCACGAATCCGTCCCGCAAATGCACTCCACCCCGCCCCGCACACGCGGGGTAGGGTGGTCAGCGCCGAAATGTGGCCGCGCAGCTTATCGGAGACCCGTTCGCGCGCGATCAGGAATCGCCGACTTGCGCAGCGCCCCTCAACGCAGTTCGAGCACGACCGTCGCACGCCGCGGGCGCGGCTCGATGCCGCGCCCGCGGTGTCGTCCCCCCAACAACTACTGCGGGACCTCGGCCAGCACGAGCGCCTGGCGGCGGGCCGGCGGCGGCGGAGCGCAAATCGAGCGAGCCATCGCGCGGAGCCGCCGCCGGCCCGCCGCCAGGCGCGGACGCCGCGCGATAGAGTGGACCGCTCGCGCGCCCCAAGAGAAGAGAGGCTCCCCGATGATCGACCTGCACTATTGGCCCACGCCCAACGGCAAGAAGGTCTCGATCCTGCTGGAAGAAGCCGCGATCCCCTACAAGCTCGTGCCCTGCAACATCGGCCGCGGCGATCAGTTCAAGCCGG
>CAYWRY010000240.1:0-4630 GCA_964460485.1 uncultured Spirochaetales bacterium
CACCTGTATCACGGCGGGACGATCATCTTCTCGGAGAAGAGCAGCTACGCGAGCCGCGTCGGCGAGGCGAACCTCGAGGACGTGGTGCGCGAGCTGATGGAGGGCCAGCACAAGGCGGTGCTCAAGCGGCTGCGCGCGGGCGACTTCAACGACGCGATCCGCGAGCGCCTCGGCGACGTCCTCACGCCCTCCGAGAACGACACAAAGGCGAAGACGAAGCCCACCGAGACGTCGCCGCTCGCCGACGAGACGCCCAGCGAGAGCGCGGTGCTCGCGACCCCCGAGCCGGCGCATGCGCCGCGCTCGTTCGGCGAGGGCGTCGTCTCCGAGCGTCCGCTCGACGACGTGATCCTCGGCTACCTGATCGAGAACGCGCGCAAGCGCCGCGCGAAGACGTGAGCGCGGGAAGCGACAGCGCGCGCAGCGCGCAGCCGTCGCGAGGAGATCAGATCGCGGCGCGGCGCTCGCCTGCGCCGGTGCGGCGGCGATGACCGAGGGCGCCGACCTCGCGCTCCAGGGCGGCGCCACCGGACTGGTGCGCCTGTTCCACGTCTCGAAGGCCTACCTGGCCGGCACCCCCGCACTGCGCGACGTGAATCTCGAGCTGGGCAAGGGCGAGTTCGTGTTCCTCACCGGCCCGAGCGGCGCGGGCAAGTCGACGCTGATGCGGCTGATGTTCGGCGCCGAGCAGCCGAGCGAGGGACAGATCCTCGTGCTCGGCCGCAACGTCTCGCGCCTGGGGCCTGCCGGCTTGCCCGCCCTGCGGCGCCGCATCGGCGTCGTTTTCCAGGACTTCAAGCTGCTGAATCGGCGGACGGTCGAAGACAACGTGGGCGTCGCGCTCGACGTGATCGGAGTGCCGCCACGCGACCGCAGGGCGCGCGTGTTCGCGATGCTGAAGCGCGTGGGCTTGCACCATCGCCGGCACCATCATCCGCTCACGCTCTCGGGCGGCGAGCAGCAGCGCCTGGCGATCGCGCGCGCGCTCGTCAGCGAGCCCGAGCTGCTGCTGGCGGACGAGCCCACGGGCAACCTCGATCCGCAGCTCACCCTCGAGATCATGGACCTGATCGCGGACGCGTCCGCGCGCGGCACCGCCGTGTTCGTGGCCACCCACGATCACGCGCTCGTGTCGCGCTACGCGCGGCGCCTGGTGTGCCTCGAGGCGGGTGCGGTCGTGCACGACGGCGCGCCGCCGCGATGAGCGGGCTCGCGCTGCTCCGCACCGCCTGGACGAACACGCTGGCCGGCCTGCGCGGCAGCCCCGTCACGAGCGCGATCGCGTCGGTGACGATCGGCGTGTGCCTGCTCCTCGCGGGCGCGTTCGCGCTGCTGGTCGCGAACATGGAGGCGATCCTCGCGCGCTTCGGGGAGGAGCTGCACGTCGTCGCCTACCTCGAGCCCGGCATCGCGCCGGCGCAGCTCGACGCATTGATGGAGCGAGCGCTGGCGCAGCCGGGGGTCGAGACGGTCGAGTACGTGAGCGCGGAGGAGGCGGCGCAGCGCTTCCGCGCCGCGCAGCCCGAGCGCGCGGTGCTGCTCGACGGGCTCGAAGAGAGCCCGCTGCCGGCGTCGGTCGAGCTGCGGCTGGCCGCACAGCAGCGCAGCAGCGAGTCGGTCGCCGCCGTGACGCGCGCCCTGGCGGGCCTGCCGGGCGTCGCCGAGATCGGCGGGGGCAACGAGTGGATCGAAGGCTACGCGCAGGCCGTGGCGCTGATCCGCGGGGTCGGCTTCGCGATCGGCACGGTGCTCGCGCTCGCCACGCTCCTGATCGTCGCCAACACGATCCGCCTCTCGCTGGTCGCGCGCCGCGACGAGCTCGACATTCTGCGCCTGGTCGGCGCCAGCCGCAGCTACGTGGCCGCCCCGTTCCTGCTCGAGGGCCTGATCGAGGGCATTGCGGGCGGTGCGCTCGGGCTCGCGCTGTTGTGGGCGTTGTGGAGCGGCTTCGCGCCACGTTTGCGCGGCGGCCTCACGCTGCTGATCGGCGACACCACGCCGCTCTTCCTGGACGCGAGCGCGTGCCTCTGGCTGGTCGCCGCCGGGGGCGTGCTCGGTCTCCTGGGCAGCGCCGCCGCGCTGCTCCAGCCGCGGGGCGTGCGGTGACGCGCGGCCGGCGCCGGCGCGCGGCGGGGCTGGCGGCGCTGGCGGTCGGCTGGAGCGCCGCGTTCGCGCAGGAGGCGCCGCCGGATCTCGAGGCGCTGCGCCGCGCGATCGAGGAGCGCCGCGCGCGCGTCGCGGCCTACGAGCGCGAGGAGCAGGGCATCTTCGACGCGATCGACGCGGTGGACAGCGCCGCCCGCGCGCTCACGCGCGAGGTGACGCGCGCGGGAGCAGCGGCGCGCGACGCCGCACTGAGGCTCGCGACGCTGGAGCGCCGCCGCAGCGCGCTCGAGGCGGAGGTGGCGCGCACCGAGGCGCTGCTGCGGCGGCGCGCGGTCGCGCTCTACAAGGCGGGCGAGGCGGGGCCGCTCGCGCTGGTGTTCTCGCCGGGCACGCTTCGCGATCGCCTGACGCGCATCCGCGCGCTCCAGCGCCTGTTCGACCAGGACGGCGCGTTGCTCGAGCGCGCGCGCCGCGAGCGCGCGGCGCTCGAAGAGGCGCGCGTCGCGGCGCGGGTCGCCGCGGAAGCGCGCGATAGCGCGCGCGCCACGCTGCGCTCGCGGCGCGCGCAGCTCGAATCCGAGCGGCGGGAGAAGCGCGCGCTGCTCGGCCAGGTACGCCGCGACGGCGCGCGCGAGCGCGCGCTGCTCGCCGAGCTCGAGGCGGCGGCGCGCGCGCTCGAGAGCAAGCTCGCGGAGATCAGCGCCGCCCCGAGCGTCGCGCCGCCGCCGAGCCCCGAGGCGCTCTCGTTCCGCGCGCAGCGCGGCCGGCTGCGGCCGCCCGTCCCCGGCGCGCTGCTGCGCGGCTTCGGCAAGGTGATCGACGCCGAGTACCGCACCGAGACCTTTCAGAAGGGCGTGGACTTCGCGGTGACCCCGGGTGAGCCGGTCACCGCGATCGCCGCCGGCGAGGTGCGCTATGCGGACTGGTTCCGCGGCTACGGCCGCATGCTGATCCTCGACCACGGCGATGGCTTCTACACCGTCACCGGTCACCTCGACACGATCGACGTCGCGCTCGGCCAGCGCCTCGCTGCCGGCGATCGCATCGGCAGCGCGGGCGAGACGGGCTCGCTCACAGGGCCGCGCCTCTACTTCGAGATCCGCCAGGGCGCCGACGCCGTGGATCCCGCCGAGTGGCTCGAGCTCGCGACGGAGCCCTGAGCGCCGCCCGGCGGCCCGCGAACGCGGCTTCCGCAGATAGACTGCGCCGCCATGGCGCCTGACGAGCTCGCCGCCGACTCACGCCGCGCGCGCGGCGAGGCGTAGCGATGCGGATCGTCGAGACCGGCCGGCTCGGCCCGCGGCGCGTGCTGACGATCGCGGAGCTGGTGGGCGGCGTGCGCGAGCTGGTCGAGGAGCTCGGCCCCGTCTGGGTGGTGGGCGAGATCAGCAACCTGCGCCGTGCGGGCTCCGGACACGCGTACTTCACGCTGAAGGACGACGACGCCCAGCTGCGCGCCGTGCTCTTCCGCGGCAACGCCGTGCGCATCCCCTTCGATCCCGAGGAGGGTCTCGAGGTGATCGCGGGCGGCGAGCTCACGGTCTACCGCGAGCGCGGCGACCTGCAGCTGATCGTGCGCCAGCTCGAGCCGCGCGGACGCGGCGCGCTGCAGTTTGCCTTCGAGCAGCTGCGCGCTCGCCTCGACGCCGAGGGCTTGTTCGCGGACGAATCGAAGCGCGAGCTGCCGCGTTTCCCGCGCCGCGTCGGCGTCGTCACCTCGCCGAACGGCGCTGCGCTGCACGACGTGATCCACGTGAGCGGCCTTCGCTTCCCGGCGACGCCGCTGCTGCTCGCGCCGGCGCGCGTCCAGGGCGAGGGTGCGGAGGACGAGATCGCCGCGGCGCTCGCGCGCCTCGCGCGCGTCGCCGACGTGGACGTGATCCTGCTCGTGCGCGGCGGCGGCTCGCTCGAGGATCTCCAGGCGTTCAACACCGAGCGCCTCGCGCGCGCGATCCGCGCCTGTCCGGTGCCCGTGATCGCCGGCGTCGGCCACGAGGTGGACGTGACGATCGCGGACCTCGCCGCCGACGCGCGCGCGGCGACGCCCTCCGCGGCCGCGGAGCTCGCGCTGCCCGACCGCAGCGCCGTTGCCGGCGAGCTGGATGCTCTGGAGCACGGCCTCGCCCGCGCGGCGCTGGCGAACCTGCGCGACCGCCGCCGCAGCCTGACGGGCCTCGCGCGCGCGCTGCGCGCCCAGGCGCCCACCGCGCGGCTCGCCGCGCGGCGCGTGCGGCTCGCGGGCCTCGCGCGCTCGCTGGTGGTGGCCGGCGCGGCCGTCGCGCGGGAGCAGCGCAGCGGGCTCGCGCCCCTCGCCGCCCGTCTCGCGGCGGCTGCGCGGCGCCTCGTGCCCGAGCGCCGCGCGCGCCTCGGCACCGCCGCGGCGCGCCTCGACGCGCTCTCTCCGCTCGCCGTGCTGGGCCGGGGCTATGCGCTCGCGCGGGGGCCGAGCGGCGAGATCCTGCGCGACGCGGGGCAGGTCGCGCCGGGCGACGAGATCGCGCTGCGGCTCGCGCGCGGCGAGCTC
>CAYWRY010000241.1:0-4484 GCA_964460485.1 uncultured Spirochaetales bacterium
CGACGTCGCCACGCGGCCCGACAGCCGCGACGCGCCCCATCTGTTCGGCCTAGGCCTGCAGGAGATCCTGGCGGACGAGATCACGACCGATCTGCGCGCGATCCGCGACAGCGCCGTCCAGATCGCAGCGCAGCGCGGAGCGAGCGTGACGCTCGAGCTCGCGAGCAAGGGCATCCGCTACGGCGTGATCCGCGCCCACGCCAACGGCAGCGTCGACGTCAGCGGTGTGCGCGGCGTCGACGCCGACCTGCGCGTGCGCCCTTTCTTTGCGCAAGGCGGGACGATCTCGATCCGCGAGTTCCTGGTGGGCGCATTCAACGCCGAGATGGGCGTCGAGGCGTACGACCCGCTGCTCCTCGCCGCTGCGGCGGGCGCACGCGTCGTCACGCCTGCGGGCATGGTGCTCGACGGCTCGCTCGACCGGATCGAGGCTCCGCCCGCGCTCGACGGCGCAGACGACCCGGACCGCGACGGCGTCGTCGACGAGCTGCCGACGGCGCTCGTCGACCACATGGAGTTCTACCTGCTCAACTACTTCAAGCCGGCGGTGCACCAGCAGACGCCGATGGTGAAGGCTGGGCGCAAGGTGTTCGACGCGATCCGCTGCTCCAGCTGTCACGTCGCGAACCTACGCATCGAGCGCGATCGGCGCGTCGCGGACGTCGAGACCGTGTTCGACCCCGCGCGCGGCATTTTCAACCGGCTGTTCGCGACCGCGAGCCTGCTTCTCGTCGCCACCGACGACGGCTCCGGCCACCCGACGCTCAAGCGGCCGTCGCTGCAGCCTTTCGTCGTGCGCGACTTCTACGCCGACCTGAAGCGCCACGACCTCGGTCCAGCGTTCCACGAACGCAACTACGACGGCAGCGTGACGACGGAGTTCATGACCGAGCCGCTCTGGGGCGTCGGCTCGACCGCGCCGTACGGGCACGACGGCCGCAGCATCAACCTGCGCGAGGTGATCCTGCGCCACGGCGGGGAGGCGCAGGCCCAGCGCAACGCGTTCGCCGCGCTGCCGGAGGGCTCGCGGCAGGCGCTGCTCGAGTTCCTCGAGTCGCTCGTGCTCTTCCCGCCGGACGACACCGCCTCCAACCTGGACCCGGGCGACCCGACGGCTCCGGGCTTCCCGCAGAAGGGCCACGGCTCGATCAAGCTCGGGGTGCTGTTCAACGACCCGAGCGACCCGGAGTGACCTCGAGCGAGGCCCACGTCGTCCGGCCGGTGATGGATAATCCGTCGCATGTCGGACGATGCGGGCCTCGCTGGGATCTTCGCCGCGACCGCGAGCGGCGACCGTGCGGCCCGCGACCGCTTTTTCGCGGCGCTCTACGACGAGCTGCGCCAGCTCGCGCGGCGCGCGCTCGCGAGCGGCGCGGGCCGCTACGCGGAGCTGAGCCCGACCACGCTCGTGCACGAGGTCTACGCCGGCATGGCCGAGCGCGCCGGGCTCTCGCTGCCGGACCGCACGCGCTTCCTCGCCTACGCCGCGCGGGCGATGCGCGGCTTCGTGATCGACTCGCTGCGCAGCCGCAGTGCGCGCAAGCGCGGCGGCGACTTCGTGCTGACCCCGCTCGACACGCGGGTCGCCGAGACGGCGGCCGCCGCGAGCGCGGCCGAGCTGTCCCGCCTCTCCGACGCGCTCGACGCGCTCGCGCAGCTCGAGCCCGATCTCGCGCAGGTCGTCGACCTCAAGTTCTTCTGCGGCTTCTCGCTGCTCGAGATCGCGCAGCTCACCGGCGTCTCGGAGCGCACCGCGCAGCGGAGCTGGGAGAAAGCGCGGCTGCTGCTGTTCGAGGCGCTGCAGGACGTGGAGTGACGCGCGCGCGATGACCGAGCGGGAGGAGTGGGGCGAGTTCAGCCAGCGCCTCGAGCGGGCGCTCGAGCTGAGCGCGCGGGAGCGCGAGCCCTGGCTTGAGCAGCTGGCTCGCATCGCGCCCGCTCACGCGCAGCGCATCCGCAAGCTGCTCGACTCGGCGCCGCGCATGGACGCGGCGGGCTTCCTCACGGCCCCGGCCGCCTCTCTCGAGCCGTCGTCGAGCCTGATTGGCGCGCAGATCGGTCCGTGGCGGATCGAGGCCGAGATCGCGCGCGGCGGCATGAGCAGCGTGTGGCGCGCGCGGCGCGAGGACGGCCGCGCCCACAGCTTGGCCGCGATCAAGTTCGTGAGCTTCGCCGCCCTGGGGCGCGAGGGAGAGGAGCGCTTCCGCCGCGAGGGCCGGCTGCTCGGCCGGCTCGACCACCCGAACATCGCGCGCCTGCTCGACGCCGGCGTGTACGGGCAGACGCACCAGCCGTATCTCGTGCTCGAGTACGTCGAAGGCGTGCCCATCGACGAGCACTGCGCGCGCGCGGCGCTGGACACCCGCGCGCGCATCGCGCTGTTCCTGCGCGTGCTCGACGCCGTGGCGCACGCGCACGGCCATCTCGTCGTCCATCGCGACCTGAAGCCCTCGAACATCCTCGTGAAGGGCGACGGCACGGTGAAGCTGCTCGACTTCGGAATCGCGAAGCTGCTCGAGGACGGCGAGTCGATCACCCGTTCCGGCCTCTCGCCGCTCACGCCGCAGTACGCGGCGCCGGAACAGCTGCTCGGTCGCGAGATCACCACACAGACCGACGTGTACGCGCTCGGGCTGGTGCTGCACCGCCTGCTCACTGGCCAGCACGCGGTCGCGCTCGACGGCCGCTCGCAGCCGGAGCTGGTGCGCACGGCGCTGGAGGCGGAGCCGCCGCTGCCGTCGCGCGTGCAGCCGGGCTTGCCCGAGCTGCGCGGCGACCTCGCGGGCGATCTCGACAACATCGTGCGCAAGGCGCTGCGGAAGGCGCCGGACGATCGCTACGGCACCGTCGCCGCGTTCGCGCAGGACCTCGCGCGCTATCTGCGGAGCGAGCCGGTCTCCGCGCGGCCCGACACGCTCCCGTATCGCGTCTCGAAGTTCGTGCGTCGCAATCGCGGGAGCGTCGCGAGCGCGGTGCTGGTCGCGATGGCGCTGATCGCGACCACGGCGTTCGCCCTCTCGCAGATGCTCGAGGCGCGCAGGCAGCGCGACGCGGCCCGGCTCGAAGCCGAGCGCGCCACGGCGCAGACGGCCTTCGCCGACCAGGTGCTCATGCAGCTCGCCGAGCAGGGCGAGCGGCTCACGCCCGAGCTGCTCCTGTCGCGCAGCGTCGACTTCGTCGAGAAGCGCTTCGAAGACCGCCCCGATCTCGCCGTCGGTCTGCTGATCCACCTGTCCGGCCGCTACATGAACCGGGGAGATACGGCCGCCGAGCTCGCGACGCTCGTCAAGGCGGAGCGGATCGCGGAGCACGCGGAGAGCCCGACGCTGCTCGCGCGCGTGGAGTGCAACACCGTCGAGACCGAGCTGGCTGCCGGGCGCAGGGATCGCGCGCGGGAGCGGCTCGCGCGCGGACTCGCCGCGCTGGCCCGGGTGCCCGATCAGCCCGTGCAGCTGCGCTTCGAGTGCGCGAACGCGGAGGCGATCCTGCAGCAGTCCGAAGGCGATCCCCGCGGCGCGATCGCGGCCGCGACCCGAGGCGCGCATCTGCTGCAGGACGCGAACGAGACGCTGTCCCTCATGTACGCCTCGTCCACGTCGATGCTCGTGATGCTCCATCTGAGCCAGCTCGAGGTCCGGGAGGCGCTCGCCTGGAACCAGCGCAATCTGGACGCGCTCGCGCGGGGCGGGCTCGACCGCAGTGAGCTGATGGCCTCCGCACGGCTCAACCGCGCGCAGATCCTCGCTGCCGCGGGGCGATGGGTCGAGGCGCTCGCCGTCCAGCGCGAGGCCGTGGCGCGGCTGCAGGGCGAAGCGTCCCCGGCGCCGTTGCATCCCCGCCTATCGTCCGTGCTCGCTCGCTGCCTCGCCGAGACGGGCGCGGCGCGAGATGCGCAAGACACCTTCGCGCGCGCCCTCGCGCGCGCGCGGGAGACCGGGCACGACGGCGCGCTGCTCGAGGCGCTGATCGCAGGGGCCGATCTGAGCCGCGCGGAAGGGGATCTCGAGCAGGCGCGCGCGCGGCTCGACGAGGCCGAGCGCGCAGTCGCGCGCGACGCCGTTCGGCGCGCCCCGGAAGCGACGCGCCTGCGCGTCGCGCGCGCCGCGCTGGCGCTCGCGAGCGGCGACGCGCAGTCCGCGCAGCGCGCGCTCGCAGCGGCGCTCGCGGAGATCGGCGACCCGGCGCGCAGCCGGCACCTGGCCGCGGCACCGGCGTTGCGTCTCGCCTCCGGGCTGGCGCTCGCGCGCGGCGATTCCGAGGAGGCTCGGCGGTTTGCGCAGCAGGCGCTCGACTTCTCGCGCCGCGTGGCGCTCGACGAAGCCCGCAGCGCCGACGTCGGCGAGGCGTGGCTCGCGCTCGCGCGCGCGCAGAACGCGGGGGACGCGCGGCGTTCGGCTGCACGCGCAGCCGCAGCGCTACGCGCGGGCAGGGGCGACGCGCACCCGAGCACGCGCGAGGCGCTCGCGCGAGCGATGGGCGGCTAG
>CAYWRY010000242.1:0-4470 GCA_964460485.1 uncultured Spirochaetales bacterium
CTAGCGCACCACCCCGCCCTGCACGATCACCGCGACGCGTTCGAGCAGCGTCACGTCGCGCAGCGGATCGCCGCGCACGGCGATCACGTCGCCGAAGCGGCCGACGGCGATCGCGCCGGCGCGATCCTCCCAGCCCATCGCCCGGGCGGCCGCGGACGTCGCCGACTGAATCGCCTGCATCGGCGTCATGCCGCGCTCCACCATGATGCGGAACTGGCGCGCGTTCTGTCCGTGCGGAAACACGCCGGCGTCGGTCGCGTAGACGATCGTCACGCCGGCGCGCACGGCGCGCGTGAAGGCTTGGCGCTGCGCCTCGGTGGTCTCCAGGTTCTTTCGCAGGAACTCGTCGGGCCAGCCGGCGCGCCGGCCTTCGCCGTCGATCCAGTCGCCGTTGTAGACGTCCATGGCGAGCGCCACGCCACGCTCGCGGGCGAGCCGGATGCCGGCGTCGTCGATCAGCGAGGCGTGCTCGATCGTGTCGGCGCCGGCGAGGATCGCGTCTCGCACCGACTCGGCGCCGTGCGCGTGCGCCGCGACGCGCCGCCCGCGCGCGCGCGCGACCGCGACCACGGCGTGCAGCTCTGCGGGCGTCATCTCCGGCGCGCCCGGCACGCCGCCGTAGGCGAGCACGGCGCCCGAGGCGATCACCTTCAGCAGATCCGCGCCGCGCGAGAGGTTGCGCTCCGCTCGCGCGCGGAACTGCTCCGGTCCGCGCGCGACGCCGGCGCGCACGCGCGCAGGAATCTCGCGCTCCGGAACGCCGGGGATCAGCAGGTCGCCGCCGCCGCCGGGAATCGTGAGATAGGGGCCGCTCACCTGCATGCGCGGGCCGGGCAGCTCGCCGCGCGCGATCGCGTCGCGCAGCGCGAGGTCCGCGCCCTCGATGTAGGCGCCCACGTTGCGCACGCTGGTGAAGCCCGCGGCGAGCGTCGCGGCCGCGCTCGCGCGCGAGATTGCGCGTTGCTCCTCGTCCGTGCGCGTGAAGTACACGCGCAGGTCGGCCGTGTCCTGCGGCCGCTCGGTCAGATGCGTGTGCAGATCGATCAAGCCCGGGAGGCAAGTGTGCTCGCGCAGGTCGAGCACGCGCAGCTCGCGCGCGTCGCGCGGCAGGCGGCCGACCGAGGCGATGCGGCCGTCGCGCACGACGACCGCGACGTCGCGGCGCACGCGCGGCGAGAGGCCGTCGATCAGGCGTCCGCAGCGCAGGACGATCGACCCGGCGAAGGGCGCGGCGACGGCTGAGCCCTTCGCGGCCGGGGCGGCCTGCGGCTCCGCGAGCAGCAGGGTGGGCGGCGCGAGGCACGCGAGAATCGTGGAGACGATCCCGAGCGCGGCGAGCGCCGCGCGGCACGGGGCCCTGCGAATCTCGCTCACTCTGCGACGACGCGCTCGCGCGCCCCGTACACGCTCATCTGCTCGCCGCGCAGGAAGGCGACCAGCGCGATGCCGGCGCGCTCGGCGAACTCGACCGCGAGCGAGCTGGGCGCCGAAACGGCGGCGATCGCCGGGATGCGCGCGGCCAGCGCCTTCTGGACGATCTCGAAGGAGATGCGGCCGGAGACGAGCAGCGCGCAGCCCGAGAGCGGCAGCCGGCCCGCGCGCGCGGCCCAGCCGATCACCTTGTCCACTGCGTTGTGGCGTCCCACGTCCTCCCGCACGCACGCGGGCTCGCCCGCCGCGTCGAAGAGCGCGGCGGCGTGCAGACCGCCGGTCGCCGCAAACACGGGCTGTGCCTCGCGCAGGCGCGCGGGCAGCGCGGCGAAGAAAGCCGCCGGGAAGCTGGAGGCATCGTCGAGGGGCGGCGCGGTGGCGAGCGCCTGCTCGAGCGAGGCCTTGCCGCACACGCCGCAGGAGGAGCTCGCGAACAGGTTGCGGCGCAGCGCGTCGGCGTCGAAGGGAACGCCGCTCGCGAGCACGGCGCGCAACACGTTGTCGGCGCGCTCGGCGTCGCCCGAGCTCGCGTGATGGAGCGCCGCCACGTCGGCGAAGCGGTCGACGATGCGCTCCGTGACGAGGAAGCCCGCGACCAGATCGAGGTCGTCGCCCGGCGTGCGCATCACCACGGCGATGCGCGCGCCGTTCACCTGGATCTCGAGCGGCTCCTCGCGCGCCACGAGATCGGGCTCGTCCTTCGCGACGGCGCCCGCCTTGCAGCGCGTACGACCCACCTCGCGCACGCGCTCGGCGAAAGGCTCCCGCGACACGCGCTCACTCCATCCCGAGCTCGAGCCGCGCGGCCTCGGACATCAGGCTCGGCGACCAGGGCGGCTCCCAGACCAGGTCGACCTTCACGTCGCTGACGCCCGCCACGCCGCGCACCTTCTCCTCGACCTCGGGCGGCAGACTCTCGGCGACCGGGCACATCGGCGAGGTCAGCGTCATGCGGATCGTGACCGCGCCGCTCTCCTCCACGATCACGTCGTACACCAACCCGAGCTCGTAGATGTCCACGGGGATCTCGGGGTCGTAGACGGTCTTCAGCACGCCCACGACGCCGTTCTTGATTGCCTCCACGCTGGCCATCGCGACTTCCCTCACTCGGTCTTCGCAGCTTCCTGCCGGCCCAGCAGCGCGTTGCGCAGCGTGTGCCACGCCAGCGTCGCGCACTTGACCCGCATCGGGAACTCACGCACGCCCGAGAACACGGCGAGCTTGCCGAGCGCGTCGCTCGGCTCGCCGCCCGCCGTGACGAGGGAGTGGAAGGCGTCGAAGAGCCTCAGCGCGTCGGAAACGCTCTTGCCCTTCACCGCCTGCGTCATCAGCGACGCCGAAGCTGTCGAGATGGCGCAGCCCGAGCCCTGGAAGCCGACGTCGCGCAGCGTGTCGTCGCCCAGCGCGACGTGCACGGTCAGCTTGTCGCCGCACAGCGGGTTGTGGCCGTCGGCGTGCCGGTTCGCGCCCTCCGGCACGCGGAAGTTCCGCGGCGACTTGTTGTGGTCGAGGATCGTGGTCTGGTAGAGCTCGCGCAGGTCGGACATCGGCCCGCTCTCAGGCGAACATCGCGATCGCCTTGCGCACGGCGGCGGCGAGGCGGTCGAGGTCTTCGCGGTCGTTGTAGACGCCGAGGGAAGCGCGCGCGCTGGCGGCGATGCCGAAGCGCGCGTGGAGGGGCTGCGCGCAGTGGTGGCCGGCGCGGATCGCAACGCCCTCCCCGTCGAGGACGGTGCCGAGGTCGTGCGGGTGCACGCCTCGCACGACGAACGAGATCACGCCGAGCTTGCCCGGGGCGGTTCCGATCAGGCGCAGGCCGGGGATCTCGCGCAGCAGCGCCGTGCCGTAGTCCAGCAGCTCGCCCTCGTGGCGCTCGACGGCCTGCATGCCGAGCGAGTCGAGATAGTCGAGGGCGACGCCGAGACCCACCACCTCGGCGATCGCAGGCGTGCCCGCCTCGAAGCGCTCAGGGATCGGCGCGAACGTGGTCTTCTCGAACGAGACGCTTGCGATCATGCCGCCGCCGGTCATGTAGGGCGGCATCGCCTCGAGCAGGCGCGCGCGGCCCCACAGCGCGCTCGCGCCGCTCGGGCCGTAGACCTTGTGGCCGGAGAAGGCGTAGAAGTCGCAGCCGAGCGCGCGCACGTCGACGGGAATGCGCGGCGCGGCCTGGGCGCCGTCCACCAGCACGAGCGCGCCGCGCGCGTGCGCCAGCTCGCAGATGCGCGCGATCGGATTCAGCGTGCCCAGCACGTTGCTGGCGTGGGCGACGGCGACCAGCTTCGTGCGCTCCGAGAGCAGCCGCGCGAACGCGTCCAGGTCGAGGGCGCCGTCGTCCAGCACGGGCGCGACGCGCAGCCGCGCGCCGCGCTCCTCGCACAGCATCTGCCAGGGCACCAGGTTCGCATGGTGCTCCATCTCGGTGACGAGCAGCTCGTCGCCTGGCCGCACGTTTGCGCGACCCCACGCCGCCGCGACCAGGTTGATCGCCTCGGTGGTGTTACGGACGAAGACCACTTCGCGCGCCTCGGCCGCCCCGAGGAAGCGCGCGACGCGCGCGCGGGCGGCCTCGTAGCGTTGCGTGGCAAGCGCCGAGAGCTCGTAGACGCCGCGGTGGATGTTCGCGTACGAGTGCGCGCTGAACTCGGCGATCGCGTCGATCACGGCGCGCGGCTTCTGGGCGCTCGCGGCGGTGTCGAGGAACGCGAGGCGGCGGCCGCGCGAGGGCCGCTCGAACACGGGGAAGTCGCGCCGCAGCTTGGCGACGTCGAGGACGGGCGGCGCGCTGCGCGCGGGGGCGCTCACGAGCGCCCCCCTTCGGCGACGCGCTGGGCGAACTCGGCGGCCAGCTGCTCGCGCAGCGCTTCGGGCAGCCGGCCGAGAATCTCGGCGGCGAAGCCCTGCGTGAGCAGGGCGCGCGCCTCGCGCTCGCCGATCCCGCGCGAGCGCAGGTAGAAGAGCGCGTTCTCGTCGAGCCGTCCGATCGCCGAGCCGTGGCTGCACTTCACGTCGTCGGCGTAGATCTCGAGCTGCGGCTTG
>CAYWRY010000243.1:0-4413 GCA_964460485.1 uncultured Spirochaetales bacterium
GCGCGCACGCTCGGCTGCGGGTTCGTGCGGGTCCAGATCCAGCGGTACTGGATCATGCCCTCGCGGTTGCCCGCGGTGTCGAGCCAGTTCTGCACGCCCGGGTCGCGGTGCGCGATCACGCAGCGGAAGCGGCCGTCGGCGTCGACGCGCGCCTGGTTGTGGTTCAGGCTCGTCTGCCGCGACGCGAACTCGAGCGTCTTGAACCACGCATCGCACAGCTCGATCTGCCAGTAGCGCGCGTCGGGCAGCTCGCTCTCGAAAATCAGCGCCTCGTCGTCCGCGAGGCGGTACCAGTCGTTGCCGTAATAGATGTCGGGCGCTCCGCCCACGAAGCGGCGCGCCGGCGCGATCTCGCCGGGGCGATGGGCGCGCCGCAGCTGCTCCACCCACTCGAACCAGAAGCGCGTCGTCGCGAGCGTCCACTCGCCCGCGAGATCGAGCCGATCCGCCATCGCGGCCGCGGAGAGCTCGCCGGGCGCGCTGCCGCCGACGCGCTCGATGTAGAAGCTCGCGGGCTGCTCGCGCTCCCAGTCGAGCAGGTACTGGCGGACCTGGAGGTAGGTGCCCTCGGGATGCAGCGGGACGAAGTCGCCGGTCCACCCTGCGGGCCGCTCCGCAGCCAGCAGCAGCGCAAAGCGACCCTGCGCGTCGAAGTGCAGGTCGCGCGTGGTGACGGCCGTGAAGACCCGGTCGTCGCCGAGCTGCATGTGGCCTTCCTTCACTTCGAGCAGGAAGTCGTAGACGCTGCGCCGTTCACCGAAAACGCGATACGTGGCGCGGGGATCGACGCGCGCCCACAAGTATTGGTTGTCTGGATTCTCGGCCCCCCACTTCGCCTGAGAATCCGGGTTGCGGATCCAGCGCGGGGCGCCCGGCTCCGCCAGCTCGAGCGCCTGATAGAGCCCGGAGCGCACGAGTCCGAGCAGGTATCGGAATCCCTCGGCGCGCAGCGGCTCGCTCTCCGCGCCCTCCAGCGGGAAGTCGAGCAGCGCCTTGCCCGCCGCGGCGAGGTCCGCGCAGTACGCCTCCCACGCGCGTCCGTCGAGCAGGCGTGCGCGCTGCTCCGCTTCGCTGCGGCGCGGCCGGCGGAGCGTCTTCAGCGCCTCGCCGCGCAGCCCGCTGCCCCCGGTCGCGACGTCGTCAGCCTGGGTCATCGCGTCGTCCTTTCGCCGGCGCTCGCGCGCCCTCAGCGTTCGGAGGGAACGCCGAAGCGTTCCTGATAGGTGCGGAAGCGCTCGCGCTCGGCGCTCGCGTCGCGGCCGAGCGCGCCGAAGTCGTACTTGTGCGCGCCGTGCTTCCCGCGCGGCTTCGCGGCCACGTAGGCGCGGATGCGCTCGCCCAGCTCGGGCGCGAACGGCAGGCCGAAGCGCGCGTAGGCGCGCTCCACGACGCCGGCGGGATCGCGCAGCAGATCCGCGTACAGCACGTCGCAGAACTGCGCGGCGGGTATGGCGCCGGAATCGCGGAAGGCGCTCATCCCGTCGAGCAGCGCGCGGCAGGTCTCGGGCGAAAACCAGCCCTTGAACATCTCCGCGTCGACCGCGTCGCTGCGCACGAACGCCGTCGAGTAGAGGATGCTCACCACCGAGGGCAGCACCCTCAACGGGTCGCGGTGCGTGATCACCACGCGCGCATCCGGATACTCGCCGAACAGCACCGGCAGGAGTCCGAGCCACGACGGCGACTTGAGCACCCAGCGCGCGCGCGCGCAGCGCGACTGGAGGTGCTGGAGGAAGCGCCGGTGGTAGGCGAAGGCGACGGACTTGTCGGCGCCCGCGTACCACGCCGCGTAGCTCGGCACCACGTGGCGCCCCATCAGCTCGTCGCTCACGAAGCTGGGCGGCGTGATCTGGATGTCCTCGACGGGGATGCGCGCGCCCAGCTCGTGCATCGCCCTGTACTCGGGAACGATCTGGTTCCAGAGCTGGATCTCCGCTTCGGCGCGCGCGATGCGCGGATCGCTGGCGTAGCTCGCGGACTCGGGGGGCGGGCAGGGCAGGCGCACCTCCCAATGCAGGGGCACGCGGTTGTCGGGGTCCTGCATGAACAGCTCGTGCAGGATCGTCGTGCCGGTGCGCGGCAAGCCCGTGATGAAGATCGGGCGCTCGATGCGCTGCGCGGCGATCGACGGCTCGCGCTTGCGCGCGTCGGCGAGGCGCAGCCGGTTCTCGAGCCAGGTGAGCACGTCGCCGCGCACGAGCATGCGCCCGAGCGCGTGCAGCTTCGCCTCGCGCGCGCAGGCGTTCACGAAGATCCGGTAGGGCGTGAGGAACTCGTCGCCCCCGAAGTCGCGCAGCCCGGTCGTGCGCTGCGCGGCGTCGAGCAGCTCGTCGGCGTCGAGCCCGATCCACTCCGCGCGCACGGACGCGTGCAGCGCCTGCACCCACGCGGGCCGCGGGCCGGGCTGCCACGGGTCGTCGTTCTCGATCATGCCGGCTCCTCGCCTCCGAGTGGCCCTTTGGGGTCAGACCCCAATGGGCCACCCCAGGGGCCAGGCGCCTTGGTATCGCAGCTGCGGCACGCTCGGCGGGCGAGGAGGCGCGATGGCGGGGCGCATCGAGGGCAAGGTGGCGGTGGTGACCGGCGCGGGCTCGGGGATCGGGCGCGCAATCGCGACGCGCTTCGCCGCCGAGGGCGCGGCGCTGGTGGTGAACGACGTCGTGCCCGCCGGGCTCGCCTCCCTCGCGAGCGAGCTCCGCGCGCGCGGCGCCCGCGTCGAGCCGTGCGCCGGCGACATCGGGCGCGCCGAGGTTGCCGACGCGGCAGCCCACCTCGCGACGGCGCGGTTCGGGCGCCTCGACGTGTGGGTAAACACGGCCGGCGGCGGCCTGCCCACCGCGTTCGAGGCCACCGACGAGCGCAGCTACCGCGCGGAGCTGGCGCGCAACCTCGACACCGCCTGGTTCGGCTGCCAGGCCGCCCTGCGCGCGATGAAGCCCCAGCGCAGCGGCTCCGTGATCAACTTCTCGTCCGGCGCCGCCTGGCTCGCCTCTGCCGGCCTCCACGCCTACGCCGCCGCGAAGGCGGCGATCCTCTCGCTGACGCGCAACCTCGCCCTCGAATACGGGCCCCACGGCATCCGAGTGAATGCGGTGCTGCCCGGGCCGATCCTCACGCCCGTCTTCGCCGAATACCTGAAGACGCTGCCGGGCGGCGGTGCGAACGCGGGCAGTCACGTGCCGCTCGGGCGGCTCGGGAAGCCGGAAGAGGTCGCTGGCGCCGTGCTCTTCCTCGCGAGCGACGACGCCAGCTACGTGAGCGGCGCGAGCCTCGCCGTCGACGGCGCCATCACGGCAGTCCTCACGCCGCCGCGCGCATGACTGCGCACGCGCAATTCGAACGCGTGCAGCGGCCTGGCGCCGCCGAGCGGGAGGGCGGCACCCTCGCGCGCGTGGCGATCCCGCGCTTCGACCTCACCGACCTGGACACGTATCGCGACGGCTTTCCCCACGACGCGTTCACCGCGCTCCGCCGCGAGGCGCCGCTCTACTGGCATCCGCCCACCGCGCACACGCCGGACGGCGTGGGCTTCTGGGTGATCTCGCGCCACGCCGACGTGCTGGCGATCCAGCTCGACCCGGAGCGTTTCTCGTCGGATCGCGCGCCGGGCGGGCCGCCGGGCGGCACGATGATCGCCGACAACTCCGGCGCCGGGCTGATGCTCAACATGATGGACGACCCGCGCCACCGGCGGATCCGCGGGCTCGTGAGCAAGGGCTTCACGCCGCGCGTGATCGGCGGCCTCGAGCCCGACCTGCGCCGCCGCACGCGCGCGATTCTCGGCGCGCTGCCCCCGAGCGGCGAGTGCGACTTCGTGGTGGACGTCGCGCGCCAGCTCCCGCTCCAGGCGATCTGCCAGCTGCTCGGCATTCCGCAGGAAGACCGCGACATGCTCTGCGAGTGGATGGATCGCGGCATGGAGTCGGAGGCCGGCGCGGTGATGAACCGCGAGTACGGCGAGAAGCTGTCGCGCTACGGCGTCGGCCTGATCGCCGAGCGCCGCGCGAAGCCGGGCGACGATCTGCTCTCGGCGGTGATCGGCGCCGAGATGCCCGAGGAGGCGGAGCCGCGCCTCGGCGACGCCGAGCTGACGTTCTTCTTCACGCTGCTCTTCACCGCGGGCAGCGAGACCACGCGCAAGGCGATCGCCGGCGGCCTGCGCGCGCTGGTCGAGAACCCCGAGCAGCTCGAGCGGCTGCGCGCCCAGCCGGCGCTGCTGGGCTCCGCGATCGAGGAGATCGTGCGCTGGACGACGCCCTCGGTCTACAAGCGCCGCACCGCCACCTGCGACGTGGCCCTCTACGGTGAGACGATCCGCGCCGGCGACAAGCTCACCTTCTGGGAGATGAGCGCGAACCGCGACGAGCGCGTGTTCGCGGAGCCGTTCCGCTTCGACGTGGCGCGCGACCCGAA
>CAYWRY010000244.1:0-4372 GCA_964460485.1 uncultured Spirochaetales bacterium
CGCCTCGCTCATGCCGCGCTCTTCTCCGGCGCGAAGGTGTGGGCGAGCGTCTCGGCGAGCGGCGTGAGCGCGAGCCCGAGGCGCTGGGCAGCCGGGCGCGCGTCCACGTCGTCGTCGTGCTCGAGCACGCCGAGCATCGCGCGAGTGAGCGGCGGCTCGGGAAGCGGCTCGAGCAACGCGGCCGCCGCGAAGGCCAGCGCCGCCGGCACCGGCACGACGCGCGGGCCGCGCACGCCGAGCACGCGGGCGACGCGCATCACGAGCTCGCGGTGGGTCAGAGACTCGGGGCCCGCGAGGTCGAGGGCGAGTCGCGCGCCGCTGCGCTCGGCGGCGGCGAGCTGCAGCGCGGCGACCACGTCGCGCGTGTCGATGGGCTGCTCGCGCGTCGCGCCGCCGCGCACGAGCAGCGCGACGGGCGCCCGGGCCTGCGCGCGCAGCGCGAAGGCCGCGATCTCGCCGGGCCCGAGCACCATCGGCACGCGCAGCACGGTCGCCGGCACCGCGCCCGCGAGCAGGATCGCGTCGGCGCGGCCCTTCGACGCGAGGCACGCGTTGGCGTGCTCGGGCGCGGCGCCGAGGATGCTGAGGCAGACGACGCGCTTCGCGCCCGCCCGCTCGGCTGCGCGCGCGACGCGCTCGCTGGTGCGCTCGTGCGCCTCCTCGTAGCGCGCGCTGCGCGTCTGCTTCAGGATGCCGACCAGGTGGATCCAGGCCGCACAGCCCTCTGCGGCGCGCGCGAGCGCCGCGGGGTCGCGCAGGTCGACGACGCGCACGTCGGCTCCGCAACCCGCCAGCGCGCCCGCCGCGCGCTCGGAACGCACCAGCGCCCGCGCGCGTCCGGCGGCGCCGCGCAGCAGGCTCTGCCCGATGCGCCCGTTCGCGCCGGTGACGACGAGCGAGTCTGCGTCCACGCGCGCCACCATATCACCGCGCCGAAACCAGCTCGCCGGCCGCGTGCTCCGGAGCGCGCCCACCGTGCGCCCCCGATCCAGCGGTATGTTGCGCGGGTGGAGCGCATCCCCGACGAGCTGCTCGCGCGCTACGTGAGCGGCGTGAACCTGATGCCCGGCACGCTGCGCGATCAGCTCGGCAGCGCGCCGACGCTACTCGTCTTCCTGCGCCATTTTGGCTGCCCGTTCTGCAAGGAGACGATCGCGAACCTGCGCGAGGCGGCGCAGCGCGTGAGCGGCTTTCCGCCGGTGCTCTTCTTCTTCCAAGGCTCGCCGACCGAAGGCCGCGCATTCCTGCGGCGCTACTGGCCCGAGGTGCGCGCGGTCGCGGATCCGGAGGCGCTCTTCTACGAGGGCTTCGGCGTCGGCCGCGGCGGCTTGCTCCAGATGTTCCATCCGGGAGTCGTGCCCGCGCTGCTGCGCGCGCGCTCGGCCGGGCACGTGGACGGGGAGGGCGGCGGCGGAGACCCGCGTCGCATGCCGGGCCTGTTCGTCGCGCGCGGCGGCGAGATCTTGTGGTCGCATCGCGCCCGGCACCAGGCGGACCACCCGGAGTTCGCGCGCATCCCGCAGCTCGCGGGCCTCACTAGCTGAGGCCCTGAGGAGGAATCGTGCGCGCCGTCCGCCCCCCGTCGCACGCCCCGCTCGCAGCGGCGAGCTGACGTGTTCTTTCCCGTCCGCGACGACAATCCCACGCTCGAGACGTCGGTCGCGACGCTCGCGCTGATCGGCGCGAATCTCGCCTCTTGGGCGCTCGTGCAGGGCTTCGGCAGCGAGCCGCAGCTCTCCATGTCGGTGTGCCGGCTCGGCGCGATTCCGGGCGAGCTGTTCGGCACCGTGCCGCCCGGAACCGCGACCGATCTCGGCGGCGGCTTTGCATGCGTGGTCCAAGCGGATCCGGACTGGGCCACCGTGATCACGTCGATGTTCATGCACGGCAGCTGGCTCCACCTGCTCGGGAACCTCTGGTACCTGTGGCTGTTCGGCGACAACGTCGAGGACGCGATGGGGCGCGCCCGCTTCGCCGTGTTCTACCTGCTGTGCGGGCTCGCGGCCTTCGCCGCGCAGGCGCTGACGGACTCCCGCAGCGCCATCCCGATGGTGGGCGCCTCCGGCGCGATCGGCGGCGTGCTCGGCGCTTATGCGCGCCTCTACCCGCACGCTCGCGTGCACGTGCTCGGCCTGTTCTTCTTCGTCGTGCGGCGCTTCGTCGTGCCTGCCGGGATCGTGCTCGGCCTCTGGTTCGCGCTCCAGTTGCTCAGCGGCCTGCCGGCGCTCGGCGCGCCCACGGCGGGCGGCGTCGCGTTCTGGGCGCACGTCGGCGGCTTCGTCGCGGGGCTCGCCCTCGCCGGGCCATTCACCGATCCGCGGCGCCTCGCGCTGCACCGCTCCAGGGGCCTCGGCCGGCGCCGAGACGACGAGCCCGGCGCCTTCGGCTGAGCGCGACGATCCGCCTCGCGGCGAGTGCTAACGGCGCGCGAGCAGGTCGCGGATCTCGGTCAGCAGCTTCACGTCCGCCGGCGGCTCAGGCGGAGGGGCGGGCGCGGCCGCTTCCTTCCGCTTGGCGGCGTTCATCGCCTTGATGAACAAGAAGATCGCGAGCGCGACGATCAGGAAGTCGACGACGCGCTGGGCGAAGTTGCCGATCCCCAGCGCGGAATCGCCCGTGAGCGGGACCTTGAAGGACGTGAAGTCGATGCCGCCGGTGATCACGCCGACGATCGGCATGATCACGTCGTCGACGACCGACGAGACGATCTTTCCGAACGCTCCGCCGATCACGACGCCGACGGCCATGTCGACGACGTTGCCGCGCATCGCGAACGCCTTGAACTCCGAGATGATGGACATGCGAAACCTCCAGCTCCGCCCAACAACCCGCGCGGAGCCGAGCCACCCTATCACGCGCGCCCCGGCAGCACGCGAGCGCCGCGCGAATGCGAGCGAGCCGGGGCTGCGACTCCGCGCGCGGCCCGTCACGCGCTGGGCGAGAGCGAGACCACGATCGATTTGAAGGCGGGCGTCAGGCTGCGCGCGGCGAACTGCCCGATCGGCACCAGCGGATTCGCCTCGGGGAAGTAAGCGGCTACGCAGCCGCGTGGAAGGTCATAGGCGACCAGGCGCAGGCCCGCGAGCCTGCGGCGCTCCTCGCCGCTCGCGCCCGCCCAATGGCTGGTCACGTCGACGCGCTGGCCCGCGGCAAAGCCGAGCGCGCCGAGATCCTCGGCGTTCGCGAGCAGCACGCGCCGGTCGCCGGAGATGCCGCGGTGACGGTCGTCGTCGGAGTAGACGGTGGTGTTGAACTGGTCGTGGCTGCGGATCGTCATGAGCAGCAGGCGACCCTCCGGCACGTCGAGCTTCGGCAGCGGCACGACGCGCAGCTCCGCCTTCCCACTCGCCGTCGCGAAGCGGCGCTCGGCGGGCGGGCGCGGCAGCACGAAGCCGCCCGGCTCGCGTACGCGCTCGTTCATGCGCTCGCAGCCCGGCACCACGTTCGCGATGCGCTCGCGGATCTCGTCGTAGTCGTTGGCGAGCTGCTCCCACGGCACCACCGCCCGGTCGCGCAGCGCCGAGCGCGCGACGCCCGCCACGATCGCGACCTCGCTGCGCAGCTCCGGCGAGGCGGGCGGAAGCGTGCCGCGCGAGCGGTGCACGGTCGCCATCGAATCCTCGACTGTGACGAACTGCTCGCCCGCGTGCTGCACGTCGCGCTCGCTGCGCGCGAGGCAGGGCAAGAGAATCGCCTCGCGCCCGGCGACTACGTGCGTGCGGTTCAGCGCAGTGGCGACGTGCACGGCGAGCTCGGCGCGCGCGAGCGCCTCCTCGGTGTAGGCGGTGTCGGGGCTCGCGGCGGCGAGGTTCCCGCCCATCGCGAAGAACAGCTTCGCGCGCCCGTCGTGCAGGGCGCGGATCGCCTCGATCGTGCTGAAGCCGTGGGCGCGCGGCGGGACGAAGCCGAACTCGCGCTGAAGCGCGGCGAGGAACTCTTCGCTCGGCCGCTCCCAGATGCCCATGGTGCGGTCGCCCTGCACGTTGCTGTGGCCGCGCACCGGGCACGGCCCCGCGCCGGGCTTCCCGAGATTCCCTCGCAACAGCAGCAGGTTCATCAGCTCCTGCACGTTCGCGACGCCGTGTGCGTGCTGCGTGAGCCCCATCGCCCAGCACGCGATGGTGCGCTCGCTCGCGGCGTAGAGCTCCGCGAGCCAGCGCATCTCCGCGCGCGGCACGCCCGCGTCCCGCACCAGAGGCTCGAAGGGCTGCGCCTCCAGGGCCTCGCGTAGCGCGCCGAAACCCACGGTGTGCGCGGCGAGGAACGCAGAGTCGAGCACCTTCCCGGGCCGCTCCGCCTCGAGCGCGAGCAGCTCCTTCATCACGCCCTTCAGCAGCGCGATGTCGCCGCCCACGCGCACGCGCACGAAGCG
>CAYWRY010000245.1:0-4361 GCA_964460485.1 uncultured Spirochaetales bacterium
TCGACATCGTGCTGCAGGGCAAGCGCATCCTCGGCTCGATGATGGGCGGCAACCGCTTCCGCATCGACATGCCGAAGTACGTGCAGTTCTACCTCGACGGCCGCCTCAAGCTCGACGAGATGATCTCGGGCCGCATCAAGCTCGACGAGGTGAATCAGGCCTTCGCGGACATGAAAGCGGGAAAAGTCGCGCGGCAGGTGATCGTGTTCGCGTGAGCGGGCGCGGGGGCGCGCCCAAGCGTTGGGGATCCGAAGCCGCCGGCGAGCCCGACGCTCGACGTCGCGAGCTCCCTACAGCGCCGCCTTCTCCATCGCCGCCCCACTCAGCGGGTCGGGCAGCGCCGGCAGCTCCGCGATCGCGGGCAGCAGCTGGATCTCGGATGCGCCGATTGCGCTGGTGGTCGGCTCCGGAGGGCGGCGGGGAGGAGGACGCGATGGGCGGGGATCGGCAAGTCGGGGCGAGGGGGGCGTAAGCGGGCACGACTCGCGCGAGGGACATTCGCGCATCGCCCGGCCTCAAATCCTCGGCCGGCAAGGCGACCGACCGTCCTTCCGCGGCGCCTTCCCCGCTGGTCTCCTCTGCTTGGGTGTGGGTGCGTCCCGTTCACCACCCATTCACGTGCAGCACCGCCCCCAGATCCTTCCGCGCCCCCGCCTTGAACTCCGTCCCCTTCGTGTACGCCACGGGGATTAGGGCGGTCTGCGTCACGTCCTCGAACGGAATCCCCAGCACCTTCGCCGCCTCCTGCTCGAACATCAGGTGCAGCGTCGTCCACGCGGTGCCGAGTCCGCGGGCGCGCGCGGCGAGCATGAAGCTCCACGCGGCGGGCAGCAGCGAGCCGTACTGGCTCGCTTGCCCGATCGCGCCGCCGCTCTCGGCGCGGCCGAGGAAGCACGGGATCAAGAGGACCGGCGCGCGGTGCATGTTCGCGGCGAGGTACTGCGCGGACTCGAAGATGCGCTGCTGCACGGGGGCCAGCTTCGGGTCGTCCGCGTGGAGCTTGTTCGCGGCCATCGGGCTTTTCTCGTAGATCGCCCACGCCTTGCGGTAGACGTCGGCGATCTCCATGCGCTTCTTCGGATCGTTGATGACGACGAACTGCCAGCCCTGCGCGTTGCTGCCGCTCGGCGCCTGCAGCGCGATCTCGAGACACTCCCGGATCACGCTCATGTCGACGGGGCGATCGAAGTCGAGGCGCTTGCGCACGGCGCGCGTGGTGGTGAGGAGCTCGTCGGGGGTGAGGGGAAGGGTCTTGGCGGGCATGGGGTCTCCGTCGAGTTCGAGCGATGTGTGCGGCGCGATCGTATCGCGACCCGCTCGCGCGCGACGCCGTCCGAGCGAGCGGTCGCGAGCGGGCTCGACGCGAAGCCTCCCGCGCTCGCCATCGCGCGCGGTTCAGTCTCGCGATCACGCCGGTCCAGAAGCTCGGCGGCGATCGCGTTCGCGGCGAGGCGGACCGCGATGCCTTCGGCGTCGCCGAGGCCCGCCGCTTGCTCGACACCGTCTACGCGTCGCCCGACGGCGAGCGCGCGCGCCGCGCGCGGGCGTCCTGCGCCGGCTTCAGCCTCGCCGACTGCGCCGCCGCGCCGGTCTGGCTAACGCCTCGCAGCGGCGAGGCGCCCGCTGTGCATATCCTGCGCGTCCTTCTCCGGGAGACTCGATGTTCCGCCGCTTTCGCGCGCCCGCGCTCTTCCTCGCCCTGCCCCTCGCGCTCGCCGCGTGCTCCGACGCGCCGCTCGACCTCACCGGCCCCACCTCCGGCTGGAGCGCCTACGGCAACGACGCCGGCGGCTCGCGCTTCTCGAAGCTCACGCAGATCACACCCGAGAACGTGGGCGACCTCGAGCTCGCCTGGATCCATCGCTCGCACGACGTGCTCGACGGCACGGCGAGCCTCGGCAAGAGCTCGCTGCAGGTGACGCCGATCATCGCTGCCGGCTCGCTGGTCTACTGCTCGCCGCGCAACAAGGTGTTCGCGCTCGACCCGGAGACGGGCGAAGAGCGCTGGCGCTTCGATCCCGCGGTGGACGCGTCGAAGTACTACATCATCAACTGCCGCGGGGTGTCGCAGTGGACGGATCCCGCGGCCGCCTACGCCGACGCGTGCAGCGAGCGCATCGTGATGGGCACGGTGGACGCGCGGCTGATCGCCCTCGACGCGCGCACCGGCAGACCCTGCTCGGGCTTCGGCGCGAACGGCGTCGTGGACCTGCGCGAGGGCATCGGCGACGTCGACCCGGGCGAATACGGCATCACGTCTCCCCCCGTGATCGTGCGCGAGCGCATCGTCACGGGCGCGATGGTGCTGGACTCGCGGCGCGTCGACGCGCCCGGCGGCGTGGTGCGCGCCTACGACGTGCGCACGGGCGCGCTCGTCTGGGCGTGGGATCCCGTGCTCCCCGATCAGGCGGAGCTCGCGCCGCGCGGCGAGGGCGTGCTCTATCGCCGCGGCACGACGAACGCCTGGAGCGCGCTCTCCACCGACGTGGAGCGCGGCCTCGTCTACGTGCCCACGGGCAACACGTCGCCCGACTATTACGGCGGCCACCGCAAGGGCGCCGACCATTACTCGAGCTCGGTCGTCGCCCTCGACGCGAACGACGGGCACGCCGTCTGGCACTTCCAGACCGTGCATCACGACATCTGGGACTACGACGTGCCGTCGCAGCCGGTGCTGTTCGACTTTTACGGCGCGGGCGGCAAGCAGCCCGGCCTCATCCAGCCGACGAAGCTCGGCATGCTGTTCTTCCTGAATCGCGAGACGGGCGCGCCGCTCTTCCCGATCGAGGAGCGCCCGGTGCCGCAGGCGGGCGCGGTGCCCGGCGAGTACCTCTCGCCGACGCAGCCCTTCACCACGAAGCCCGAGCCGCTGCATCCGTTCACGCTCGGCCCGGGCGACGCGTTCGGCTTCACGCCCTGGGACAAGGCGGCCTGCCGCAAGCAGATCGAGGAAGCGCTGCACGACGGCATCTACACACCGCCGAGCCTCCAGGGCACGATCGCGTACCCCGGCATGATCGGCGGCATGAACTGGGGGAGCGTGTCGGTCGATCCGCAGCGCCGCGTGGTCGTGACGAACGTGCAGCGCATCGCGACGAAGGTGAAGCTCGTGCCGCAGGAGGACTTCGCGAAGCTCTATCCCGACGGCGCGCCCGCGATCGGCTACGAGCCGCAGGAGGGCTCGCCGTACTTCTTGCAGCGCATGCCGCTGCTCTCGCCGCTGGGCGCGCCCTGCAATCCGCCGCCGTGGGGAACGCTCGCCGCAATCGACACGACCACCGGCGACAAGAAGTGGGAGGTGACGCTCGGCACCTCGCGCGATCTCGCGCCCTGGCCGATCTGGCTGCCGCTCGGCACGCCGAACCTGGGCGGCCCGATCACCACCGCGAGCGGCCTCGTCTTCATCGGCGCCACCACCGACTTCTACCTGCGCGCATTCTCGACCGAGACGGGCGAAGAGCTGTGGAAGACGCGCCTGCCCACCGCCGCGCAGTCGACGCCGATGACCTTCCGGCTGAAGCCGAACGGCCGCCAGTACGTGGTGATCGCCGCCGGCGGCCACGGCATCCTCGGCACGCCGCCCAGCGACGCGCTGATGGCGTTCGCGCTGCCTGATGACTGAGGACTACGCGAGCGCGACCTCGGAGTGCGCGGACCGGCTGCCGTGGCGGGTGCTTGGCCCGCGACCTAGAAGACTCCGGCACGCCACGGAGCTCTCATGCGACTGTTCGCGCGCCGCACTTCCTCCAATTGCCAGAAGGTGCTCTGGTTTCTCGGTGAGCTGGGGATCGACTACGAGCTGGTCCCGACCGGCGGCGACGCGGGCGGCCTCGACCGCCCGGAGTACCGCGCGCTCAACCCGAACGGCCGCGTTCCCACCCTCGTGGACGGCGACCTTGCCGTCTGGGAGTCGCACACGATCCTCCGCTACCTGGCGGCGAAGTACGCGCCCGCCCGCTTCTGGTCCGACGACGCCGCCGAGCGCAGCCGCTTCGAGCGCTGGATGGACTGGTCCCAAGCCCAGCTCGACGCCTCCTTCATGAACCTCTTCTGGGGCCACTGGCGCACCCCCGAGCCCCAGCGCGACGCCGCACAGAACGCCGCCCACCTCGCCCGCTGCCGCCACTTCATGAGCATCCTCGACGGCGCTCTCGCCGGTCACACTTACTTGTTGGGAGAGCAGCTCACGCTCGCCGACATCCCTGCCGGCGCTCTCATGTACCGCTACGCCAACCTCGACGTCACCGACGACCTGCTGCCGAACGTCGCGCGCTGGTACGGCGCCCTCTGCGAGCGCCTCGCCTTCCAAGCGCACGTGATGCTTCCCTTCGCCGACCTGAAGGGCCGCCTCGCGTACTGAT
>CAYWRY010000246.1:0-4353 GCA_964460485.1 uncultured Spirochaetales bacterium
CCTCAGGTCCGCGTGATCCCCGCCGCCGCCGGCGGGTCGCACCAAGGCGGTTGCGCGAAAGCGCGGCGAAAGCGCCGCGCCCTCCATGGGGCCGACGGCGGGGATCACCCTGCGGGGCGGGCCGCCTTGGGCCGCATGGCGGCGTTGCGGCTCGGGGCCTTGGCTGCGGCCCATGGTCCCCTCGCCGCCCCTGGCCCTGCGACCCGATCCGATCCGCCGCAGACCCGATCCATAGGCCAACAGACCCTGGGGCGGTGGATCGGCCACGGGCTTTGACTACACTACGCGCCCCTTTCGGGGCCGGCACCCGCCGTCCCGAGGCGATCTGGAAGACGCCATGAACGAACCGCAAGTCCCCGTCACCGTCCTCACCGGCTTCTTGGGCGCCGGCAAGACCACGCTGCTGAACCGCATCCTGAAGGAGCAGCACGGGCACAGGATCGCGGTGATCGAAAACGAGTTCGGGCCCGAAGGGATCGACAACGAGCTGCTCGTTGCCGACACGGACGAACAGATCGTCGAGATGAACAACGGCTGCATCTGCTGCACGGTGCGCGGCGATCTCGTGCGCATCCTCGCCGACCTGAAGGACAAGCGCAGCCGCGGGCAGCTCGACTTCGAGCGCGTGATCATCGAGACCACCGGCATGGCCAATCCGGGGCCGGTCACGCAGACGTTCTTCATGGACGACGGCATTTCCTCCTATTACCTGCTCGACGGCGTCATCACGGTGGTCGACGCCAAACACGGTCACGGCACCCTCGACGCGCAGCCCGAGGCGCAGAGCCAGGTCGGTTTCGCCGACCGGATCCTGCTGTCGAAGACCGACCTGGTCGGTGCCGACGAACTCGAATCGCTGCGCGAACGCCTCGTGCGGATGAATCCGCGCGCACCGATCCGGCCGGTGCACATGGGGCAGGTGCCGATCGACGAGATCCTGGACATCCGCGGCTTCAATCTGAACGCGATCCTCGACATCGACCCGGACTTCCTTGCCGCCGAGCATCCGGATGCGGCGAAGGCGCGGCACGCGGCCGGGCACGATCACGATGATGCGCACGGTCATGACCACGATCATCACGGCCACGCACATCGTCACCATCATCACCACGACGATGCGATCAAGGCGTTCGTCTTCCAGTCGAACCGGCCCTTCGATGCGGCGAAGCTGGAGGACTACATGGGCGCGCTGACTCAGGTTTACGGGCAGGACATGCTTCGGTATAAAGGCGTGCTTTTCGTGGACGGCAGTCCGCGCCGGATGATCTTTCAAGGCGTTCACATGCTGATGGGCGCGGACGTCGGGCGACCGTGGGGCAAGGATGAAAAGCCCGCCAGCAGGATCGTGTTCATCGGCCGCAACCTGCCGAAGGACGCGATCCTCAAGGGGCTCGAGGCCTGCCTTGCGCCATAGCGCTGGCGCCTCGTGGGTCGTTTGCAAGCAGCAACTGGGGTAGGAACGATGGCAGGTAAAGCAAAGGCGCCGGCCAAGAAGGCCTTGAAGGCGCCGGCGAGGAAAACGGCAAAGCCCGCCGCAAGGCACGCGAAGGCACCGGCGCGGAAAACGGCCAAGTCGGCGCCGGCGCGCGCGCCCGCGGGCAAGTCCGCAAAGGCCGCCGCGAAGCCGTCTGCGAAAGCTGCGGCACCGGCGAAGACCCCATCGACGAAGGCCGTGCCGGCCAGGGCTGCGAAACCCGCCGCCGCGCCTCCGCGTCCGGTGGCCTCGCCGCCCGCGGCGGCGGCCGCCGCGCCGATCGCCCCGCGACCGGTCGCGCCGAAGCCCGTGCCGGCGGTTGATCCGAGGGACGTCGCCGCAGCGCACGAGTATCTGCTGAGCCGCTCGGCGAGCCGCAGTGAGGCGCCCATCTACATCAACGGCAAGCGCCTGCCGACCGAAGAAGAGCTGCTGAAGATGCCGGAGTCCGAGTACATGAACGAAAGCCAGCTGGCCTTCTTCAAGTACCGCCTGCAGCAGATGGAGAAGGAACTGCTCGCCAACGCGGACGAGACGACCGAGCATCTGCGCGAGACCGTGATCGTTCCGGACCCTGCGGACCGCGCGACGATCGAAGAGGAGCACGCGCTCGAGCTGCGAACGCGCGACCGCGAGCGCAAGTTGCTGAAAAAAGTGCAGCAGGCGCTCGCCCGTATCGAAAGCGGCGAGTACGGCTACTGCGAGGAAACGGGCGAGCCGATCGGCATTCCACGCCTGCTGGCGCGTCCGACGGCCACGCTGTCGCTCGAGGCACAGCAGCGGCGCGAGCTGAAGCAGAAGCTGTACGGCGACTGATCCCGCGCGCTGCGCGCCGGTGCCGCCGCGGGGCGGATCGCGAGTCGCGGCGCCATGCTCTCGGTCACATCATTGACGCATCGCTACGGCACGCGCACGGCGCTGCGCGTGGACGGCTTCACACTCGCGCGCGGCGAACACTGCGCGCTGATCGGGCCGTCGGGCAGCGGCAAGACCACGTTGCTGCACGTGCTCGCAGGGATCCTGCCGCCGGCGGCGGGTGAAGTGCGGCTCGACGGCGACGATCTGTATCGTCCCGCGCGAGGCGACCGTTGGCGCGGCGCGCGTATCGGAGTCGTTCCGCAGAAGCTTCACCTGTTGTTCGGCCTGTCGGCGCTGGACAACGTTCGCATCGCACAGTACTTCGCCGGCATCAACGACGACAAGGCCGCGCGCGAACTGCTCGCCGCGCTCGGCCTCGGCGATCGCTTCGATGCAAGACCGGGCGAGCTTTCGCTCGGCCAGCAGCAGCGCGTCGCGATCGCGCGCGCGGTCGTCAACCGCCCGCGACTGCTGCTCGCCGACGAGCCGACGTCCAGCCTCGACGACGCCAGCGCCGCCGCCGCGATCGATCTGCTGCTCGCTGCAGCCGAACGCGCCGGCAGCCTGCTCGTCGTCGCCACCCACGACGCGCGCATTCGCGACCGCTTTCGCCGCGTCGTTCCGCTGGCGGCGCCGGCGCAAGACGAGGCGGGCGGACGATGAACCTGCTCGCCATCGTATGGGCGCAGGCCACACGCCGGCCGTTGCAGACCGCGCTGTCGTTCGTACTGCTCGCGCTCGGCGTGGCCACGCTGGTCTTCGTGCTGCTGGCGCAGACGCAACTGACGCGCCAGGTCACGCGCGACGCGCACGGCATCGACCTGGTCGTCGGCGCGAAGGGGTCGCCGCTGCAACTCATCCTTGCGGCCGTGTATCACGTCGACGTGCCGACCGGCAACGTGCCGCTCGCCGCGGTCGACAAGCTGCGGGACAACCGATACGTCGCGCAGGTGATCCCGCTTGCGCTCGGCGACAACTACCGCGGGTACCGTATCGTTGGTAGCGAGCCCGCGCTGGTCGAACACTACGGCGGACGGCTCGTCGCGGGCGCGCTCTGGGACGACCGCATGCAGGCCGTGCTCGGCGCGACCGTGGCGCGCGAAACGGGACTTGCGGTCGGTGCGCGTTTCTTCGGCACGCACGGACTGGCCGCTGGCGGCGCCGTGCACGACGATGCCGAGTACCGCGTCGTCGGCGTGCTGGCGCCGACGGGCACCGTGCTCGACCGGCTGATCGTCACCGATCTGCAGAGCGTGTGGTTCGTGCACGAGGGCGAAGCGAACGACCCCGCTGAGCGAAAGGTGCTCGAGGCCGAGCGCGAGGTGACCGCGCTGCTGGTGCGCTATGCGACGCCGCTGGCGGCCGCGCTGCTGCCGCGGCAGGTCAATGCCGAGCCCGCGCTGATGGCAGCGGTGCCTGCCAACGAGCTCGCCCGTCTGTTCGCGGTCGTCGGTGTGGCCGTCGATGCGGTTCGGGTCTTCGCCGGTATTCTGATGGGTGCGGCACTGCTTGCGCTGGCCGTCGCGCTGATGAACGCGCTCGAGGAGCGCCGCTACGATCTGGCGATCATGCGGCTGCTCGGCGCCAGCCGGGCGCACGTGGCCGCGCTGCTGCTGTTCGAGGCATGGCTGCTGGCGGCAGCGGCGGTGGCGGCCGGCTTCGCATCGGGCCTTGCCGCCGTACAGGTGGCCGGCGCGTGGCTCGCGCAGGCGCGGTCGTTCGCGCTGACGCCGTTTGCGTGGACGGCCGAACTGGCGGTGGTGGTTGCGGCCGCGCTGGCGGCCGCGACGATCGCCGCGCTGGTGCCGGCATGGCGCGCGAGCCGGATGGACGTGCACGCCACGCTCGCGTAGGGATAAAGAGGACGGAAGATGGAGCCGAAGAAGTACGGATTCGGGATCGGAATCGCCGCGATGTCCGCCTGCGCGTTGCTGCTCGTCGGCAGCCCGGGCGCACAAACGATGCCTAATCTTACTGTGTCATTAAATTCAAGGCACTATACGCACGTCTTCGTCCTTTTT
>CAYWRY010000247.1:0-4267 GCA_964460485.1 uncultured Spirochaetales bacterium
CCGCGTCGAGATCGCCCGTCGCGAGCGCGGCGGTCGCGATGCGAACCGCGAGCGCCGCGCGCGGATCGGCCCCGAGGCGGCGCTGCGCGATGCGGTAGGTGTCGAGGGCCGCGCGTGGAAGCTGCAGCTGCAGGAAGCAGTCGCCGACGCGCAGCAGCGGCGCGGCGTCGGCGGCGTGGCGTTCGATCAGCGGCGCGCGGCTGCCGAGCTGCTGCACGATCGCGGCGCAGCTCGCGCCCGGAGCGGTCACGGCGCTCAGCGTGCGCTCGAAGCCCGCACGGAAGCTCTCGTCGCGATGCGCCTCGCCGCCCAGACGCGCGAACCGCACGTAGCTCTCGAGGGCAGCATGCGCCCGACCGCTCGCGAGCTGCGCGCGTGCGACCAGCAGCAGCGCCTCGCCGCGGATGAAGGGATTCAGGGAGCGCGCAGGGCGCTGCGCGCGCTCGAGCGCGAGCGGAACGCGCTCGGCATGGAGCTCGAGCTGGGCGAGACGCAGCGCCGCCAGGTCCCGCACGTCCGGATCGCGCGCCGCGCGCATCACGCGTTCGAGCGTGTTGCGCGCATCCGCGCTGCGGCCGAGCGCCGCGAGCGCATCTGCCTTGCGCAGCGAGGCCAGGCCGCCGCGCCAAACCAGCTCCGCCCGGGCTAGCCAGTAGTGGGCTCCTAACAAATCGCCGGCGCGCAGCGCGAGCTCTCCCGCGACCAGCGACCAGGGCTCGACGTCGAGCCGCGCGTCGGCCGCGCTCTTCAGAAGCGCCGGGAACTCCTTCCAAGCTCGCGTCGGGTCTCCGCTCGCCTCGGCTCCGACCGGGAAGTCGAGCTCCACCAGGCGCAGCCGAGCGGCGAGCGCGAGTCGCAGGTCGCCGGCGTGAACGATCTCCTCCCACAGTCTGCGTGCAGTCTCGTCGTCGCCCTCGCGATGCCGCTCCTCGGCTGCGAGCCAGGCCGAGGCGAGCACGCGCTCCGCGGGCCAGCTCTCGGCGCCGGCCCGCTGCGCGCGCGCGCGATCGACGCGCGCGTCGAAGGGGCGCTCGAGCAGCAGCGAGAGGCGCGAGCGCTCGAGTAGCGTGCACGCCCGCACCTCGGGGCGCTCGTCGACGGCCGCGACGCGCGCGAGCTCGGCGCGCGCGCGCTCGCGCTCCGCGCTCGGGGCGTTGCGTGCGTCCACTATGGCGCGCAGCGCACGCAGGTCTGCCGCCGCGCCCGCCCGCCTTTCGAGTCCTGCGAGAGCACGACGCAGGCCGACGCCGTCTCCCTCGCGCAGGCGGATGGAGATCTCGAGCGCCCCCTCCACGCCACGCGGGAGGCATGCCGGGGTGGCGTCGAGGAACGGCGGCGTGCGCCGCGACGAGTGAAGGGCGCGGAAGGGCGTCTCCGGGAGTGGCGGCGCGGCACGCTCGATTCGCGCGGGTGAGCTCGGCGGCGCACCGCGCGCGCCCGATGCGGTCGACGCGAGCGCCGCGAGCGCCGCGGCGCGGGCCAGCGCGCGCATGCCGCGCTCACTCCGCCTTCGACTTGAGCGAGGCTCTGCGCAGCTCGCTGCGCTGCACGGCGAGACAATGGCGGATGATCGCATCGCGGTCGGACTCGTGGATGCACGAGAACGTGACCGGAATCGGCTCGTGCTCGGGCACGTCGCGCGTCACGCTGCAGAGCGCGTGAATGCGGCGCATGGGCGTCTCCGGCAGCGAGAGCTCGACGAGCAGCGTCTCTCCGTGCCGGTATGCCTTCGCTTGCGGCGGCAGCAACAGTCCGGCCCCCGAGAGCGTGATCAGCTCCTCGCCGCCGGGCAGCACGCCCGCCTCGGAAGCGGCGCCGAGCCGGGAAAGGATCACGTCGAGCTTGCGCTCGATGCGCCCGATCCACTGGGCGAGTTCGGGGTCGATGCGCGCAGGCGGCGACGGCTCGCGATGCACGATGTCCGCCGCCAGCGACTCGATCTCGTCCGGCCTCGCGACGCGCGAGCCCACCCGAACCTGCGTGCTGACGCGGAAGAATCCCCGCTGGTCGCTGCCCGCCTCCATGCCCGTATCGCCCTCCGTACGGCGCATCGAGCAAGCCGCGTGCCACGAACAACGAGCGCTCGCAGCGCGTCTGCGGCAGGGAGCGCGCAGCCTGAAACGCCCGGATTGCAAAGCGAGACGAGCGTGGACGCTCGTTCCACCCGCGATCAGGGCTGGCTGGAGCTGTCGCGCGCGCGTGGCGCTCCCGCCGTCACCGCCCGATCGCGGCCGAGCCGCTTCGCCTGGTAGAGCGCGTCGTCTGCGCGCTTGAACCAGTCCTGAGGAGTGTCACCCGCCGAGGCGCGCGCCATGCCGACCGAGCACGACAGCCGCAGCGGCTCGGCCGAGGTGGTAACCTCGACCTCCCGGATCGAGAACAGCAGACGATCGGCCTGCGCGGCCTCGGCGCCCATCGGGATGCTGTCCAGAATCGCGACGAACTCGTCCCCTCCGAAGCGCGCCACGAAGTCCTCGCCGCGCCGGAAGGTGGCGGCGAGGCGCGCCGCGACGCTGCGAATCGCGAGGTCACCGGTGTCGTGGCCATAGCGGTCGTTCACCCACTTGAAGTGGTCGATGTCGAGCACCACGAGCAGCGGCGGCGTCGGCATGAAGACGGCCAGATCGCTCATTCGTCGCAGGTACGCATCGAAGGCCGCGCGATTGAAAAGGCCCGTCAGCGCGTCGGTCTCGCCTTCCCGCTTCGCGCGCACGAGGGCGCCGGAGACGGACTCGAGCTTGGCCGCGAGCCGCTCGATCTGTTCGCGCTGGCGTTCCTGTCGGGCCGAGATGATCGACGTGATCGTCTGCGCCGTCACGACTGCCTCGCGGCGGATCGAGGTGACGTTGCCTTCCACCACCGCCTTGCGCAGGCGTTCGACGGTTTCGCGCGACTTGGCGTCGCGGCTCTGGTCCTCCTTGAACGACCTGCTGAAGCACTCGGTGAACGCCCAGATCGCCTCGCGCAGATCGCGCACCGAGCGCTCCACGGCGCGCTGCTCATCGGAGCGATGTACCAGCACGCTGCGGTCGAGCGAATCGAAGTCGACTTGCTCACCCTGCTCGAGGTACGCAAGGGCGCGGCACGCCCACTGCTCGAGCGGCGGGGTCTGCCGCTCGCCGTCCTCCTCGGACTCGGGCGCCCCGCCGGCACGAACCTCGAGGCGCGCCCAAGTGCGCAGTGCGTACACCAAGCTGAGGACTGGGCGCTCCAGGTTGGCCGCGGCGACCGGCGCCACACTCGGCGCGGGCGCCGAGACTGCGCTCGGCGCGGGCTGCGGGCTGCGGCGGCCGAACAACCTCATCGAGCGCACCGAGCGAAGGCGGGCGCACGCCGGCTCAGCGATCGGAGGCGCGACGGCCGCGCGCCCTTCGGTCGAGCGTCACGTCGAGCGGCCGACCCGATTGCGCATCTACCGCGCCGAAGAGCGCGGGTGGCGGGCGGCGCCAGGCGCGACCAATCTCGAGGGCCGTATAGGCGACGCAGGCCATGCCGACGAGCGTGACGAACATGCGGGTGGGTGCCCGCGGCCGTGCGCTGCGTGACGCGACCGAGCCGGCGCTGCGCGCTCATTGCGCGGCCTCGCCCGGCGGCTCGCTCAGCGCGCGAATGGCGGCGGGGTCGAACGGGTCGGGGATCACGCCACGGGCTCCTGCGCGCAGCGCCGCGAGCAGCTGCGCGCGGGTGGGCCTCGACGCCCCCAATAGAATGGGCGCAGCTACCCGGCGCCCTTCTCGCGCCAGCGCCTCGGCCAGCTCGAGGCCCGAGCGACCGGCGAGATCCCAAGGGATCACGATCGCGCTCGCCTCCAGGACTCGCTCGTCGAGGGGCTCGGCGAGTTCGCGGGGCTCGAGCGTGATCGCGCTGGCCCCGAGCTCACCCTCGATCTCGGCAATGCGCTTGCGGTGGGCCTCGCCCAGCGTCACGAAGCAGACCGTGCGCACGCGCGCGGCCTCCCCGACGAGATCGCTCTTGCGGAACACGAGGTCGAGCCGCCCCGGCGCGAGGCCTTCCAGCGTCTGCGCGAAGCGCATCCTCACGTAGACGGTGTCGTCGAGCCAGGTGCGTTCGGACTGCGGGTTCGTGACGACGCGCGTCGCATCGAGCGCGAGCCTCGGTATGCCTGCGCTCTCGAAGCTGCGCCGCATCACGTCTACGACCGACTCCATCACCTGCGCGAGGCTCGCGGTCGCCGCCTCGTCGAGCGGCCTGCTCTGCGCCGCCTCGAGCTCCTCGTTGCTCGCGCCTCGCTCGAGAGCCGCGAGCA
>CAYWRY010000248.1:0-4197 GCA_964460485.1 uncultured Spirochaetales bacterium
CTTGTGCCGGCAGTGCTCGGAGTTCGCCTGGGCGAACATCATCAGCTCGACGTCGCTGGGATTGCGCCCGAGCTCGCGGTAGGCGGCGAGCAGGTAGTCGACCTCGTCGGGCGTCAGCGCGAGGCCGAGCCGCTGGTCGGCCGCCTCGAGCGCGGCGCGGCCGCCGGCGAGCAGGTCGACGCGCGTGAAGCGCGCGGGCTCGGCGCGCACGAAGAGGCGCGCGGCGTCCTCGGCACGGGTGAGCACGCTCTCGGTCATGCGGTCGTGGAGCAGGTCCGCACAGTGCAGCGCCTCGGCCTCGCCCACGCCCGCCAGCGTCCAGGCGGTGCCGCGCTCGATGCGGCGCACGCGGGCGAGCCCGCTAGTGTGCGCGATGTCGGTGGCCTTCGACGACCAGGGCGAGATCGTGCCGAGGCGCGGCACGACGAGGAGCGTCGTCTCGGCCGCCGCGAGGCCCGCCGCCCTGGCGCCACCCGTGGGCGTCTGCGCCCATTGGGTGTCGTTGCCGCGCGCCACGGCCTCGCGCGGGCCGTAGGCGAGGAGCGCATCCAGCACGCGCCGCTCCTCGCCGCCGAGCTCGCCGCTCGTGTCGACGAAGTGCACGTAACGTGCGGACAGGGCAGCCGGATGCACGCCGCGCTTGCGGAACACGTCGAGCAGGGATGCGATGCGCGCCTCGGTCGCCGCGCGCGCCCCGCGGAGTTGCAGCATCGGGCTCCTCGGTGAGGGCGCATTCTACCGGCGGACTCCGGGGCTGCCGCCCAAGCTGCGATGGCGGCGCGCTCCTGCGAGCCCAACGCGGGCTCCTCCCGAGGCGGCGCGCGGCCATTCACCCGTGACCGACGGGTGCCCGCGTCCATCCGAGCGGTTGACAGCGGCGCCGATGCGCAAAGCCTGACCCAAGTCGCCGGACCGCCGGCGCGAGGGGGTGAGCGGTGAGAAAACGCCAAGACGACCGAGAGCTCCGCCTGCTGAAGCGCGAGCCGGACCCGTTCCCCGTTCCTGTGCAGGAGCCGCCGGAAGAGATGGACGCGGCGGAGAGCCGCTGGGATCCGTGGCTGGCGGCGCTGGCGAAGATGGAGATCGACGAGACCGCGCCGCCGGCGAACTGACGCCGAACCCGCGCGGAGGGTGCGCTCCAGCGGCGAGCTCGGGGCGGGATCTCGCGCCGGCGACTCGAGCGCCCGCGGGGCCTACCGCGTCAGCCTCTCGTACTCCCGGTAGTGCCGCAGCGCTTCTCGCTTCCGCCCCGCGGCTTCGAGCAGGCCCGCGAGGTTCCAGTGCGCGTCGGCGAAGCCCGGGTCGAGGGCGACGGCGTGCTCGTAGTGGTGGATTGCGGCGGCGGCGCCGCGCGTGTCCTCGAGGGCGAGCGCGAGATTGTAGTGGAGTTCGGCGTCGCCGGGGGCGTGGGCGAGCGCCGACTGGTAGAGCGTCACCGCCTCCTTCGCGCGGCCAGCTTCGTGGAGCAGGCGCGCGAGGTTGATCGCGGCGTCGGCGAAGCTCGGGTCGCGGGCGAGCGCGCGGCGATAGGCGCGCATGGCGGCGCCGGGGTCGCTCTCCTCGAGCGCGAGCGCCTCTGCGAAGGCGCGCTCGGCGAGCCGGCGTGGCGCGCTCGCTCCTGGGTCGCGGTGCGGGTCCGCTGCCGGCTCGTCGGGGGCGGAAGGCGATGCGCGCTGTGCGCGATCGTCCGCAACGCGCCCGCCCGCCGCGAGCGGCGCGCGCGGATCCGCGCGGCTCGCGCGCCGCGCCGGAACCTCGGCGCGCGCCACCTGCTGCGCCGCATCGGCCAGCGCGTCGACCGAGAAGTCCAGCAGCAGCTGCCCGCTCTCGGGCTCGAAGCGCGCGCCGCCGTGATGCACGACCACGTGCGCGCCGTCCGCCGCGATGCGCAGGCCGGAGAGCGTGCGCCCGTCGCCGAGCTCGCGCGCCAGTGCGCGCAGCGCGCGCTTCACGCGGGCGGCGGGCACGCGCGCCTCGTGCAGGCTCTTCGCCGCGCGCAGCACCACGAGATCCTGGAACGAGAACGCGAGCGCGCAGCCGCGACGCTCGGGCGCACACCAGCCCGCGCGCACGAACGCGCGCACGCGCGCCTCGCTGACGCCGATCACGCGCGCGACGTCGGCGGTGCGGAGCGAGGCGGGCGCGGGCATGCGCGCGAGTGTCGCGCGCACGGCGTCGCGCTCAATGCCGCGCCGCGCCGCAGTTCCTCGGGAGTCAACCCGGGTCGGACGCCGATCCGCCGCGCGCTCGGCGCCCGGCGCTCAGTCCTCGACCCGCACCCGGAAGCGCTCGACGTAGTCCGCGAAGCGCTTCCGCACCTCGCTCGGCTCGAGGCCGAAGTCCCCCTTCAGGTCGTAGATCACCTGGCCGTGCTTGCCGCGCGGGTTCGCGGCCACGAAGGCGCCGAGCTCGCCGCGTGCCGACGGCGTCATGGGGAGCCCGGCCTTCTCGTAGATGCGCCCGACCATGCCCACGTCGTCGGCCATGAACTCGTGGAACGGCACGTCGATCGTCTGCGCGGCGGGCAGGCGGTCGCGATCGCGCAGGCACGCGCCGAGCAGCTTGTCGACGCGATCGATCCAGTAGTCCGCGAGGCCGGCGAGGTCGACGCGCTTGCGCCGCACGCGGTCGCCGTAGCCGAGCATGGTGATCGCGGAGCGGATCACCGACACGGGATCGCGATGGGTGACGACGATCGTCGCGTCGGGGAAGACGTCGAGCAGCGCCGGTAGCTGCTCCAGGTGCTGGGGCGACTTCAGCACCCAGCGGTTCGGCCCGCGCAGCCAGGTGAGCGCCTGGAGCACGCGCTTCATGTAGGCGTAGTGCGGGCGCTGGTCGAGGGCGAGGTAGTGGTCGCGCCAGCGCGTCGGGCGGCACAGCCACTCGAGCAGGTACGACGCGAAGTCCAGCTCTTCCAGCTCGATCTCCTCGTGGACGTGCTCAGGCGGCATGTCGTGCATCGCGACGATCAGCGGCATGCTCGCGACCATCTGCTGGTACGAGGCGTTGCAGCGCACCCAGCGCGGATCGCGGCCGTCGCGGCCGGGCCCCTCGCCCCGCGCGGGCACCGGCTCCATCGACTCCCAGTACGGAAGTGAGCGCAGCCGCGTGTCGGCGGCCATCAGGTTCAGCAGGTGCGTCGTGCCGGTGCGGGGCATGCCTGCCACGATGATCGGGCGCGGGATGCGCGTCTCGAGGACCTCCGGATGGCGGCGCAGCAGATCCTCGAAGCGCAGCCGGTTCTCGGCGTAGCGCAGCAGGTTTCCGAACACGCCCAGGCGACCGAGCGCGTTCAGGCCGGCGTCCTCCTCGATCGACTGGCACTGCACCGCCAGGCGCCCGCGGAAGTCGTCGCGCCCGAAGTCGGCGAGGCCCGTCTTCGCGCGCGCGGCTGCGAGGATCGTCTCCACGTCGAAGCGCACGGGCTGCGTCTCCGCGTACTCGACCATGGCGCGCTGCGCCGGCGTGAGCACGGGGTTCGCGAGGTCGGCGATGCGGATGTCGTCGGGCCGCGCGCTCACCGCGCCTCTCCGAGCGCGGCCTCGAGCTCCGCGATCCGATGCTCGAGCCAGCGCGTCTCCCAGAAGTTGCGCGTGCTGCGCAGCAGCGCGCGGTGCGCGGCGAGGCTCGCGCGCAGCGCGCCCGCGTGCTCAGCGTCGGCGGCGAGCGCGGCCTCGGCAAGGTGCAGCGCCTCTACCGGCGCGCTCTCCGCCTTCTTCAGCGCGGCCTCCGCGACGGGGCCGGGTCCACCGGCGAGGGCGACGAGCTCGGGCGAGACCGCCCAGGGCGGCGTGTCGTACAGCTCCGTCGTCGAGCGGCCGTGGAACCAGCCCTGGTACTGCTCCCAGATCGCGCGCGCCGACCACGCCACCTTGCCGTAGCCCTCGCCCACCTCGAGGTGCGCGGGCAGGCGGATCTCTCGCATCGCGCTCCACACGTCGCCGCCGGCGTTCATGCGGCGCACGATCTCGTCGTGCACGTACAGCGTCGCATCGCGCATGCGCGCGATCTCCGCGCGGATCACGTTGCGGCCGGCGACGGGGTCGTGGTGGCCGACGCACAGCAGCTCGGCGTCGAAGCCGAGCAGCATTTCCAGCGTGGCCGCGTACTCGAGCGCGTCGCGATAGCGGTCGCCGCGAATGGTCACGAGGTTCGGGAAGTGCCCGAACAGCGCGCCGAACACGTTGCCGGCGAACA
>CAYWRY010000249.1:0-4103 GCA_964460485.1 uncultured Spirochaetales bacterium
CTCAGCCGATCGCGCGAGCACGTCTGCTCGGGCTGGCGTTTGCCGCTCGGTCACTTCCCCAGCCACTGGGCGAGCGGCATCTCGAGGAACTCCTCGACGTCGAGGCCGTCGCCACCCACGAGTAGCGTCCGCGCCGGCTTGAACTCCGCTCCGAACGCGGCAAACCCGGGCCTCGCGTCGCGCGCGCGCCCGGTCTTCACCTCGATCGCCACCAGTCGCCGGCCGCTGCGCACGACGAAGTCGACCTCGCGATTGCGGTCGCGCCAGTAGAAGAGCTCGCACGCGCCCTTGGCGGCGGCGTTGGCGAGGTGCGCACCGACCGCCGACTCGACGAGCCTTCCCCAGTACTCGCCGTTGGCGCGTGCGTCGGCGAAGCCGAGCCCCGAGACCGCGGTCATGAGTGCGGTGTTGAGCACCTGGAGCTTCGGGCTCGAGCCCCGGCTGCGCGCGGCGCTGCCCGCGTACTTCTGCAGTCCCACGACCATGCCGGCGCCGGCGAGCAGCTCGAGGTAGTGGGCGAGCGTCGTCGCGTTTCCCGCGTCGTGCAGCTGACCGAGCATCTTTGTGTACGAGAGGATCTGCCCCGAGTAGCGGCAGCCGAGCTCGAACACGCGGCGCAGGAGCGCGGGCTTGTCGACGCGCGTGAGTAGCAGCACGTCTCGCGAGATCGTCGTCTCCACCAGCGCGTCGAGCACGTAGCGCGCCCAGCGGGTGGGCTGCCCGACGAGGGGCGGGCTCCCGGATAGCCGCCGTAGAAGACGTACTCGTCCAGCGACCAGCCGAAGGCCGCCTTCATCTCGGCGAAGGACCAATGCCCCAGGCGGATCGTCTCGAAGCGCCCGGCGAGGCTTTCGGTGAGCCCGCGCTGAATGAGGAGCGGCGCCGAGCCGAGCAGCACGACGCGCAGCTTCACGCGTTTTCGCTTGTCCTCGTCCCAGAGCCGCTTCACGGCCTCCGACCAGCCGTTGATCTTCTGCACTTCGTCGAGAACGAGGACGGCGTCCGAGGCGCCGGCTCGCAAGCGCGCCGCCTCCCACTGCGCCGCGATCCACTCCGGCCCGCGCAGGGTCGGCTCGTCCGCACTCGCGGTCACGACCGGGCAGCGGAGCGAGTCCGTCACCTGTTGGACGAGCGTCGTCTTCCCGACCTGCCGAGGCCCCACGACGACCTGCACGAAACGCCGCGGCTCGGCGAGCCGGGCCGCGAGGACGGCCGCTTCCGCTCGGCGGTAGGCTGACGATTTACTCAAGATGCTGAGCATTTTTGCTCAGGATGGAGGGGTGCAAGCGCCTTCGGTTCGGCGCGAGACCGCGGGGTGCTGCCGATCCTGGGCCTCGGCGGCGCTGCCGTCGCTAGCCGAGGATGAACCCAGCGATCGCGGGGCCCGAGACCCAGACGAAGAACGTGCTCACGCCATACGACAACGCGCGGTGGCGGAGCGAGAGCCGCGCGACCCAGCCGTACGAGAGCGCCGCGAGCACGCTCAGGCCCCAGAGAAACGGGATCGCTTTGAGCGTGAGAAACGAGAAGGTCGCCTGTGCGTCCGTGTGGATGGTGAAGAGTCCCGCTACGCAGGCGATTGCGGGCGCTGCGACGAAGCCGTTGAGCGCTGCGCCGAGCAACACGAGAAAGCCGTAGGCGATCGCGCCCCAGAGGAGTTTCGATCGGTCGAGCACGGATTCCCCTCCGCCCCGGCGCAGAACGATCCGGCAGCGAACGGGCCATCGCCACGACGGCGGACGCGCTCGCGGTCACTCGCTCCGCGCTTGCGTTCCGCCTCCGCCCCACGCCACGCTCGCTCCCCTCATGCCCGCGCTCTCTCATCTCACCGACCTCTGGCCGCTGATCGACGCGCGCGCTGCCGCCACGCCCGGCGCGCTCTTCTCCCTCGACGAGCGCGGCCGCACGCTCACGTTCTGCCAGTACCGCGACGCTGCACTCCGCTGCGCCGCCGGCCTCGCCACGCTCGGCATCGGGCGCGACGTCCCCGTCTCCTGGCAGCTCCCGACGCGCATCGACGCGCTCGTGCTCGCCGCCGCGCTCGCGCGGCTGGGCGCCGTGCAGAACCCGATCCTCCCGATCCTGCGCGAGCGCGAGGTCGGCTTCATCACGCGGCAGATCGGCGCGCGCCATCTGTTCGTGCCGCGCGCGTTCCGCGGCTTCGACTTCGAGGCGATGGCGAAGCAGCTCGCCGCGCAGCAGCCCGGCCTCGCCGTCCATTGCGTCGACGACGGGCTGGCGGACGGCGACCCGGCGACGCTCCCGCCCGCGCCGACCGCGACGGACCCCGCGACCGCGCCCGTGCGCTGGATCCTCTACAGCTCGGGCACCACCGCCGACCCGAAGGGTGCGCGGCACACCGATCACTCGGTCGCTTGCCCGGGGCGCGCGATGTGCGAGGCGCTCGCGCTCGCGGCCGACGACCGCATCGCGCTGGTCTTCCCGGTCACGCACGTGGGCGGCGTGAACTGGCTGTTCGGCGCGCTGATGTTCGGCTTCGCGCTGCTCGTCGTGGAGATCTTCGACCCGAAGCGCACGCCGCTCTGGCTCGCGGAACACGGCGTCACGCAGCTCGCGGCGGGCACCGTCTTCCATCAGGCTTACCTCGCGGCCGCGCGCGAGGCTGCGCCGCGCACATTGTTCCCGAACGTGCGCGCCTACCCGGGCGGCGGCGCGCCGAAGCCGCCGCAGCTTTTCTGGGACTTGTTGCGGGAGACCGGCGCGCCGATCGCGTCGGGCTACGGGCTCACGGAGCACCCGATCGCGGCGATGGGATCGGTGCGCGATCCGCACGAGAAGCTCGCCGCGACCGAGGGCCGCGCCTCGCGCGGCACCGAGATCCGCATCGTGAAGAGCGACGGCGCGCTCGCGGCGCCCGGCGAGGAAGGCGAGGTGCGCGTGCGCGGCCCGCACCTCTTCCGCGGCTACGTCGACGCGTGGCTCGACGCCGCGGCGTTCGACGAGCACGGTTTCCTGCGCACCGGCGACCTCGGCAAGCTCGACGCCGAGGGCTTCCTCGCGATCACCGGCCGCCTCAAGGACGTCATCATCCGCAAGGGCGAGAACGTGTCGGCCAAGGAGATCGAGGATCACCTGCACGCGCACCCGGGCGTGCGCGAGGCCGCGGTGATCGGGCTCGCCGACGCGGAGCGCGGAGAGCGCGTGTGCGCGGTGATCGTCGCGCGAGACGATTCGGCGCCGCGCAGCGTCGGCGAGGTCGCGAGCTTCTTGCGCGAGCGCGGCGTCGCGACGTACAAGCTGCCGGAGCAGGTGGAGACGCTGCCCGGGCTGCCGCGCAATCCGTCGGGGAAGGTGCTGAAGCGGGAACTGCAAGCGAAGTTCGCGCGCTCGGCTCCCTGAGCGCTCCGGAGGTCCGCGTGCTCGACACCGCCTTCACGCGACTCGTCGGCTGCACGCGACCGATCCAGCTCGCACCGATCGGCGGCACGGAGCTCGTGCGCGCGGTGTGCGACGCAGGCGGGCTCGGCATGGTCGCGACGCATGCGAGCACGCCGGCTTCGCTCGAGGCAGAGCTCGAAGCGCTCGCAGCGCGCACGCGGGGCCCAGTCGGCGTGAACTTCCTGATGCCCTTTCTCGATCGCGTGCAGCTCGCGATCGCGGCGCGCAAGGCCCGCGTCATCGAGTTCTTCTACGGCGACCCCGACGCGGAGCTCGTGAAAGCCGCGCACGCCGGCGGCGCGCTCGCGAGCTGGCAGGCGGGCTCGCTCGAAGAAGCGCGCGCCGCCGAAGCCGCGGGCTGCGACTACGTCGTCGTGCAGGGCACCGAGGCCGGCGGCCACGTGCGCGGGCGCGCGAGCCTGATGCCCCTGCTCGCGCGCGCCGCGGACGCGCTGCGCGTGCCCGTGGTCGCGGCGGGCGGCATCGCCACGGCGCGCGATCTCGCGGCCGTGCTCGTGGCCGGCGCGAGCGCCGCGCGGCTCGGCACGCGCTTCCTCGCGTCGCGCGAGTCCGACGCGCATCCGGACTACGTCGCCGCGATCCTCGCCGCGAAGGCGGAGGACACGGTGCTCACCGAGGCTTTCGGCAACGGCTGGCCGAACGCGCCGCATCGCGTGCTGCGCTCGGCCGTGGCGGCGGCGGAG
>CAYWRY010000250.1:0-4039 GCA_964460485.1 uncultured Spirochaetales bacterium
GCTCATCTGGAACTTTGCGAAGTCACTGCGGTCACTTCTGCAGAGGTTCCCTAGGTAGCGGTGGCTCGAGGTGTGCGACGCGCTGCGGTGTGTCGGGCCCTGCGCCCGACCCCCCCCACCCCGCCCGCCCCGCGCCTACGCCGGTCGGTGGGACCTGGGTACGCGGTCCGGTGCTTGAGGGAAGAGCGAAGCGAGAGCGCCATCGAGGCGCTCTCGCTTCGTCGCGGTGGCGACGCGTCGGTGATCGCTCTAAGCGGGCGTCTGGGCGGCGAGCTGGCGGTAGCGGTCCTCGCGAAAGCGCTCGTTGCGCTTGCCCGTGAGGCGCGCGAGGCCCATCAGGACGCGCGCGTAGCTGCGCACGAAGGCGTCGATCGCCTTGTGGAAGCCGCGCAGCGCGTAGAGCTCGGGGATCGTGCGCGGGCAGTAGCGCGTGTGGAAGTGGTTCAGGTTGAAGTTGAAGAACAGCACCGACACCACGTTCACGAACAGCGGGTAGTGCTCGCGCAGCCTGTGGCCGTACCAGAGCACGTCGATCAGGGAATCGATGGTGTGGATGTGGGCGGAGACTTTGCCCTGATAGATGCGCCGCCACTTCGGATCGAGATCGGGCGCGCCGCGCGAGAGCGAGCGCTCCACGATGTCGCCGGCGAGGAAGCCGGTACGCAGCGCCGTGGTGAAGCCGCTCGACAAGATGCCGTCCACCACCACGAACGCCTCGCCCACGGCGATCCAGTTGGGGCCGCTGCTGCCCTGCCCGGTGCCGCACTGGAACACGCAGGTCCACATCGGCGTTTCGGGCGTGATCAGCGGGACGAGCCAAGCGAGGTCGTCGTGCTTGCGCACCTGGTGCAGCAGGATCTCCTGGAGCGACTTGTAGTGCCGGCGCAGCTTCACGAAGTCGTGCTCGGCGACCACGATGCCGATGTCGGTGACGTCTTCCGAGACGTTGATGTCCCACATCCACGCCGCCGTCCCGAGCGTGTCGTCGGTGCGGATGCGCGTGCCCATGCCGTCGTAGGCGTGGGGGAAGCGCGCGCGCACGACCACCTTGCGCGGGCCGATCGCGTCGAAGCCGATGCCGAACTTCTTGCGGAACATCGCCGCGGCACCGGTGGCGTCGACGTAGAACTTGCCGCGCAGCGTGCGGCCGTCCTCCAGCCGCACGCCGGCGACGCGGTCGCCCTCGGCCTCGACCGCAGCCACCTTGCCGAGGATCACCTCCGCGCCGTGCTTGCGCGCGTTGTCCATCAAGTCGATGTCGATCAGCTCGCGATTGGCGTGCAGCGTCGGCTTTGCGCGCCCAACGAGCGTCATCAGCGCCTTGAAGACCGGATGGAAGCCCAGCTCGGCCTCGACGCCGGGCTGCGCCGACGAGGTGCAGACCGCGCCGGCCTTCGAGGTCGCCTTCCCTTGCGCAACCCACTGGTCCACGGGCAAGCCGAGGCGCTTCAGGTAGACGGGCGCCTCCCAGTCGAGGGACTCCCCCAGGCGAAACTCCGGCGGCGGCCTCTTCTCCACGAGCGCGACGCGGTACCCGCGCTCCGACAGACGCGCCGCGAGCGCCATGCCGCCCACGCCGCCGCCCGCGACGACCACGTCGTAGAGGTTCTCCGCGATCTGCGCGCTCATTCCCGCCTCCGCCCCTGCGCTGGGTGGCGACGATAGCGGCGCGAAATCGGGAATCAGCGCCCGCGCAGCAGCCGAGCGCTGCGCTCGCGGCCGTGGCTGCGGGCGATCTGCGCGGGCGCTGCGGGCTCAGCCGCCGTCGAGCTCGATCAGCGCGGCGCCCTCCGGCACGCGCTCGCCGGCCTGGTACTTCACCGCGCGCACGACGCCGTCGTGGGGCGCGCGGATCGCGTGCTCCATCTTCATCGCTTCGAGCACGACCAGCGTGTCGCCCGCCTTCACGCGGTCGCCCGCCTTCACCGCCACCCGGATCACGACGCCGGGCAACGGCGTGGTCAGCGAGCCGGCCACGTGCTGCGCGACGGCGCTCGCCGCGCGCTCGTCCAGCAACGTGAAGCTGGCCGTTTCCGCGCCACGCCACACCGTGATGCGCTCGCCGTGCACGAGCGCGTCGGCGGCGTCGCGCGCGTCGAAGGGCGAGAGTCGCAGCAGCTCCCCCGCGCGAGACACGGCCGCCAGCACGCGCACGTCGCCGCAGCGCGCGCTCACTTCGGCGTGGGACGGCCGCGCAGCCTCGATCCCGAAGCTCTCCAAGCCGCGCTTCAGCACGCAGGCCACGCGCGGCGCGACGTTCACGCGGAAGCCGTCGGCGGCGTCCCAGGGCGAGACGCGCTCGCCGGCCGGCGCGAGCGAGGCCAGCCACGCCGCGCCCGCGAAGCAGGCGAGCTGCTCGGCGCTGGCGCCGCCGGCGAGCGCGTCGCCGTGCTCGGCGACGAACGCGGTGGAGACGCCCCCCGCGCGGAAGGCGGGATGCGCCACCGCGCGCGCGAGCCAGGCGGCGTTCGTGGTGATGCCCGCGATGCGCACGCCGGCCAGGCCGCGCCCGAGCTGGGCGAGCGCCTCGGCGCGCGTCGCCCCCGAGCCGACCACCTTGCCCAGCAGCGAGTCGTAGTGCGGCGGGACCACGTCGCCGCTCGCGAAGCCGGCGTCGACGCGGATGCCCGCCTCCTCGGCCGGCCACTGCGCGAGGCGCAGCGTCCCCGCGCTCGGCACGAAGCCCCGCGCGGGATCCTCGGCGCACACGCGCGCCTCGATCGCGTGGCCGCGCACGCGGATCTCGCCCTGCGCGAGTGGCAGCCGCTCGCCCGCTGCGACGCGCAGCTGCCACTCCACGAGATCGAGGCCGGTGACGAGCTCGGTGACCGGGTGCTCCACCTGGAGGCGCGTGTTCATCTCCATGAAGAAGAACTCGCCGTCCGCGTAGAGGAACTCGACCGTGCCGGCGCCGCGGTAGGCGATCTCGCGCGCGACCGTGCAGGCGGCAGCGTGCAGGCGCGCGCGCACGGGCTCCGGAATCCCCGGGGCGGGCGCCTCCTCCAGCAGCTTCTGGTGGCGCCGCTGCACCGAGCAGTCGCGATCGAAGAGGTGGACGACCTGGCCGTGTGCGTCGGCGAAGACCTGCACCTCCACGTGACGCGGCGCGGGCAGGTAGCGCTCGAGCAGCAGGCTCGCGTCGCCGAACGAACGCGCCGCCATGCGCTGCGCGCCCTCGAGCGCAGCGTTCAGCTCGCGCGCTGCTCGCACGATCTGCATGCCCTTCCCGCCGCCGCCGCCGCTCGGCTTCACGATCAGCGGGAAGCCGAGCTTCTCGGCCTCGCTCGCGAGGCGCTCCAGCGACTGGTCGTCGCCCTGATAGCCGGGCAGCACGGGCACGCCGGCTCTCGCCATGCGCGCCTTCGCCGCGGCCTTCGAGCCCATCGCCGCGATCGCGTCCGCGCTGGGGCCGACGAAGGCGAGGCCTGCGCGCTCTACGGCGGCTGCGAACTCCGCATTCTCCGAGAGGAAGCCGTAGCCCGGGTGCACGGCGTCGCAGCCCGCGCGCTGCGCGACCGCGACGATCTTCGCGACGTCGAGGTAGCTCTGCGCCGGCGGCGGCGGGCCCAGCGGGTAGGCCTCGTCCGCGGCGCGCACGTGAGCGGCGTTCGCATCGGCCTCCGAGTAGACGGCGACAACCCGCACTCCGAGCCGCTTCGCAGTGCGCGCGATGCGGCAGGCGATCTCCGCGCGGTTGGCGATCAGGAGCTTGCGCAGCACGCGCGCCCCTACATCCGGAACACGCCGAAGCGCGTGTCCGAAACCGGTGCGTTGCGCGCGGTCGCGAGGGCGAGGCCGAGCACGCGGCGCGTGTCCAGCGGGTCGATCACGCCGTCGTCCCAGAGGCGCGCGCTCGCGTAGTACGGATGCCCCTGGGTCTCGTACTGCGCGCGCAGCGGCCCCTTGAACTCCTCCTCCGCCTCGGCGCTCCACGCTTCGCCGCGCGCCGCGAGCTGGTCGCGGCGGATCGTCGCGAGCACGCTGGCGGCCTGCTCGCCGCCCATCACCGAGGTGCGCGCGCTCGGCCACTGAAACAGGA
>CAYWRY010000251.1:0-3989 GCA_964460485.1 uncultured Spirochaetales bacterium
GGCTAGCGAGCGAGCCACGCGGAGGCCCGCCAGCCCAACATCGCCCCGACCCGCCCCTGCGGATTCACGAACCGGCGAGGCTCAAGCCGCGGGAGTTGCGCACCGAAGAACCCCGCATGGCCGGGGACAGGACGCGCTTGGAGCGGCGCAAGTACACGCGCGTCGCGACGGATCAAGTGATCTCGTACGCGCTGCTCGACCGCGCCGATCAGCTCGCCGTGGGCAAGAACATCTCCCAGGGCGGTATCCGTTTCCAGGCGATCGGCTGCGAGCTCGACCTGGGCGACCGCATCCGTGTGACCTTCAACGTGGGCGAGCGCACGCTCGAGGCGATCGGCCGGGTGACCTGGGCGACCGAGCTCGACGCCGTGACGTACGACATCGGCCTCGCCTTCGAGTCCCTCGACCCCGAGGCCGCCCGCCTGCTGGACGAGCTGGGCGAGGAATCGGCCTAATCAAACGGGGGTTGCTCCGGCCCGCGCTTCCTGCCACGGTGCGCGCGTGAGCGACTTCCATCAGACCGGCGTCGTCGCGACGCTGCACCGGCTCGGGCGGCGGGATCTCGCGCGGCTCGAGCGCGAGCTCGGCGACCCGGCGCGCTCGCGGCCCGTCGCCCTGGTGCTCCCGTGCCTCTACTCCGAGCTCCACGATGTCGCCCTCAAGTCGATCGTCGACCAGCTCCAGCGCGCCCCGTACCTGGCGGACGTAGTGGTCAGCGTCGACGGCGCGCAGGAGCGCGAGCGGTTCGAGGAGATGCAGCGCGCCTTCGCGCCCGTGCGCACCGCGGACGGCCGGCCCGCGACGCTGGTGTGGAACGACGGCCCACGGCTCCAGGAGCTGCTGCGTGCGCTGGCGGAGGAGGGGCTGTTCGCGGGGCCGAGCGGGAAGGGCCGCGGCGTGTGGCTCGCCTTCGGCGTCGTGCTGGCCAGCGACCGCGCGCGCGTGATCGCGCTCCACGACTGCGACATCCGCGACTACGACCGCGAGCTGGTGGCGCGCCTCGCCTTCCCGATCGCGAACCGCAACATGAACTACGAGTTCGCGAAGGGTTACTACGCCCGCGCCGGCGAGCGGCTCTACGGGCGCGTGTCGCGCCTGTTCATGACGCCGACGCTGCGCGCCATGAAATCCGTGCTCGGCCCGAACCCGCTGCTCGAATACCTCGACTCGTTCCGCTTTCCGCTGGCGGGCGAGTGCGCGATGACCACCGACCTGGCGCGCGGGGTCCGCATCCCCAGCGACTGGGGTCTCGAGGTCGGCATGCTGACCGAGGTCTACCGGAACTCGTCGCTCAAGCGGATCTGCCAGGTCGAGATCGCCGACAACTACGACCACAAGCACCGCGAGCTGTCGCCGCTCGACGGCACGCGCGGCCTGCACAGGATGGTGACGGACATCGGCGCCTCGCTGATCCGCAACCTCGCTTCCTACGGCGTCGAGTTCGACGCGGGCTTCCTGAATACGCTCTCGAACGCCTACGTGCGCACCGCGCAGGACGCCGTGGCGCGCTACTCGGATGTCGCCGCGCTGAATGGCATCGCCTTCGACCGTCACGAGGAGGAGATCGCCGTCGAGACCTTCGCCGCCGCCTTGCGCGCCGCCGGCCTCGACTTCGTGCGCGACCCCATGGGCGCGCCACAGATCCCGAACTGGAACCGTGTTACGTCTGCGCTGCCCGAGATCCTGCCGGCGCTGCGCGAGGCGGTCGAGGCCGACGCCCGCTAGACAGCGCGCGTTCGGCAGGCGGGCGGCGCCGCGGGAGCACGAGGAGTGGGCGCGTGATTCGCATCGGCGACGTGCAGATCGGCGGTGGGGCGCCGCTCGCCCTGATCGCGGGCCTGAACGTGATCGAGAGCGAGGCCGAGACCCTCGCGGTGGCGCGACACGTCGCCGGGGCCGCCGCGCGCCACGGCTTCCCGTTCGTCTTCAAGGCCTCTGCCGACAAGGCGAACCGCTCGTCGCTCGCCTCGTATCGCGGGCCCGGCTTCGACGAGGGGTTGCGCATCCTCGCGCGCGTGAAGCGCGAAGTCGGCGTCGCCGTGCTCGCGGACGTGCACGAGTCTCCCCAGGCGAAGCAGGCTGCGCAGGTCGTGGACTGCCTCCAGGTCCCGGCGTTCTTGTGTCGCCAGACGGATCTCCTGCTGGCCTGCGCGGCGACGGGGCGGCCCGTGAACCTGAAGAAGGGCCAGTTCATGGCCCCCGACGACATGCGCCTCGCCGTCGAGAAGGTCGCGGCCGGCGGCGGGGCCGCCTTCGTCACAGAGCGCGGTGCGAGCTTCGGCTACCGCGAGCTGGTCGTGGACATGCGCGCCCTGGTGAGGATGCGCGCCTTCGCGCCGGTCTGCTTCGACGCGACGCACGCCGTCCAGCGCCCGGGCGCGGCAGCGGACGCGACCGGGGGCGAGCGCGAGATGGTGGCGCCGCTGGCGCGCGCCGCCGTGGCCATCGGAATCGACGCGCTGTTCGTCGAGGTGCATCCCGACCCGGAGCGAGCGCCCTGCGACGGCGAGAGCCAGCTCGGCCTCGCCGCGTTCGAGGCGCTGCTCGCGGACGTGCGGCGCATCGAGGGCGCCTTGCGCGGGCCGGGCGCAGGGTGAGCGCGGCGGCTCCGCCTCCGCTCTTCGGCGACGTCGCGGACGCGTCGCGCGAGACGCGCGGGTGGTTCATCGGGCACTTCACGCCGGGCGAGCGCAATCCGCCGCGCAGCGATGCCGTCGAAATGAAGCGGTACACGCATGCGAAGGGCGAGACGCGCTGGTGCTGACGATCCGCTGGCCGTCGCGACCGGCGAGCTGAGCTCAGCGCTCGAGCGCTTTCGCCAGCGCCTCGCCGATCTCGTCGATCGGCACGACCTCGAGCTTCTCCAGGACCTCCGGCGGCACCTCGACCAGATCCTTCGTGTTGCGCCGCGGGATCAGCACGGTCTGAACGCCGGCGCGCTGCGCCGCGAGCAGCTTCTGCTTGATCCCGCCCACGGGCAGCACCCTGCCGCGCAGGGAGATCTCGCCGGTCATCGCGACGTGGCCATGGGCGCGCCGGCCGCTCAGCGCGGAGACGAGCGCCGTCACGAGCGCGACGCCCGCGCTGGGGCCGTCCTTGGGCACCGCGCCGGCGGGCACGTGCAGGTGCACCTCCCCGCCGGCGAGCGCCGCGGAGACGACGCCGAGCGAGTCGGCGTTCGCGCGCACCCAGGAGAGCGCGGCCTCGGCGGACTCCTTCATCACATCGCCGAGCTGGCCCGTGAGGCGCAGCCGCACGCCTTCGCCGCCCGGGGTCACCGTCGCCTCGATGAAGAGGATGTCGCCGCCCGCGTTCGTCGCGGCGAGTCCCACGACCACGCCCGCCTGCTCGGTGCGCTCCGCGACCGCGGGCAGATGCGGCTGTGCGCCGAGCGCCTCGCCGGCGAAGGCGGCGTCGACGCGCAGCGGTGTTCCGGCCGGGTTCGCCGCGACCTTGGCGGCCACCTTGCGGAAGAGCGTCGCGATCAGCCGGTCGAGGTTTCGCACGCCGGCCTCGCGCGTGTACTCGTGGACCACGCGCGCGATGGCGTCCTCGGTCACCTCCACCTGGTCGGCGCGCAGGCCGTGCGCGTCGCGCTGCTTCGGGATCAGGTGCTGCGCCGCGATCGCGAGCTTCTCGCGCTCCGTGTAGCCGGCCAGCTCGATCACCTCCATGCGGTCGAGCAGGGCGGGCGGGATCGTCGCCAGCGTGTTCGCCGTGGCGATGAACAGCACGCGCGAGAGGTCGAAGGGCACCTCGAGGTAGTGGTCGCTGAAGGTCGCGTTCTGCTCCGGGTCGAGCACCTCGAGCAGCGCCGACGACGGGTCGCCGCGGAAATCGGCGCCGAGCTTGTCCACCTCGTCCAGCAGGAACACCGGGTTGCGCGAGGCCGCGCGGCGCAGGCTCTGGAGGATGCGCCCGGGCATCGCGCCCACGTAGGTGCGGCGGTGCCCGCGGATCTCCGCCTCGTCGCGCACGCCGCCGAGCGA
>CAYWRY010000252.1:0-3968 GCA_964460485.1 uncultured Spirochaetales bacterium
CGTCGACCAGGGCGGCTGCATCGAGACGATCCACCCGACCACGCACTCGAACCCCACCTACGTGGTGCACGACGTGATCCACTACGGCGTCGCCAACATGCCGGGCGCCGTGCCGCGCACGAGCACCTTTGCGCTCACCAACACCACGTTCCATTACATCGAGGCGCTGGCGAGCCTCGGCAGCGAGGAGGCCGTGCGGCGCGACCCCGCGCTGCGCCAGGGCTCGAACGTGTGGGGCGGCAAGGTGGTGTGCCAGGGCGTCGCCGAGTCGCTGGGCATGCCGTACGTGCCCGTGGAGACGCTGCTCTAGACGGCGCTTCGGCCGCGCCGGCGGAGGCCGGCGACGCGCGTCCCTCAGACCATCCGAATGCGCGGCGTCTTGGTCCGGTTCAGCAGCGCGGTCCGGTCGGCACCTTCGCTCGGATACGCGGCGTAGCCGAAGGCGAGGGCGGGGCGCGACGGCGCGGCGAGCGCTTCGTCTCGCGAGACGTCCTCCGCCACCTGGCGCGCGAGCGTCGCGACGCGCTCCTCCGGATGCGCGCCGGGGTCCGGCAGCAACACGAGCAGCTCGGCGTCGCCGCCGCGCGCGACCACGTCGAACTCGCGGCAGTGATTGCGAAGCGCCTCGGCCGTGCGCTGCAGCACGCGGTCGGCGCGGCGCGTGTCCGCGCGGCGCACCTCGCCCAGGTTCTCGATGCGGCACACCACGACCGCGAGCGCGTTTTCGCGGCCGGCGGCGCGCGTCAGCTCCTGGTCGAGGCGGCGCATCCAGTAGTCGGCGTTCGGGAGGCCGGTCTCCTCGTCGAAGTTGCGGTGCTTGGCGGTGGCGACGTGGAACGCGGCGTTCTCGAGCGCGCGCTCCACGTAGCTCACGTAGCGGCCGAAGACCTGGAGGTCGTCGTCGTCGAAGCTGCCGGCGAAGAACTGGTCCGTCGCCATCTTGTCGTAGAAGGCGAGCGTGCCGATCGCCCGGCCCTCGCGCTTCAGCGGCGCGACCAGCGCCGAGCGCGTCCCGCCCGCCAGCGCGGCGACCGCAGGCTCCTTCGCGAGGTTGCGCAAGAGCCGCGGCTGACGCGCCTTCAGCGCCTCCACGCAGAGCTGCTTGTCGAGCTTGAAGAGCGTCGCCTGCGCGCGCGCGTCTGCGGCGCCGTAGTAGCTCTTGATGACGAAGCGCTTGCTCTCCGCGTCCTGGAGCCGCAGCACCGCGTGGTCGGCCTCGAGGATCAGCGCGCCGGAGGAGGTCGCCATGCGCGCCACCTCGGCCGGGTCGCGCGTCGAGAGCAGTCGCACGCCGGTCTCGTTGATCGCGCTCACCTTGGTGGCGCGCGCCGAGGTGCGCGCCTCGCGCTCCGCCTTCGCGATCTCCTCTGCCGCCGCGGCGGCGATCTCGAGCAGCGTCTCGCGCAGCGCGCGTGCGGGCCGGCCTTTCACGCCGCTGGTCTGCACCGAGAGCACGCCGAGGCACGCGTCGCCGGCGACGAGGGGAAGCGCCGCGTAGGCGAGGCTGCCGGGCTCGGAGTCGAGGAAGATCGGCCCTCGGTCGCGGGCCGCGCGGCCGTCGACGCCGGCGCCGAGCGCGATGCGGTACTCGCCGCCGAGCCCGCCGCCCGCGAGGGAGGTGGCGGCGAGGCGCAGCTCGTCGTCGCCGAGCAGGTAGACGGTGGCGATGCCGCCGGGCGCGAGCTCGGCGACGCGCGCGCAGAGCGCCTCGAGGCGCGCATCGATCGCGCTCGCGCCGCCCAGCGCCTCGCGCACCGCGCGCACGGCCGTGTAGCGCGAGGCCTGGCGGCGCAGGCATTCGTGCTCCTGGGCGCGCGCGATGATCTCTGCGTCGAGCCGGCCGAGCTGCTCGGCGAAGGCGAGGTCCTCGTCGTCGAAGGCGTCCTCGCGCGCCGTGTGGTGCAGGTTCAGCACGCCCAGCACGCGGCCGTCGTGCACGAGAGGCACGCACAGCGCGCTCGCGACGTCGCCGCGCTCGCGCGAGAGGCGGAACTGCTCGCGGTCCGCGCGGCCGCGCAGCTTGATCGGGCGCGCCTCGGCCGCCGCACGGCCGGCGATGCCCTCGCCGAGCTTCACGCGAATCTTCGGCCACAGCTCGGGCTCGACGCCGCTGGCGACGCGGATGCGCAGCTCGCCGCTCGGCGCGTCGAGCAGCATCAGCGAACCGCCGTCGGCGCCGGTGACTCCCTGGGCGATCTCGAGCATGCGCGCGAACAGCTCGTCCGGGTCGACGGTGAGGTTCACCGACTCGACCACCTCGTGGAGCGCCTGGAGCAGCTCGCTCTTGCGGTCGCTGCTCGACACGCCGTAGGCCCAGAGCAGGCGAGCGGTGAGGGGCGAGACCACCTGGAGCGCGGCGGCGGCGTCGGGGAAGCGCTCGGCGAAGGGCGCTGCGGTGCCGGCGTCGATCACCGCGTGCAGCGGGCGAGCGAAGAGCGCGGGGCTCGCGTCGATGGCGAGCTGCACGCGCTGCGCGGCCGCGCGGGTCCTGGCGGCGGCCACGTCGTCGGCGAAGGCGCCCGCAATCTCGATCTCCGGGTTTTCGAGCAACGCCGGGACGAGCGCGAGCGTCTCCTCGCTGACGCCGTAGAGGGCGACCGCCTTGCGCATGCGGCTAGCTGTCCTCGCTCTCGAAGCGGAGCGAGAGCGTCAGCTTGCGTTGCCGTCCGCTCGCGTCGCGGACGCGCAGGGGAATGCGCAGCCCGTCGGGCGTGGGAACCGCAGGGCCGGCGGGCTCGACGGCGAGCGCGCCCTCCGCATCGTCAGCCTCCACCGCGATTGCAGCCGGAGCCTTCGCTGCGCCGGGGCGCGCCGACTTCGGCGCGCCAGCGCGCTTCGCGGCCTCGAAGCCGCCCTCGAACAGCGACTCCGCCTCCGCCACGGTGTCCGCGAAGGTGGCCGGCGCCGCGGCGACACCGGGCTGCGAATCCTCGGGCGACACGACGCGCTCGAGCAGCTGCGTCGTCCCGAGCGGCGGCGCCTTGGGCTTCGCGAGCGTCGCCTCGAAGGCGGCGCGGTCGAGCACCTGCGTCGTGCCGGGGGGCGGCGCGGGGCGCGCCGGCGCCGGGCTCGGCGCCGCGAAGCGCGCCTGGGTGGCGGCGCCCGCTTCCGGCGGTGCAGGCCTCGCGGCCGCGGGGCGCGCGGCGGGAGCCGGCGCCGGATCCTGCGCGCGCTCGCGCAGGCTGCGGATCACGCGCTTGGAGATCGTGGTGAGCGTCTGCAGCACGCCGGTGCCGTCCTTGGCGACGGCCTCGAAGGCGGCGACGCCGCGCAGCGCGAGCTTGCGGTGCAGATCCTCGAGCCCGAAGGGATCCGCGGCGTCGCGCTTGTTGTACTGGACGACCAGCGGGATCTCGTCAACGCGGCGGCCGTAGGCGGCCAGGGCGCTCTTCAGCTCCTCGAAGCTCGCGAGGTTCTCGCCGAGCTTCTCGCGCCGCGCGTCGAGCACGAGCACGACGCCGTCGGTGCGGTCGAGCAGCTGCTTGCGCGTCGGCGCGTGCTCGCGCTCGCCGGGCACCGCGACGATCTGGATGCGCGTGCGCACGCCGCTCACCTCACCCAGCTCGATCGGCAGCGTCGTGTACGTCACGGTCGGGTCGAGGCGCGTCGGTACCGCGCGCAGCTCGCCGCGGTGATCGGGGCGCAGCTTTGCATGGATCACGCGCAGGTTGGTGCGCTTTCCGGCGCCGTCCGCGCCCCAGTAGACGATGCGCGCGTTGACGGCGTTCGGATCCGGCGCGTCGTTCATCACATCTTCCCCTTCTTCGTCAGGTTGCGGCGCGCGTGGGTCGAGATCACGGCCGGCACGTCCTTGCTCTTCACCAGCGCCCGCAGGTCCTTTTCTTGGAGGAAGTTCATGAACTTCACCGAGAAGCCGACCGGACACTTTGGGTTCATCACGAGCGCCAGCTTGACCGCGTAGCTCTTCGTCCACTCGCGATTGCTCGCGATGATGCGCATGACCTCGT
>CAYWRY010000253.1:0-3958 GCA_964460485.1 uncultured Spirochaetales bacterium
CAGCGCCAGCGCGATGCCGAGGTCGAGGCCCACGGTGCGGCTCAGAATCGACGCGATCGGCCCGAACGTGGAGCCGTAGTCACCCTCGAACACGACCACCCAGCCGAGCCGCGCGAGCGGCAGGGCGCTGGCGACGACGTGCACCCCGTCGGCGGCCGAGTACTCCACCGCTCGGCCGGCCTCCGCCTTGGCCAGCTCCGGGCTGATCACCGCGGGCGCCGCGTCGAGAGAGCTCGCGATCAGCGCGCCGCGCGGGTCGAAGACGTGCACCCGCCCCGCGGCGTCGCCGATCGCCGAGCGCAGCTGCGCGTTCAGCTCGGCGAGCGAGATCACCGCGTGCAGCGAGGCCTTGCCTCCGCGGTCGAGCATCACCGGTGCGGATACGAGCTGGATGCGCTGACCGCCGCGGGCGAGCAGCACGCCCGACACGCGCACGCGCTCGAGGCTGGCGAGGCGCTGGGCGTGCGCAGGGTCGAGCTCGAGGGGCTCACCGATCTGCGCGATCGGGGTCCCCGCGCGATCGAGGGCGAAGATCGCGGAGTAGACCGGCAAGCCCTGGCGCACGTAGCCGAGGTACTGCTCGATTTCCCGGCGGTCCGCGGCCCGCGCGGCCGCGCCGCTGCGCGCCAGGCGCGAGAGTCCACCGACCACGATGTCGCTGTGGGAGAAGATCTCGAGGTCGAGGGCGCGCTGGGCGTACCACAGCTCGAGGCGGTCGCGGGTGCGGCTGGCCGCCTCCGGGATGCGCTCCGCGGTGCGCGAGCGCAGGAACTCCCGCACCGCGAGCGCCGAGGTGCCCGCGACGGCGAGCGCGCTCGCCAGCGTGGCCACGAAGACGAAGAAGCCGACGCGCGAGGCGAGGCTCGTGAACAGGCGGCGCGGCAGATTGACGACCGACGCGCGCAACCCACCGACCCCCAGCCCCCGCTGCATCGGAACGCTGGGGCGATCGCTTGAGGCGCATGCCCGCCCCTACTTGATCACGAGGGCGTTCGGCGGACTGCCGGTGCCGCCCTGGATGTTCAGCGGCGCCGAGACGAAGAAGCCCTCGTACACGCCGTCGGCAGCGCAATCGGCGGCCAAGCGGGTGGTCTGAAACATCTCGCCGATCGCCATGCCGAAGCGGCCGATGAGCCAGTGATGCAGGAAGCCGTTTGGCTTCGTGAAGTCCGGCGGCGGCCACGACTCGAGCGCGGGGCAGTCGCTGCAGAGCGCGGACGGGTGGCGATTCCAGATCCACTCCGCCATCGCCTCGCTGCACTCGAGACCGGGCAGACGCAGCGTCGCGGTGATCGCGAGCTGCTGCTTCTTCTGCGGTGCCTGCTGTTCGTACCAGGCGACCCAGCCGGTGTGGATCAGCCAGACGTCGCCGGGCCGCGTCTCGACTCGCTGGTCGCGCAGCGTGCCCTCGAGGTCTGCGATGCCGATCTCGTCGTCCGTCGCGCAGTCGAGCGGCCGTCCCTGACTCGCGCGCCAGCGCGCGACGTCGAGCACCACGGCGCGGCCCGCGATCCCGCGCCGCGCCCAGTGGTCCACGCCGAGGCGCGTCTTGTCGCCGCTCTGGCGGAGCTGCTCGTTCTTCACGCCACCCCAGAAGCCGTGCTCGTAGTCGCCCACGTGCGTGAGGCCGTCCCACTGGCTCGACGCCTGGGTGAAGAAGTTGTCGAGGCAGTCGTCGCCGTGGTGGCCGACCGGGATCTCGCGGAACACCGTGTGGCGGAAGCGGCCGCGGCCGAACAGCGGCGGGTTCGGCTTCTCCTGCTCCCAGTTCATCGCGAACACGGCGCCCTTGCGGACGAGCTTCGCGGCGGCGGCGACGACCTCCGGCGTCTGCAGGTTGAACATGCCGACGTCGTCGTTCGGCCCGAACAGCCCCCATGCCGTCTTGGGCGGGTTGCCGGGAACGGCGGGGAGCTCGTCATAGCGAGGCAGCTTGCGGGGCAGCGTCGACATGCGCGCTCCTTCTCCTGCGCACGGCGTGACAGCCGGCGCGGCTGCGCGCGGAGTAGCACGCCGGGGGTCGGGCGACTGTGCGCGAGCGCGCGATGCGCTCGGCTCCGCGCCCGGCTCGACCGCCAGCGCGCGACCGACGCGGCGAGCTGCGAGAGCCGGCGAGAACCTCGGCAGCGGTACCCACCGAGAGGCGGCCAGAAGGATCGGGGCGTAGCGCCGGACCGTGCTCGCATTCGGCGCGGGAGCGGGTCAGGGAGCGGTCGCCGACTCCGCTTCCGCCCACGAGCGCGGGGGCCGCGGCGCCCGCACGGCGTCCTCCAGCTCGCGCAGATAGCGCGCGCGCGGCCACGCCTGGAAGCCGAGCGTGGCGAGGTGCTCGGTCGGAAGCTGGCAGTCGATCAGGGCATAGCCCTCCGCGACGAGTCGCCCGGCGAGCGAGACGAGCGCCACCTTCGAGGCGTCGCGCGCGGTGTGGAACATCGAGTCGGCGAAGAACGCGTCGCCGATCGCGATGCCGAACGCTCCCCCCACGAGCCGTTCGCCGAGCCACGCCTCGCAGGAATGCGCGAAGCCGCGCGCGTGGAGCGCGCGGTAAGTGTGCGCGAGCTCTTGCGTGATCCAGGTGCCGCGCTGGCCGGCGCGGGGCACGGTCGCGCATGCGTTCATCACCGCCTCGAAGGCCCCATCGAAGCTCACGCGGAACAGGCCCTGGCGCAGCGTGCGCGCCAGGCGGCGTGGGACGTGGAGCGCCGAGCGCGGCCGCAGCGGCAGGACGCCGCGGGGGTCGGGCGAGAACCACAAGATCGGCGGTCGCTCGTACCACGGGAAGATGCCCTGCGCGTAGGCGAGCAAGACGCGCTCCGGCGCGAGGTCGCCGCCCACCGCGAGCAGGCCCGAAGGCTCCGCCTCCGCGGGATTCGGGAAGACGTGCGCGCGCGGCAGGCGGTAGACGGTCATCGCGCGCCGCTCTGCGCGTGCGAGCGCGCGTTCGCGCGCCGCCGCGCGCACGGCTCGCAGACCCTCACCGGTGGAGGCCCCGCGCTCCCCCCGCAGCGACGCAAATCCCAGCGGGGTATGCTGCGCCGCTTCAAAATCACCCAACTCCTCAGGCGGAGCCCCATTTCATGAATCTCGAGTTCTCCGATGACCAGAAGTTCGTGCAGAAAGCTGCGCGCGACTATCTCACCGAGCACAGCAAGCTCGACGTGTGCCGCAAGGTCCTCGAGTCCGGCCAGCCTTACGCGGCCGAGCTGTGGAAGGGCGTCGCCGAGCTCGGCTGGATCGGCACCGCGATCCCCGAGCAGTACGGCGGCGCCGGCCTCGGCTACCTCGAGCTGGTGCTGATCGCCCAGGAGATCGGGCGCTCGCTGGCGCCGATCCCGTTCTCTTCGACCGTTTACCTGTGCGCCGAGGCGATTCTCGCCGCGGGCAGCGAGGAGCAGAAGAAGAAGTACCTGCCGAAGCTGGCCTCGGGCGAGTGCATCGGCACCTTCGCACTCGCGGAAGGCGCCGGCGACTTCGACGCGAACGACACGACCGTGACGTTCGACGGCGCGAAGGTGACCGGCGCGAAGTTCCCGGTGCCCGACGGCGGCGCGGCGAACCTCGCGGTGGTCGTCGTGAAGGAGAGCGCCGGCGTCTCGCTCGCGCTCGTGAGCCTCGAGGGCCCGGGCGTGACGCGCACGAACTTGGCGGCTTTCGACCCGAGCCGCCCGCAGGCGAAGCTCGAGTTCAAGGGCGCAGCCGCCGAGCGCCTCGGCGCCGCCGGTCAGGGCGCGAAGATCGCGGGCGCCGTGATCGATCGCGCGGCCGTGCTGTTCGGTTACGAGCAGATCGGCGGCGCCGAGCGCGCGCTCGAGCTGACCCGCAACTACACGATGGGCCGCTTCGCGTTCGGGCGCGCCATCGCGTCGTTCCAGGCGCTGAAGCACCGCATGGCCGACGTGTTCTGCAAGATCCAGATCGCGCTCTCGAACGGTTATTACGCCGCCTGGGCGCTCTCGAA
>CAYWRY010000254.1:0-3882 GCA_964460485.1 uncultured Spirochaetales bacterium
AAATATCGGAGCTAAGTATGGCAGGCAAGATGCAGTTGGCCGGAGGGATACATTGCTAATGCTGCTATGAACTGATATAAAAAAGGCAAGTTGCCATTACCTCCTGTCAACTTTAATAGTTTAATTCTTGGTCTAAGCCAAAGTAGGAGAGGTATCCAAGGTAGTCCAAATGGCAACCAAAAATTCACAATGTCTTCTTTAATTGAAAATGTATTTGTCTTGATGAAAAGTAGCCAATTTAAAAAAGTGTAAAGCACAATAAATGAAATTGTCATTACTAAAAATGGCAAGTAAATAAGTCTAACTTTCTTTGTAATTGTCTGCATATTTTGTGTCTGTGTCGTTTGTTATAATGGCTGGTAACGGTTTGCGGCTTTGCGAAGGCGGGGTGTTTTAGCACTACCATTCATTTGAAAAACCACATCTCAATTATACGAAAAAACTGTCAATCGAAGCACAGCACCCCCGCTTTTGCAAAACCGCTGTTATCGGCTGCCCTTCTGTCTTTCGTTATTGTCGTTTGTTGTTAATTGGCAGGCGTTTTTGTCCTGCGTTGGATTGCAAGCTCTTTTGCAGTTTTTGCTTGGGTTTGTGGGAGGCGAAACTGTAAATGTGCTTGCAAATGCGATGTTATTTATTTTCAAGTGTTACTTATAGTCTTTGATTTATAGTCAACATATTCTGACTTTTGTGCTGTGGATGTAAAAGAAAAAATTGGTCAAAGAATTAGAGAACTTCGTGAGGCACAAAGTATGTCTCAGAAGGACTTGTCTTATGCTGCCGATTTAGATAGAAGTTACATTGCAAGTGTCGAAAACGGTCAACGGAACATTTCCATTGTCAATATTGAAAAAATCGCCACCGCACTTGGCGTAACCCTTAAAGAATTTTTTAACGATGGCGAATTTGATAACGCTGCAAAACGCAGTAAACGAAATTAAAAGGTCAATAGAAGCGGCTATAAAGGAGTCTGGCACTGAAGGAAAGAATAACCTTATCAGAAGTCAGAAGCCAATAAAGTTGCTACACGAAGTTGCTAAAGCAGAATTAATCAGAAACAAAGTCAATCCTAATTGTCTTAACCCACCATTAGACCAATCTCACGGTGAACTCTCTCTTGCTGGATTTTTCAAAAAGAAAGACCAAGATATTTGCGTAGTTCCAAATGGATTGAAACCAAAAGCAGAAAAACTAAATTTTCAAGGTATTCTTTACGGTCAAGAAGATAAATACGGGTTTGATTTTACTGAAAAAACTCTGTCAATTAATGTTCGCAGTCAATTGAGTAGCTCCGCTAAAAATTTTGATACACTTTATGAAAGGACTTTTGCCGAAGCATTGAATTTGCATTTACGTTGTCCGAAAATGGTGTTAGGTGAATTTTATATGATTGCTGTAAATGAATATGATAGTGATGCTGCAAACAAAAATCAGATTAAATACAAGAACGTGGCTGGTGTTGCAAAGCATATTGAAAAATACTTGCTTTCCTTTGCTGCTGTAAACAATAGGGCAACTGTAACTGCTGGCGACCATTTCAAATATGAAAGAGTGTGTTTGCTTGTTGTTGATTTCAGTAAGAAAACTCCAAAGGTTTACAATACCGATGCAGAATTAAAAGCAGATAATTTGTTGCCTGCAAATTCCATAGCTTCAATTCAAAATTTAAGTTTCCCGAATTTTATTTCTGATTTGTTGAAGATTTACTCAACAAGGTTTGGAACAGGTAAATTCAAGTGATACTTGCCTATTAAATAGTCGTCTATTTCTTGTTTTTCGGTCAAACTCCGAATTAGTTCTATTTCCTTTTCTGTTAGCTCTGGAATTGTAAATTTTTCAATGAAATTTTTCTGATAACAAGGATAGCCGCCTTCAATAGCTACACTCGTTTTGCTTACATAATAATCCATTACAACAGAGTTCAGAATTTTCTGAACTACATCAATATTCTCAACTTTGGAAATCGGGTTTATTAAGTCAGAGAAAAGTCCGTTAGTTTCTTGCTCTTTGAAGTAAAACCCGTATCCATTTGTAAAGTATGCATCTTCTTCATTCACCAACAAAAATCTTGGGTGTTGGCTAAAAGTCGGGGTTAAAATTTTCTTTCCTGTTTTTGTAAGTCCTTGCGTTCTTCCCCAAACATAAAACGGCTCAAATTTTACTTTTCCCTTATCCCTGGCTAAAAGAATTTCTTTTTCTGAAAGCAAGTATTCATAGCACTTTGGGAATTTTTTCTTGAAATCATTTTCAGCGATTGGGGTTGCAACACCTTTTTTGATTTGGTAGGGGAAAATAATTTTTCGAGTATTTTGCTCGGCTTCTTCTTGGGTTTTGAAATCGGAAATTTTGTAAACCGATTTTACAACTTCCTTTTCAATTTCAAATGTTCCATTTTCTGTTGACTTAATATAATAGCCGTTTTTATTTTTGCTTCCGTCAACAAAAAACACATCGTCTTTCAATGTTGCAATGCCAACACAAATATCAAATAGCTTACCAATCGGGGTTCCGATAGTTTCAATCGTTTTGATGTTTTGCTGTTCGTCAGTTTTGAGCAAACGCCATTTTTTTACGTTTAAGTTCTCTAAATAATTTGGCGAACCGTTGGCGTTTGCCAAAAATAATTCAGGGCTGTAATCTTCTTTTATTCTGTCGTATGTTATCGCTTCGTTTTGCTGCTTATTCAAGAAAGTGATTGCAGTGTATGTTTGTGCATCAAAAACTTTTTTGTGGCTGAAATCAATAATTCGGGTAACGCATTTTTGATGTTGGAAATATCTACGCAGTGCTTCTCCCGCAAGTGAGGTGAAATAATTGTTGGGCGTGATGTAGCCAAGTTTTCCTGTTGGTTTGAGCAACTTATAACCAAGTTCAAAAAAAGCAAAATACAAGTTGAATGTTCCACCTTCAACAGTCGTCCAATGTTTTGCTAAATAGTCCCTGTTTTCGTCTGATAAATCCTGAAATTTTACATAAGGGGGATTGCCTACAATGTTGTCAAAGTTTTGTTTCCAATCTGCTCTTAAACTGTCTTGATGGTAAAGATTGAAATCGGTTTCTTTCAAGTGCTCACCGAACTGTAAGGCATAAATTGTCAGGATAAGTTTTGTTCGGTGAATGTTGTATTCAAGTATGTCTGAGCCAAAAATGTTCTCTTTAACTATTTTGCGAATGGATTTATCAAAAGTCCGCTTGTAATAGTCAGTCAAACCAACAAGAAATGCACCGCAACCGCAGCTTGGGTCAAGATTTCTGTCGGCATCTTTTGGTTGAATTTCATTGATTATAAAGTCAATGATGTAGTCAGGAGTGAAAAATGCACCATTAAATTTTCTGTCGCTAATTGGAATAATTAACTCCAAATAGTTTTCAAGCTCTTTAATGCTTGAAAGGTTCAGCGAAGAAGTGTCAAAATAAAGCTGAGGGTTTTGTTCAAAGTTCTTGAAATAGTCTGTTAGAATCGGGCTTTTGTCAAAATTCTGTTTGTTATTTGTCAGGTAAGAATAAACCAAATGCTGCTCAAGACTTGTCAAGTCGTGAGTTTGTATGAGTTGATTTACTATTCCTTTTTTTATCATTGTCGTGCCGACTTTAAGTAACAAAAGTAGGGAAATAATTTATTACAGTCAAACCATTGTTGATAAAATTTGTGCGAAGGAAAATTTTAGCTCTTTTGGCTGCGAAGCGGTCGCCTGTGGGTTGGGGCAGCCAAATGTGCTAAAATGTGCGTTGGCATTTGTTTTCTGTCTGTCCGCTTGATGTCTGTTAGTCGGTCAAATAGGGTTGCCGATAACGTTTTCGGGCTTTGCGTTCGGGCGGGTTTCGGAGCACAGTATCCCATCGGCCAACCCCGTCATTGCCCCTTCTTATCTGCGGAATAAT
>CAYWRY010000255.1:0-3862 GCA_964460485.1 uncultured Spirochaetales bacterium
CCGATCGCGCCGCGCACGAAGCTGTTGGCGCCGTCGCAGCCGACCGCGTAGCGCGCGCGCACGTCGACCTGCTCGCCGCGCTCGCTGCGCGCCGCCACGTGCACGGCGCCGCCGGCGTCGTGGAGGACGTGCGCGTCGAAGCCGCGCAGGAGCTGCACGTTCGGGAACGAGCGCGCGCGGCGCTCCAGCGCGCCCTCGAGCCGCGGCTGGTGACACATGTTCGAGTCGGGCCAGCCTGATAACCCGGCCTCGCGCTCGCGGCCGAAGCGCAGCAGCACCTCGCCCTTCGCGTTGCGCCACTCGTAGATGGGCGCGGCCTCGGTGAAGCCTTCCAGCTCGCTCGCCACGCCCGCGCTCTGGAGGATGCGCGCCACCTCGTGGTCGAAGTGCACGGCGCGCGGCAGTGGGTAGGGCGCCGCGAAGCGCTCGATCACGACGACGCTGCGGCCGCGCTGCGCGAGCAGGATCGCGAGCGTGAGGCCGGTCGGGCCGCCGCCCACGATGGCGACGTCGGCGCTGATGGCTTGGGGCGGTTCGTGCTGGGTCACGGTCGCAGCCTCGGGTCTTCGGGCGAGCCCGCGGCGAGCACGGCCCGATTGCGAAATATGCGATCGGATCGCATATTTCGCGCATGTGGATTCCGCGGAAAATCGAGCCCGAGCTGACGCGTCTCGCCGCGACGAGGCCTGTCGTGGTCCTCACGGGCGCGCGCCAGACCGGCAAGACGTCGCTGCTGCGGCGCCTGTTCCCGAACCACGCCTTCGTCTCGCTCGATTTGCCCAGCGAGGCCGAGCAGGCGGAGAAGGAGCCGGAAGCCTTTCTGCGGCGCTTCAGCGGCCCCGCGATCCTCGACGAGGCGCAGTACGCGCCGGCCCTGTTTCGCCACCTGAAGGTCGTCGTCGACGCGAACCGCTCGCGCCGCGGTCAGTTCCTGCTCACGGGATCGCAGAAGTTCGAGCTGATGCGCGGCGTCAGCGAGTCGCTGGCGGGACGCGCGGCGCTGCTCGAGCTCGAGACGCTGTCGCTCGCCGAGATCGCGGCGGCGCAGCCGGCGAGCCTCGAGGAGGTCGTCTTTCGCGGCGGCTTCCCCGAGCTGCAAGCCAATCCCGAGATCGATGCCTCCGCTTATTACGCCGGCTACGTCGCCACCTACCTGGAGCGCGACGTGCGCAGCCTCGCCGCGGTGGGCAGCCTGCGCGACTTCGAGCGATTCCTGCGCGCTTGCGCGCTGCGCTCCGGCAACCTGCTCAACAAGGCCGAGCTCGCGCGAGACGTTGGCATCGCGCCGTCGACCGCGAACCAGTGGCTCTCGATTCTCCAGGCCTCCGGCATTGCCGTGCTGCTCGAACCGTGGTTCTCGAATCGCACGAAGTCGATCATCAAGAGCCCGAAGTTCTATCTCGCCGATACGGGCCTCCTGTGCGCGCTCCTCAACATCCGCAGCTTGCCGGTGATGATGGAGTCCCCGCTGATCGGCGCGATCTGGGAGACGTTCGTGTTCCAGCAGCTCCGCAACAACGAGCGGCACGGCGAAGGCGGCGGCCTCTACTTCTGGCGCGACCGCACGCGCGAGGTCGATTTCGTGATCGATCGCGGCGGGCGAATCGAGCTGATCGAGTCGAAGTTCAGCGAGCTGCCCGCGCCGCAAGACGCCATCAACCTGCGCTTCGTGCGCGAGATCGTGGGCGAGAGGCGCGTGAAGCGGATGGTCGTCGCATGCCGCGCGCGCAACGCGTTTCCGCTCGGTGACGGCGCACGGGCGGAGTCGCCGCGGGATTGGATCTAACCGGCGCGACGCCGTTGCGCGGCGGAGCGTACGTCTTCCCCCGCTCACGCGAACGACGCCGAGAAGCTGCGCCAGCCGCGCAGCAGGTTGCTCATCAGCACCTCGGCCTCGCCCACCTCGATGCGCCGCACGCGCGGCACCAGCGCTCGCAGCAGCGACTCGAGCTCGAGCTGCGCGAGGTGGCCGCCCGCGCAGCGATACACGCCGTGGCCGAAGGCGAGGTGGTCGCGCGCGTCGCGCGTCACGTCGAAGCGGTCGGGCTCCGCGAAACGGCGCTCGTCGCGGTTCGCGGCGCCGTAGAGGAGCAGCACGCGCTCGCCAGCGGGAATGCGCACGTCGCCGGCCTCGTAGCCGTTCGGCGCGAGACGCGTGAAGCCGCGCACCGGCGATTCGAAGCGCAGTGCCTCGTGCACGGTGGCCGGGATCAGCTCCGGGTTCGCGCGCACGCGCGCGTACTGCTCGGGGTGTGTGCCGAGCGCGTAGAGCAGGTTGCCCGCGCCGAGGATGGTCGTGTCGAGGCTCGGCGCGATGTAGTCGACGAGCAGCCCCTGCACGTCGGCGGGGTCGAGGCGGCCCGCGTCGGCGGCGGCGAACACGCGCGCGGCCCAGCCTTCGCGTGCGAGCCCGCCGGGTCGCACGCTCGCGGCGTAGTGGAGCATCTGCAGCATCTCGGGCGCCGCGGCGCGGGCGCGCGGGTTGTCGGGGCCGAGCACGTCGAAGGTCGCGGCGGCCCAGGCGAGCATGCGCTCGCGGCCTTCCTCGGGTAGGCCGACGAGGTGCGACACGACCGCGACGGGCAGCTGGCGCGCGAAGTCGGCGATGCCGTCGAAACGCTCGCGCGCGCACAGCTCGGTGACGAGCGCGTGCGCAAGGGACTCGATCTTCGCCCGCACGTCTTCGAGCGCGCTCGGCATCATCGGCGCCATCAGCACCCGGCGGCGCTGGCGGTGCAGCTCGCCGTCGCTCGCGAGCGTGGTGCGCGAGGGCGCGGCATTCGCGGCAGGATTCACCGCGACGCCGTGGCCCGAGAGGAGCGCGCCGTCCGCGCGCAGCGCGGCGCGGACGTCGTCGAAGCGCGCGATCGCCCACAGCGCGTGCGCGGGCAGCCATACCGCGGCCGCGCGGTCGCGGAGCGCGCGGTAGAGCGGATGCGGGTCGCGCAGCGCGGCGTCGCAGAAGAGGTCGAGCGGGAGCTCGGGGCGCGAGCCGTCCGCTTTCGCGGCCGCCGCGCCCGCTGCTGCCGCGGCGACCGTCACCGCGTCATCTCCTGCGCCAGCGCGACCACGTCCTGCGGCGCGAGGAACTCGCGCGGCACCGGCGGGCCCCACGCGGCGAGGCCCGCGACGGGCAGCGACGTCGCCACGCGCCACGCATCCTCGTCTGCGATCACGTCGAGGTCGCTCGTGTACTCGGCGAAGTTTCCGGCCGGGTCGCGCAGGTACCAGAAGTAGTTGCTGCCGATCGCGTGGCGGCCGAGGCCCCAGGCGTGTCGCCTCGGATCCCCGGCGACCATCGCGCCCGCGGCCGCGCCCACCGCGTCCACGTCGTCCATCTCCCACGCGCTGTGGTGCAGGAACGCGGACGGGCCCGGCTGCACGAGCAGGTTGTGGTGGTCGTTCGAGCAGCGCAGGAAGACGGCGCCGAAGCCCGCGATCTCGTCGCTCACGCGGAAGCCGAGGCCTTCCACGAAGAAGCGGCGCGAGGCGGCGGGGTCGCTCGAGGTGGTCACGACGTGCGAGAGCTTGCGCGGGCGCGGCGCGTCCTTGGGCGCGTAGGCGGCGGGCGAGCGCGCGTCGATGCGCGCCGCGCGGCCGGGGCCGTTCGTCGCGAGCTGCGCGCTGGGCGCCTGCACGACGCGGGGCTCGACAGCGAGCGTCGCGCGAATGCCGGTGATCGGCTCGATCGCGGAGAGCGAGCGCGCGCCGCGCTCGCACGCGACGTCGAGTTTCGCAAGCGAAGCGGCCGCGCGGCCGAGGTCGTCCGCGTCGTCGACGCCGATCGTCAGCGCGCGCAGCGCGCGGCGCGGCGCGGCCACCAGCGCGAGCTGCTCGCCGCCGTCGGCGGTCGCGAAACGTC
>CAYWRY010000256.1:0-3833 GCA_964460485.1 uncultured Spirochaetales bacterium
ACCTCGCCGCCGACGCGCGCTGCGGCGAGGCCGCGCGCGCCAGCGAGCGCGAGGCGCTGGCGAGCGCACTGGGCGCGCCGCCCGCGACGCTCGCCGAGGGACGCCGCGCCGCCGCCGCGCGCATCGCGGCGGCGCCCGCGAGCGAGGACGGCGCCTGGCTCGCCTGGCTCGCCCGCGTCGGCCACGCGCGGCTCGCCGGCTGGCCCATGATGGCCGCGCTCGCCAGCAAACCGCTGGCGCCGATCCCGCACTCGATGGGTCCCTGACCTCCCGACCGGAGTCCCGCGTGCTGACCGCCGACGACGACCGCTTCCATCCGCCCGCATCGAGCGACCCCTGGTGGAGCGAGACCTGCTGGTTCTCGTTCGCGCACCCAGCGGAGGCGCTCAGCGGCTCGTTCTACCCACTCTTCCGCCCGAACCAGGGCGTCTGCGCGCTCGCCGTCTCGGTATGGGACGCCTCCGCTCACGAGCCCTGGCGCGCGCGCTACTTCCGCGGCGACTGGCACCTGCCGCCGCCGGAGACGGGGCTCGAGCGCCTGGAGCTCGGCGCGCTCCGCTACGAGGTGCTGGAGCCGCTGCGCCGCTACCGCGTCACTTATCAGGACGGCGAGCGATTCTCGGCCGAGCTCGAGTACACCGGCCTACTCCCCCCAAACGCCGCGGGCGTGCGCGACGGCCACGGCCACCTGGACCAGCCCTGCCACGTGCGGGGCGAGATCACGCTGCGCGGGCGGCGCATCGCCGTCGACCACCCCGACATGCGCGACCGCAGCTGGGGCGTGCGCCGCGACGACCGCACCACGCGCGGCGCCTACAGCTACGCGATCGCGAGCGCGCGCGACGCTTTCCTCGCGATGAGCTTCGCCTCGCCCGGCCTCGGCGGCCGCGGCGACGTGCAGCCGATCGTCACGGGCTTCCTGGTCCGCGACGGCGAGAAGGCCCCGCTCGTGGCCGGCACGCGCGAGCTCGCGCGCGACGCCTCGAATCCCTGGCCGATGCGGCTCACGATCGAGGCGCGCGACGCTCTCGGCCGCGACCTGAAGGCGAGGGGCGTGACGCTCAATCGCCTCGCCAACCAGGCGAGCCCCGGCCTGTTCGCGTGGATGAGCCTCACCCGCTGGGACTTCGCCGGCGAGAGCTACGGGCAAGACCAGGACATCTGGTCGCCCGATCTGCTGTAGGAGGGAAGCGCCGATGGCGAACGACGCAGTGCGGCCGGGCGAGAACAAGTACACGCGCACGCTGCGGCCGGGCTCGCGCAAGGCCGAGCACCCGACGCGCGACGACATCCGGCTCCTGTCGCCCGACTTCTACGCCGACCCGCACGAGCGCTTCACCTGGATGCGCGCGAACGCGCCGGTCTACTGGGACGACGCGACCGGCATCTGGGGCATCGCGCGCTACGACGACATCATGCACGTCGCGCGCGAGTGGGAGACGTTTTGCTCGGGCGAGGGCTCGCGACCCGACAGCTCGGTACCGAGCATGATCAACATGGATCCGCCGCAGCACACGTTGCGCCGGCGCATCATCTCGGCGGGCTTCACGCACCGGCGCGTGCAGGACCACGAGCCCTTCCTGCGCCGCAAGGTGCGCGAGCTGCTCGATGCCGCCGCAGCGCGAGGGCGCTGCGACTTCGTGCGCGACGTGGCGACGCCGCTGCCCATGTACATGATCGGCGAGCTGATGGGCCTTCCCGAAGCCGACCACGAAACGCTGCTGCACTGGTCGGATCTGTTCGCGACCGGGAACGCGGAGATCGGCGAGCAGGTGCGCGACGCGGTGATCGCGTACGCCGACTACATCAAGCGCATCATCGCCGCGCGGCGCGGGGGCGAGGCCGAAGACCTGGTGAGCCTGGCCGTGAACGCCGTGGTCGACGGCGAGCGGCTCTCCGAGGACGACCTGATCTTCGAGACGATGCTCGTGCTGGTGGGCGGCGACGAGACGACGCGCCACGTGATCTCGGGCGGTCTCGCCGCACTGCTCGAGCACCCGGAGCAGCTTCGCAAGCTGCGCGCCAGCCCGGCGCTCGTCGCGAGCGCGGTCGAGGAGATGCTGCGCTGGGTGACGCCGATCCAGAACATGAACCGCACGGCGACGCGGGACGCGGAGCTGCGCGGGCAGAAGATCCGCGCGGGCGACCGGATGCTGCTGCTCTACCCGTCGGGGAATCGCGACGAGGCGGTGTTCGAGAGGCCGTTCGAGTTCGACGTCGAGCGCACGCAGAACGACCACGTCGCGTTCGGCGGCTTCGGGCGCCACCACTGTCTGGGCGCCCAGCTGGCCCGGCTCGAGCTGCGCGTACTGTTCGAGGAGCTGCTCGCGCGCTGGCGCGACGTGCGCCTCGCGGAGCCGCAGCATCCGCTCCGCCGGCGCCGCGGGACCTTCGTGCTCGGCATCGAGGAGATGCCCGTGCTCGTGACGCCCGCGTAGCCCGCCCCGCGCGGCCGAGTCTTCGACCGCCGCGCCCTTTCGCACGCCTCAGCCGCCCCCCCACGTCGCGCGGGTCGACCCCGCGCGACCCGCACCCTCCCAACTCGCGAGTCAGCGAAAAACCCGTACGAGCCCGCCACGCCGCACGAGGCCCACCGCGCCAGCACGAGGCCTGCGGCGGCGGTTGGTCCGCGGAGCGGAAATCAAGCGCAGCGAAGGCCCCCAACTCCGACGCACGCGCTCGCCGCCGAGCAGCACCCCCTCTCAGCGCTCCGAACGAGAGGCGGGGCCTGAGCGAGCCATTCCGCGCAGCGGCCCCGCCGCCGCCGCAGGCCGGCCTCGCGCGCGGGAGTCTTCGATCCGCACGACGCCCGCGGAGTCCCCGATCCCCGCTCCAAAGCCTCAGCTCTTCTTCCAGCTCGGCTCCCGCTTCTCGATGAACGCGTCGATGCCCTCGACGGCGTCCGCCTCCATCATGTTCGCGGCCATCGTGTCGCCGGCGAAGCGGTAGGCCTCGGGCAGATCCATGGAGAGCTGGCGGTAGAACATCTCCTTGCCGATGCGCACCGCGCTCGCGGGCTGCGCCGCGATCTTGTGCGCGACGCTCGCGACCGCGGCGTCGAGCTCCGCGAGCGGCACGGCGCGGTTCACGAGGCCGAGGCTTGCGGCCGTCTTCGCGTCCACCATCTCGCCCGTGAAGAGCATCTCGAAGGAGCGCTTGCGACCCATCGCGCGCGAGACCGCCACGCTCGGCGTCGAGCAGAACAGGCCCAGGTTGATGCCCGTGGTGCCGAAGCGGGCATTGTCCGACGCGATCGCGAGGTCGCAGCTCGCCACGAGCTGTGCGCCCGCCGCGGTCGCGACGCCGTGCACGCGCGCGATCACCGGCTTCGGCAGCGCGACCAGCGTCTGCATCATGCGCCCGCAGCGCGCGAACAGATCCTCGTAATAGGACTGGCGCGGATTCGCGCGCATCTCCTTCAGGTCGTGGCCCGCGCAGAACGCGCGCCCCGCTCCGGCGAGCACGACCACGCGCACCGAGCCGTCGCCGGCGATGCGGCCCAGCTCGCGCTGCAGCGAGTCGATCAGCGCCTCGCTGAGCGAGTTGAACTGCTCTGGACGATTGAGCGTGAGTGTCGCCACGCCGTCTTTGTCGGCGCGGAGCAGCACGGGAGCGGTCGGGTCGGACATGGCTTCTCCTCGTCCCAGGGACCGAGTGGCCCGCTCCTCAGTGTCTCACGTCTGCGGGGCGGCGCTCACCCCCCGAACTCCTTGCACAGCTCGTCGTCGCTCATCGCGATGATGCGGTCGGTGTAGGCGTGGAAGCGCTGCCCGCCGCTCTCGTTGCGGCCGAACAGCACGTGGGTGCGCGCCCCGCTCTGCAGCGCGCGCTGC
>CAYWRY010000257.1:0-3805 GCA_964460485.1 uncultured Spirochaetales bacterium
GTGTTCGTCTCGGCGACGCGCGGCCGCGGAGTCGCGGCATGAACTTCTGGCGCCGCACCCTCGCCGTCGCGAGAAAGGAGGTGCGCCAGCTGCGCCGCGACCGCTTCACGGCGGGCATGATCGTCGGGCTGCCGGCGATCCAGCTGATGCTGTTCGGCTACGCGATCAACACCGACGTGCGGCACCTGCGCGCGGGCGTCGCCGACGAGGCGAACACCCAGCTCTCGCGGCGGCTCCTGGACGACGCGCAGGCGACACAGGTCGTCGACATCGTGGCGCGCGCCGAGACGCCGCGACAGCTCGAGGCGCTGTTGCGCGACGGCGAGATCGCCGTGGGGCTCGCGATCCCGCGCGACTTCGAGCGCCGCCTCGCGCTGCGCGACCGCGCGGCCGCGCAGCTGCTCGTGGATGGCTCCGACCCCGCGGTCGCGATCGCCGCGCGCGGGCTCGCGAGCCTGCCCGTGGCGGCGCGCGGCCAGCCGCGCGCCGCCCCGCAGCCGACCTTCGAGATGCGCGCGTTCTACAACCCGGAACGCCGCTCCGCGGTGCAGATCGTGCCGGGCCTGATCGGCGTGATCCTCACCATGACGATGGTGCTGTTCACCGCGGTGGCGATCGTGCGCGAGCGCGAGCGCGGCAACCTGGAGCTGCTGATCAACACCCCCGTGCGCACCGCCGAGCTGATGCTCGGGAAGATCCTGCCCTACGTGGCGATCGGCATGGTGCAGACCACGCTGATCCTCTTGCTCGGCCGCTTCGTGTTCTCCGTCCCGATCCGCGGCAGCCTGCCCGAGCTGTACGTCGCGTCCCTCGTGTTCGTCGCGGCCGCGCTCTCGCTCGGCCTGCTCTTCTCGACGCTCGTCTCCACGCAGATGCAGGCCTTCCAGCTCACCTTCATGTCGTTCCTTCCGCAGATCCTGATGAGCGGCTTCATGTTCCCCTTCGACGGGATGCCGCGGCCCGCGCGCCTGCTCGCGGAGGTCATGCCGCTCACCCACTTCGTGCGCCTCGTGCGCGGCCTGATCCTGCGCGGCGCGAGCCTCGTCGACCTGTGGAGCGAGGTCTGGCCGCTGGCCGCGTTCTTCGTGGTGACCGCGAGCATCGCCGCCGCGCGCTTCCGCAAGCGGCTCGACTGAGCACGGGGCCTCGCAGAGCGCGATCGGCGCGGCAGCGGAGCGAGCGGGCGAGCGTGTACCGTGCGCGCGCGAAGGAGATCGGCGATGGCGCACGACGTGGTGATTCGCGGCGGAAACGTGGTGGACGGAACCGGCCAGCCGGCGTTCCGCGCCGACGTGGCGGTCGACGGCGACACGATCAGCGCGGTCGGCGCCGTCGCGGAGCCCGGCCGGCGCGAGATCGACGCGCGCGGGCTCGCCGTGACGCCGGGCTTCGTCGACCTCCACACGCACCTCGACGCGCAGATCGCCTGGGACCCGCTGCTCACGCCCATCTCTTGGCACGGCGTGACGAGCGCGCTGCTCGGCAACTGTGGCGTCACCTTCGCGCCGGTGCGGCCGGGCGACGCGCCGGTGCTCGCCGGCATGATGGAGACGGTCGAGGACATCCCGCGCGAGGCGATCCTCTCCGGCCTGCCCTGGAACTGGGAGGGCTACGGCGGCTACCTCGCCGCGCTCCAGCAGAAGGCGCCGGCGATCAACGTCGCCGGCCTCGTCGGCCACTGCGCGGTGCGCTTCTACGTGATGGGCGAGCGCGCGGTGGACGAGCAGCCGACGCCGGCCGAGCTGGCGCGCATCGCCGAGGTGGTGGGCGAGTCCGTGAGCGAGGGCGCGGTGGGCTTCTCCACCTCGCGCCTGATCGGCCACGTGCTGCCCGACGGTCGCGACGTCCCCGGCACACACGCGAAGCACGAGGAGCTGGTGGCGATCGCGCGCGCGGTGAAGGCCGCGGGCGGCGGGCTGATGCAGAACGTCCTCAACCTGAGCGGCGACTTCGACGGCGAGCTGGCGCTGATCCGCAAGCAGGCGGAGGCCACGGGCGACCGGGTGCTGTTCAGCATCACCGCGGGCAACTCCGACGGCTCCGGCAGGAAGCTGAACGCGATCGTCGACGGCCTGCGCGCCGACGGCCTCGACGTGAGCTGCGTCGCGATCCCGCGCGGCTCGGGCTTCGTGGTGGGCCTGGTGAACGAGCTGCCCTGGCGCGCGGGCGCGTGGAAGGAGCTCGCCGCGAAGAACTTCGCCGCGCGGCTCGCGGCGCTGGACGACGCCGCGTTCTGCGCGCGGCTCGTGGCCGACGCGCAGGCGGACACGCACTTCATCGCGCGCGTGCCCACCTTCTTCCTGGGCGACGCGGAATCGCCCGACTACGTGTTCCGCGCGGAGACGTCCCTCGAGCACCTGGCGAAGCTCGCCGGCGAGCAGCCGGCCGAGACCTTCCTGCGCATGAGCCGCGAGCGCCGCGGCAAGGCGCTCTTCACCAAGCTGTTCTTCAACCCGAACCTGCGCGCGGTGGAAGACCTGATCTCGGGCGGCCACATCCTGCCGGGCCTCGGCGACGCCGGCGCCCACGTCGGCCAGGTGATGGACTCGGGCTGGTGCTCGTTCGTGCTCTCGCACTGGGTGCGCGAGCGCGGACTCTTCTCCGTGGAGGAAGCCGTGCGCCGCATGAGCTCGGCGCCCGCGCGCATCATGGGCCTCGAAGATCGCGGGCGCGTCGAGCCGGGCCTCAAGGCCGACCTCAACGTGATCGACCTGGCGCGCGTCGCCGAGCGCATGCCCGAGTTCGTGCACGACTTCCCGAACGGCGCCGGCCGCTTCGTGCAGCGCGGCCGCGGCTACCGCGCGACCCTGTGCAACGGCGCGCTCGTGCTGGAGAATGACGCTCACACCGGCGCGCGCGGCGGCCAGGTGCTGCGCGGCTGAGCGGGCGTCGGGGCGCCGGGAGCGGCGCGCGGCGTAACAAGAGATTCCTCGGGAGGCGCCATGCTCCGTGCAACCCTGGCCGCCCTGCTCCTCCTCGCCGCCTGCGGCCGCGACGACGCGGGCGCGCCCGCCGGGTCCACGCCGGCACAGCCCGCGGCCGAGGCGCCGGCGGGCCCGCATCGCGTCGCCGTCTGCGCGACCGCCTCGCTGCGCCGCGCGTTCGAAGCGCTCGCCGCGCGCTACGAAGCGGCGCATTCGGGCGCTGAGGTCGGGCTCCACTTCGACGGCGGCACGCAGATCCTGAACGCGCTCGATGCCGGCGAGAAGTGCGATGTCGTCGCGCTCGGCGAGAACTCCGTGATGGCGCGCGTCGTCGCCGCGGGCCACACCGCCGTGGGCAGCCCCACCGAGCTCGCGCGCAGCCGCATCGCCATCGCCGTCGCGAGGGGCAACCCGAAGCGGGTGGAGGGCCTCGCCGACTTCGCGCGCGACGACCTGCGTGTCGCGCTCGGCACGCGCACCGCCTCGATCCGCCGCCACGCGAACTGGGTGCTCTCGCGCCTCTCGCTGCGCGCGAAGCCAGCCGTCGAGACGACCACCGCCGACGGCGTGCTCGCGAAAATCGCCGCGGGCGAGGCGGACGTGGGGATCGTCTACGCAACCTCGTTCGTCGCGCTCCCCGACGACGCAGGCGTCGAAGCCATCCCGATCCCGGAGGAGCAGAACACGCCCGTGCTCTACTCGATCTCCGTCGCCCGCGAGCCCGCCGAGCCGCGAGGGGCGTCGGCGTTCTATGCGCTGGCGCTCGGGGAGGAGGGGCAGGCGGTGATGAAGGAGATGGGGTTCCGGGGGATCGGGGAGAAGTAAGCGGCCGACGCATTGGCCCCTGTCGATCGCGAGGAGCGGACGGCTCGGCGCCTCGG
>CAYWRY010000258.1:0-3765 GCA_964460485.1 uncultured Spirochaetales bacterium
AGTGGTGCAGCGCGTACATCCCGCTGACGCCGGCCCCGATCACGATCACGTCGTACGATGCGATCGGCCGGGTCTCTTGCGTGGGCTGGTCTCGGCTCGTCATCTCTCGCTCCTGTGCACGTCGCTTTCCGGGCGGACGCGCTTGGCCGGCGCTGGCTCGCGGGCGGCGCATCCTCGAGGTCTCCACGCGCGCCGTCTGCGATCTGCCGCGGGCGGCGCTCCGGGTTCCTCAGCGCGCGCGTTCGTAGCACGGGGAATCGAGCTGGCGTCGCCGCTACTCGTGGAGCGAAGCGGGCTGACGGACGCCGCGCAGCCCGCGCCGAGTGTCTCCACGCACGCAGACCGAGTGGCGGAGGGGGAGGGATTCGAACCCCCGGTACCCTTTCGAGTACACCTGATTTCGAGTCAGGCTCATTCAACCAGGCTCTGACACCCCTCCGCGGGGCTGCACACGGTAGCCGCGATCGTTCGAGGCGCACTCCGGGCACCGCGGATTCGCAGCGGAGCACGCGACGCTGCCGAAGCCCGCGCAGTCCCTCGAGATCCACCACATGGAGGGCTGGCGTTCCGAGCGATCGCATGGCGGCGCGCCCCGCCTTCCAGCGCGCGATGCGGCGCACGCGGCCGAACGGGCCGCTCGCGATCTGAGCGGGGCCACGCCCTCGATCGCGCCCTGTCGCTCCCATCGCGCCCGAGGTCTCGACTCACGCCGCGCAGGTGTTCCTCCGAACCACTCGGCGGGGGCCGCGACGTCATGGCCAAGGCGAAGGGCACGACGCTGTCCGGGATGGTCCGATTCCTGCGCCGGCATCGAGAGCAGGCGAAGAAAGTCCTCGCGCCCGATCTGCACGGGTACCTGGAGGAGCGCATCCACGAGTCGCGCTGGTATCCGGAGGAGCACTTCCTCGCGCTCGTCGACGCGATGGTCTCGCTGATGCCCGGACCGCGCGAGAAGAACCTCGAAGCGCTCGGCGTCACCGCGGCGCGCGAGCATCTCGAAGGCATCTACGCGCACCTCTCGGGCGACGGGAGGTCGGCGGCGCCGTCGACGACTCGCGCGTTCGCGCTCTGGTCGAGCCAGCACGACACGGGCCGCTTCGAGGTGAAGCGCATCGGGCCGGGCGAGGTGGAGATGATCATCCGCGACTTCGCCCATCCGTCGGCGCAGATGTGCGCGATCTTCACCGGCTACTGCGCGGAGCTGATCCGCTTCGAGGGGGCGCGCAACGTGGTCGCGGCGAAGCGCGCCTGCGTGCGCAGCGGGGCGCCGCATTGCCTCTGGCGCGTGACCTACGAGGCGGACGGGCGCGACTGAGCGACCCTGCGCGCTCGATCCTCGCCTGGGCCACCGACGCGGCCGCGAGGAGGCGAGGTCGTGTCGCAGCCTCCCGGCGAGAACGCGCCCGCGCGCGGCAGCGGCCGATCCTGATGACGACGCTGTCCACCGTGTTCGGGATCCAGCCCCTCGCGATCTCGCGCGTCGGCGCGTCCTGGAGCCGCCAGTCGCTGGGCGTGGCGGTGGTCTTCGGCCTGCGGTTCTCGACGGGCCTCACGCTGTGCGGGGTCCCGCCGTCTACGGCGCGCGCGCGCCGCAGCGAGATGCCGGCGGATGCGACGCGCTCGCTACCGGAGCGACTCGCGCATCGCCGAGGGCTAGCGGCTCGGCCGAGCCGGCGCCCGCAGGCCAGTCACTCCGTCCGCTTCGGCAGCGCGAGCTGCTCGGGACCCAGTGCGAGGAACGCGCGCCACACCGCGTCCATGCGCGGCTCCCACTTCGCGAGCACGGGCGAGCGCGCCCGCGCTTCGGGCACGCCCAGGTCGTGGCGCAGGTAGTGGTACATAAATGCGGAGACGCGCAGGTTCATCGCGCAGTGCACCCACACCGGGCGGTCTTCGAGCACGCGCATCAGCCCGACGAACGTGCGCAGCTCCTCCACGCGCGGCGCGTCGAACAGCACGGGAATCTGGAAGTAGGCGAGGCGCAGGCGCGTGACGTGGCCGGCCTCGTCCGGCAGCGCGTTGTCGGAGGTGGGGAGCGCGAGATTGACGACGGCCTGATAACCGGCGCTCGCGATGTCTTTGAGCTGCTCGGCGGTCGGCTGGCCCGACGTGCCGACCCGCGGCGTGAGCTGCACGTAGTTGAGGATGTCCGCGATGGCCATGGCGACCCCGGCGCGCTGCGGGGAAGTAGTAGGCGGAAGGGGACGGCGCGTGCGGCCGCTCGGCGGTTGATTCCTGCGCGCCGCGATGCGAAACCCTCTCGGCGCCGCGCGCCGGGGGTCGCGCCCATGAAGCTCCAGCATCAGTTCACCGTGAAGGCGACCCCCGACGAGACCTGGGCGTGGCTCACAGATCTGGAGCGCATCGCCCCGTGCCTGCCCGGCGCCGAGCTGATCGGACGCGACGGCGACGCTTACAAGGGCCGCGTGAAGGTGAAGCTCGGACCGATCCTCGCGCAGTACGAGGGCAAGGCGAGCTTTGCGGAGCGGGACGACGCGGCGAAGCGGGGTGTGCTGCGCGCCGAGGGACGGGAGACTAAGGGCCAGGGCAGCGCGAAGGCGACGGTGACCGCTTCCCTCGCGGCCGCGCCCGAGGGCACGCGCGTCACGGTGGAGACCGACCTCGCGATCGTGGGCCGGCTCGCGCAGATGGGGCGCGGCCTGATCGGCGAGGTGAGCGGCAAGCTGCTCGGCGAGTTCGTCGCGAACCTCGAGCGGGAGATCGCGGCGAGCGCCGCGCCGGCCGGGGCGCCGAGCCCGGCAGCGACGTCGCCTGCGAGCGCGGCGGCGACGGCGCCGAACGCCGGCGCGGCGGCGGAGCCGCTGGCGGCGGCTCGCGCGGCACCGGCCGCTGGCTCCGCCGACAGCGCGGTAGCGAGCACATCCGCCGCCGGCGCGATCCCGTCGCCGACGATTCCGAGCGCGGCGCCGGCACGGGCGCCCTCGCGCGCCGCCGCTTCCGCGCCGCGGGAAGCGGCACCGGTGGATCTTCTCGCCACGGCCGGCGTCCCGGTGCTGAAGCGCTTGGTCCCGCTCGGGCTCGCCATCGCACTTCTCGTGGCGCTGGCGCTGTGGCTGTGGTGAGCCCGCGCGGCGCCGAGAATCATTAGGCCGCGAGCGCCGAGCGTGGACGCCGCCGCCGAGCGCGCGCTGCTCGCGCGCATCGAGCTCCGGCTGTGGCGCGAGCCGCGCGACGGCGCGCTGCGCACGGAGGATCTCGTGCGCACGTTCGGCCCCGAGGTCCTCACGCGCGAGGGATTCTCCCTCGCCTCGCTGCGTCCGTCCGCCGTGCTCGTGCCGATCGTCCAGCGCGCGGACGGTGCGACGCTGCTGCTCACGCGCCGCGCGAGCGCCTTGCCCGTGCGCGGCGGAGACGTCGTGTTTCCGGGCGGCGGCGCGCGCGAGCGCGAGTCGCTCGTGGAGACGGCGCTGCGCGAGGCGGAGGAGGAGGTGGGAGTGCCCGCCGCGCGCACGCGCGCGCTCGGCTTCCTCGACGCGCATCCGACGCTGATCGGTTTCCGCATCCAGCCCGTGGTCGCGCTCGTGCCGGGAGACTTCGTCGCCGCGCCGGACCCGCGCGAGGTGGACGCGGTCTACGAGCTCCCGCTCGCCGCGGCCCTCGACCCTGCGCACCACCGGCGCGTCGTCGTCCACTTCGACGGACGCGCGCGCGAGGTGACGAACTTCGAGCACGAAGGTCTCGCAGTGTGGGGCGTCACGGCGAGCATCCTGTTCGACTTGGCACGGCGCGCCGGCGACGCCTGAG
>CAYWRY010000259.1:0-3737 GCA_964460485.1 uncultured Spirochaetales bacterium
TCAACAACCGGCTCTACGACCGCCGCTACCTGGCGGGCGACGAGTACACGATCGCGGACATGATCTGTTACCCGTGGCTCTTCGATCCCAAGGCCTACGGCTCGAGTCTCGACGACTTCAAGTATCTGAAGCGCTGGCACGGCGAGCTCTCGGCGCGCCCGGGCGTCCAGCGCGGCATGGCCGTGGGCTCCGACCTGCGCATGGATCCGGCGTCGATGTCGAAGGCGGAGCAAGAGGCGCTGCGCAAGCTGCTCTACAACCAGCGCGCGCTCCCCGCGCCCGAAGGGGGCCTCTCGTGAGCGCGCCGGTCGCGCAGAGCGCGAAGCCGGCGCCGAGCATCGCGCTGCTCTTGGCGCCGCTCACGCGCGGGCTCGCGGAGGCGGAGCGCCCGGCATTCCTCGCGCGCCTCGAGCGCATGGCCGCCCAGCGCTATCGCGCGTGGGCCGCAAAGGCGCCCGCGTTCGCTGCGGAGCTGAACGCGTGCGCCGAGCGCGAGGACGAGATCGCGCGGCGCGCCGACGCGCTCTTCCCGATGAGCGCCGCGCAGGAAGCGAAGCTCGCGGAGCTGGGCCTGCGCGCGCGCGAGATCTACGCCTCGCTGTTCGTGGGGCTGCCGCTGCGCGAGCAGCTCGCGCTGCAGGCCGAGGCGGAGCGGCAGGGCGGCGCGGTGTGGCGCGCGCTCGGCGCCACGGAGTCGCTACCGAGCGCCGTGCGCGAAGCGCTCGCGGAGTGCGCGGCACTCGAGGACGCGAGCGCCGAGCGCCTGGAAGCGCTGCTCGCTCGAGGACTCGTGTGATGCGAAGAGCGCGCACTCTCGTCGCCGCCGCTCTGCTCGCCAGCGCCGCGCAGCAGCCGCTGCGCGCAGAGGAGCCGGCGACTGCGACCCCCGCCCCCACGCTGCCCACGCCCTACAGCGCGGAGCAGATCCGCGACGCCTGGCAGCCGGGCCTGGTCGTCGAGATGCGCACGACGGCCGAGGAGGGGGTGAGCGGCGAGCGGCTGACGGTGGTCACCGCGACGTCCGAGACCGGCACGATCCGCCAGGAAGCGCTCGACGCGAGCGGCGCGCTGCGCGAGCCCGCGGGTGAGTTCACTTCGACGTGGACCGAGCTGCGCGACCACGCGCTGTTCGAGGCCGCAACGGCGACGCGCGGGCGAGCCGAGTGCCATTCCGGGCTCGGCCCACTGCCGGGCTGGCGCTACGTGGTCTCCCAGCCGGATGGGCGCACGCTCTCGATGTGCTTCGCCGACGCGGCACCGGGCCCACCCGTCGAGTACGAGCGGCTGGAGGGAGGCGAGGCCATCTCGCGCACGGAGCACACGCGCTACGAGCGGCCGAGCTCGGGAGCGAAGCCGTGAGCGGCCGGCTTGAAGGCAAGGTCGCGGTCGTCACCGGCGGCGCGTCCGGGATCGGCGCGGAGACGGCGCGCGTCTTCGTCGCGAACGGCGCGCGCGTCGTGGTGGCCGATCTCCAGGAGGAGGCCGGTCGCAAGCTCGCGGCGCAGCTCGGCGAGGCCGCGCGCTTCGCGCGCTGCGACGTCGCGCGCGAGCCCGACGTTGCGGCGGCCGTCGACCTCGCCGTCTCCGCGTTCGGTCAGCTCGACGTGATGGTCAACAACGCGGGCATCGTCGGCGCCGTCGGGCCGATCGCGAGCACGAGCGCCGAAGCCTGGGACGCGACGATCGCGGTGCTGCTGCGCGGTGTCTTCCTCGGCATGAAGCACGCGGCCCGGGTGATGGTGCCGCGCCGATCCGGCGTGATCCTCTCGCTGGCGAGCACGGCCGGCGTCGTCGGAGGGCTCGGTCCCCACGCCTACACGGCGGCCAAGCACGGCGTCGTCGGGTTGACCAAGTCCGTGGCGTCCGAGCTCTCGGCCCACGGCATTCGCGTGAACGCGGTCGCCCCCGGCAACACCGTCACGGCGATGACCGCCGCGGTGATCACCGGCGATCCGGAGAACGTGAAGAAGACCGAGCGCGCGTTGGCGCGCGCCGGACCGCTCGGGATCGCCGGCAAGCCCAGCGACATCGCGAACGCCCTGCTCTACTTGGCGAGCGACGAGGCGCGCTACGTCACGGCGCACACGCTCGTGGTGGACGCCGGCCAGACCAGCGCGATCGCCCGCACCGCCTTCCACGACGGCAAGAACGAGGTGATCCGCGAGGCCGGGAGGCGCGAGGGGTGACGAGCGCAGCGGCACGCACGCTGCGCGAGCTCGGCATGATCCACGGCGGCGCCCTCGCGCTCGGCGAGACTTGCACAGCTGGGGCCAGGGCCGGCTGATGGACGACTTCCTGATCGGCGGCGTCGTGATCGCTGCCGCGCTCTGGTTCCACCCCGACGACCTGCGCCGGCACGCGGCGTTCGCCGCCGCGTGGGGCGCGAACGCGGGCGGGCTCTACGGGAGCTTCTTCGGGAAGCTCCTCGCCGAGCCCGGCGCCGACTTCCACACGAACATCCCAGGCGGCCTGCTCACCGCCCTGATCGGCCTCGCCTTCTTCACGTCGATCGCCTGCATGGTGGCCACGATCGCGCTGCGCACGCCGCCGCGCTGACCCTCCGCTCGGTGGCATGGAGCTTTCACGCGCGCCGCCGAGCGATCGCCTCGCGCACCAGATCGAGGGTGTCGAGCGCGAGCGCGGGCCAGTCGTGAGACTTGTGCAGGGCGCGTCGCCCGCCCGCACCGAGCTGCGCAGCGAGCGGCGCGTCGTCGAAGACGCGCGCCAGCGCGGCGCCGAGCTCGCTCGCCGGTGCGTCCTCGGCGAGCAGCCAGCCCGACTCGCCGTGCGCGAGCGTGTCCGCGAGCGGCGCGCGCGCGACCACCGCGCGGCTCGCCTCGAGGTACTGGAGCAGCTTGATCGGAAATCCTCCCACGTGGCGCCGGGGGACCACGGCAAGGCGTGCGCCGTAGACGAGCAGGCGCGACTCCTCGGGCGACGCGACGCGCAGCACGCGCAGCTGCGCGAAGTGCGCGGCGCGCGAGTCGTGGGTCGCGGCGACGACGGGGCGCGGCGCGATCACGGCGGCGGCGGCGTCCAGCTCGCCGAGATCCTGATAAGCGTCGAGGTTGCCCGCGTAGATCGCGAAGGCACCCGGCTCGAGTCCGTGGCGGCGGCAGACGTCCTCCACCTCGTCGGGCTCGGGAGCCTGCTCTCGCGTCCAGCCCGGCGGCACGCGCAGCAGGGGTCCGGGCGCGTGCGGGCGCAGCGCGAGCTCCGCGGCCTTGGAGAGCACGAGCGTCGCGTCGGCGCGTCCGGCCAGCAGGCGGTCCAGCGCGGCGCCCGGCGCGCGCGTGGCGCGCGCCAGCGCGCGCAGCTGCGGCAGATGGGCGGACAACTCGACGGACCAGAGCGTGTGGGCGACGTAGACGATCGGCACGCGCAGCCAGGGCCGCAGGCCGAGCGCGAGTAGCGCCGCCTCGGCGTTGTGCGCGAGCACGGCGTCGAACGGCGCGGCGCGGTGGGAGCGCAGCAGCGCGCTCATCAGCGCGGCGTCGCTCGGCAGCTTGCGCAGGTCGAGGCGCGCAGACGGCTTCGCCGGCGCGAGCCAGGGCGCACTGCGCACGAGGCGGAGTCCGCCCGTGTCGCGCCCGTCGCCGCGGCCATAACAGAAGAGCGTGACGTCGGCGCCCGCCGCGGCGAGCGCGCGCGCCTGCTCGTCCGCGTAGCGCTGCGATCCCTGGGGAGCGGGGAATCGGAACGCGGCGAGCAGCGCGAGGCGCACGGGCAGAGCCTAG
>CAYWRY010000260.1:0-3643 GCA_964460485.1 uncultured Spirochaetales bacterium
TTCTGTTACTGGCGCGCCTCGCGGGCGGTCGGCGAAGAAGCCGCGCGAGCCTGAGCGCTCACTCCTCCCGCGCACCCCGGGCCGCGCCGCGCCCAGCGGATCGGCGGATCAGCGGACCGGCGGATCAGCGGCGAGCGGAGCTCGCCCGCTGCATCCGCCATGCACTCGCCCGGAACGACCTCCGCAACCGGCCCGCGCCCCGCTACTTGCCCTGCCACTTGGGCGGCCGCTTCTGGGAGAACGCCAGCGGCCCCTCGATGAAGTCCTGGCTCTTCACCATTGCGGCGATGCCGTCGTAGCGGCCGTTCATCGCGGCCTCGAGCGGCAAGCCGAGGCCTCCCAGCGACGCCTGCTTCGTTGCGCGCACCGAGAGCGGCGCGCACTCGAGGATCTGCGCCGCCCAGCGCTTCGCGCCGGCGAGCGCTTGCCCGGCGGGCACCACCTCGTTCACGAAGCCGAGGCGCTGGCCCTCGGCCGCCGAGACGCGCCGGCCCGTCAGCATCATCCCCATCGCCTGCTTGAGGCCGATCTGGCGCGGCAGGCGGTGCACGCCGCCGGCGAGCGCGGCGAGGCCGACGCGCGGCTCGGGCAGCGCGAACACCGCGTTCTCGCTGGCCACGATCAGGTCGCAGGCGAGCGCGATCTCGAAGCCGCCGCCCATCGCGACGCCGTTCACCGCCGCGATCACCGGCTTCACGAGATCGTGGCGCGAGGTGAGGCCGCCGAAGCCGGTCGACGGCTGGCCGCTCATGTCGCCCCCGCTGGCCTGATACTTGAGGTCGTTGCCCGCGCTGAACGCCTTGTCGCCCGCGCCGGTCACGATCGCGACCCAGAGCGCGGGGTCGGCGACGAACTCGTCGAAGGCCGCCGAAAGCGCGCGGTTCGCCGGCGGATGGAGCGAGTTCATCACCTCCGGCCGGTTGATCGTGACCACGAACAGGTTGCCCTCGCGCTGGGTCAGACAGAAGTCGGACATGGCGGCTCCTTCGCGCTTTGCGGTGCGTGAGACGGCGGATGCTACGCAAAGCGCCTGGCCGGCCGCCGCACGCCGCCGAATCCCGCGCCCGCGTGCGCGGTGCCGGAGTAGATTGGCGCGCGCCCGAGGGAGGACTCATGGCGGCAAGGAAGCGAGCGCAGAAGAACCGCAAACCGGCGAAGCGCACACAGCACGCGAAACGCAGCGCGAAGCCGGCGAAGCCCGGCCTCGAGGCGTTGGCGCGCAAGATCGTGCGCGCGACGCAGCAGCCCGATTTCCCGTTCGTCACGCTCTATGCGCCCGACTGCACGTCCGCCGAGCCGATCGGCGAGCCGGTGCGCGGCCACGCCGGCCTCGAGGCGAAGAACGCGCGCTGGGCGCAGATGCAGACGAGCAGCCTGTGGAGAGCGCGCAACGTGTGGACGGGCAAGAACACCGTCTGCATCGAGTGGGACGGCGAGGTGACGCTGCGCGACGGGCGCATCGTGCACCTGCGCGAGATCGCCGTGCACGAGATCAAGGGCGGGAAGATCCAGCACGAGCGGTTCTACTACGACCCGTCCGCGCTGGCGCCCGCGCCGGCTGCGGCGCAGTGAGCGCGCGCGAGTAGGCTCCGGCGCCGCGCTCACGCGAAGCAAAGGGCGTAGAAGCAACGCGGGCGGGCACGGTCGGTGCCCGCCGGACCGCGCGGGTGGCGGGACACTCGCCGGCTGTGCGCAGCGCTGCCGCGCGCCCGCGGTCGCTCTGCGGGTGCGCGTGACGCCGGTCGCAAAGACCGGCGTGCGAGTGGCGAAGGGGCGCGACCCGCGTCACGCAGCCCCAGGCGTTCGGCGCCGAAACGGAGGGAGAAAGGGGGGATGCACCATGACCCACCGATGCCGCCGCTGGCCCGGGCTCTCGCGCCAGGTGTCGTGGGCGCTCGTGGCGATGGGCGCGCTCGCCACGCAGGCGCTCGCGAACGATGGAGCCGCTGCGGCGACGAACCGCTCCGGCCGCGGCTCGTGCATGTACGGGCCGGAGGGCAAGCTCGTTTTCTCGCCGCGCGGCATGAGTTGCCCCGCGTTCGCGGCGCCGCCGGCGAACATCGCGCTGGGCGACGATCTCGTAACGCGCAAGCCCGCGCCGCCTCCCGTTTCGAGCGCCGCGCCCGCGCCGCGCGTCGCCCTGCCGGCGGCCACGCGCGCCCAGCTCCAAGCGCTGCTCGTCGCGCGCACGCGCCTCGACGCCGAGCTCGCGCACCTGCGCGAAGCGGCAGCCTACGAAGACCGCGAGGCCGCGCGCCGCGTCACCGACGAGTCGCTCGCGAAGATCGCGCGCCAGCTGGACAACGAGACGCGCGCCATCCAGCTGTTGCTCAGCTCGGCGCCCTAACAGGTTGCTGACAAACCGTTTTGAGGGATCTGCCCGGTCGCGTAACCCCGCGATTTCCCTCAGAACGCACCCCGGGCAGATGCGCCATAACACCTCGAAAGCTCACTTTGTCAGCAGCCTGCTAACGCCCCGGCTCGTTTCGCGGTACCCGCACGAACGGCGCCGCGAGCGCGGCGGCGAGCGACATCTCGCGCTCGCCGGCCGCGCCCGGTAGGCCGGTCTCGAACCTGCGACCCGCCGCGCCGGCGCGAAGCGTGCCGAGCGCGCGGTCCCAGCCGGAGAAGATCGTCCCGAAGTTCGAGTTCAGCTCTGCCGCGCTGCGCGCGTGGTGGAGCCGGTGCAGCGCGGGCGTCACGAGGACGCGCGAGGCTGCGCGCTCGGCGCGCGGCGCGAGATTGAAGTTCCCGTGCTCGAGCAGATTCATCGCGCCGAAGACGACCTCGAAGATCAGCACGCCGAGCGGAGAGATCCCCAGCAGCGCGATGCCCGCGAGGCGCAGCGGGAGCGCCATCAGCAGCTCGCCGGGATGAAAGCGCAGCGCGGTCGTCGTCTGGAAGGCGCGATCCGCGTGGTGCACGCGATGGAAGCGCCACAGCCACGCGACGCGGTGGTTGGCGCGGTGCCAGAAGTAGGAGATCGCGTCGAGCCCGGCGATCGCGACTGGAATCGCGAGCCACCCGGGCGGGGCGAGCGCGTGGAGGAACCCGACGCCGCGCGCCTCGCACCAGGCCGCGAGCGCGAAGCCGCATGCGCCGCAGACCACGCGCATAACGAGCGTGTCGAGGAGCCAGAGGCCGAGGTTCGTGCGCCAGGGGCGGGTGAGGCGGGCGTGGGGGAGGAAGTGCTCGAGCGCGAGCGCGAGGAGGAGGGCGGAAGCGAGGCCGAGGAGGCGGAGGAGGTCGAGGGTGGGGAGGGGCATGGGGTGGGGGGTCAATGATTGCTTCTGCGGCGCGCAGAGGACGGAGAGCGTCGCTCGCGCGTCGCCGGCTTCAGCCGGGCGCGGCGCACGGGCGACGCGGTCTCGACTGTGCGGCGCTGAATCTCCCAGCGCGAGTCGGCTGCACCCCACACCTCTTCTCGCTCCCAGGCGCTCACCGCTGCGGCATAGGTCCTCGGCGGGGGTCCAGCATCCTCCGGCCAGCAGTCGTGCGCATACGACAGCGCCGCTGTCAAGCGACATCCGGAACTGACCCCCTGGCGACACCGAAAACTGACCCCCCTCTCCGGTTCTTGATCCCCCAGGTGTTCAAGTTCCGTAATTCCCCGACACCCAGCTCCTGGCGAGTAGCGTTTCAG
>CAYWRY010000261.1:0-3589 GCA_964460485.1 uncultured Spirochaetales bacterium
AACTTCGTGACGTCGAAGTAGATCCCGTCGTCGATGCGGTAGGTGACGCCCTTCGCCTCGAGGGTGCGGATCATGGCGATCTGCTGCGGCACGTGCTCGCTCGCCTTGCACAGCACGTCGGGGTCGGCGCAGTTGAGCCGGCGACGGTCCCGCAGCCACTGCGCCGTGTACTCCGCCGCGATGTCGAGCGCGCGGCGCCCGGTCTTCCGAGCGGCCGCCTCCATCTTGTCCTCGCCGGCGTCCGCGTCGTCGGTCAAGTGCCCGACGTCGGTGATGTTGACGACGTGGGTGACGCGCAGCCCCTCGAGGCGCAGCGCGCGCACGAGCAGGTCGGCGAACAGGTAGGCGCGCAGGTTCCCGATGTGCTGCGCGGAGTAAACGGTCGGGCCGCAGGAGTAGACGCGCGCGTGGCCCGGCTCGAGCGGCACGAAAGCTTCCTTGCGCCGCGTGAGCGAGTTGAACAGCTGGAGGCCCGCCGCGCTCATGCCTCCTCCACCGGCACCAGCAGCACCACGGCCTGCGCCGCGATGCCCTCGCCGCGGCCGATCGCGCCGAGCCCGTCGGTGCTGGTGACCTTCACGTTCACGTCGGCCTCGGGCGCACCGACGAGCGCCGCGATCGCCGTGCGCATGGCGGCCTGGTGTGGCGCGAGGCGCGGGCGCTCGGCGATCACCGTGGCGTCGAGGTTGCCGAGCGCGTAGCCGCGCTCGCGCGCGAGGCCGAGCGCCCGGCGCACGAAGGCGCCGCTCGCCGCGCCCTTCCAGCGCGGATCAGAGGAGGGGAAGTGCGCGCCGAGGTCGCCGAGGCCGAGCGCGCCGAGCAGAGCCCCCGCGATCGCGTGGAGCAGCACATCGCCGTCGCTGTGGCCGGCGAGGCCGCGCGCGTAGGGGATCGAAACGCCGCCGAGCACGAGCTCGTAGCCCTCGGCGAGCTGATGCGCGTCGAAGCTCTGGCCGATGCGCGGACGCCTCATGCGCGCTCCGCGAGAGGATCGCGTTCCGCGAGCGGCTCGCCTCCGGCGAGCGGCTCGCCTCCGGCGAGCTTGCGCTCGGCGGCGAGCAGGTCGGCGGCGGTGGTGATCTTCACGTTGTTGGGGCTCCCCAGTACGACCTGCACGCGCACGCCGAGCCGCGCCAACAGCGCTGCGTCGTCGGTGGCGACGATGCCGGCCTGCTCCGCCTTCTCGAGCGCCTCGCGCAGCAGCTCCACGCGGAAGACCTGCGGCGTGAGCGCCGCCACGTGCTCATCGCGCGCGGGCGTCGCCGCGATCGCGCCGTCCGCGACGCGGTGGATCGTGTCGCGCAGCGCCGCCGCGAGGATCGCCGCGCCGTGCGCGCGCGCCGCCCCCACCACGCGCGCCACGTCGGCGGGGTCGACGAGCGGCCGCGCGGCGTCGTGCACGGCCACGAGCTCCACGCCCGGCGGCAGCGCCGCGAGGCCGGCGCGGGCCGAGGCCTGGCGCGTGGCGCCGCCGGCCACCGGGGCCGCAACCGCGTGCGCTGCGGCCAGCTCGCGAGCGACTTCCGGCCAGCGCGCGAGGTCGTCCGCAGGCAGAACGGGCTGCACGAGATCCACGGCGCCGGAGGCCAGGAGCGCGTCGATCGAGCGCGCCATCAGGGTGCGCCCGGCCAGGCGCACGAGCGCCTTGGCGGGCAGGCCGGCGCGCGCTTCCGCGCTCGCGAGGCTCTCGCGCAGCCGCGACCCGCTACCGGCGCCGAGGACGAGTGCGGCCACCTGCATCTGCGCACCATAGGTACTGCGCGAACCCGCCATCAAGCCGGCGCGGATCAGGGAAGCCGCGGCTACCGTGCCGCCCGCGCGCCTCGGTTCGTGCTCGGTTGGGGAGTATCGTGATGCGATCAGCGTTCGTGTGGGCCTGCGCGTGGGGGCTTTCCATCGCGGCGACGGCCGCCCTCGCCCGGGAGGCGCCGCCGGCGGACGAACCCGCGGCCGAGCCGACCGCGAACGAGGCCCAGGAAGCGGAGCCGCCCGATACCGCAGACCCGTCCGCCCCGCCCCCGTCCAGCGGCCAGCTCCCGCTCACGCTGCGAGACGCCATCGCCCGCGCGCTGGAGAACAACCTCGACGTGGAGCTGTTCCGCTACGACCCCGCGATCGCCGAATACGAACGCAAGGCGGCCTGGGGTGTCCACGAGCCGGAGTTCTATGGCACCGGCGAGCACCGCGACGGGAGCGTGCCGGTCGCATCGATCTTCCAGGATCCGACCGCACCGCTGACCTTCTCGATCGAGAAGGAGACCACAGGGGCCACCGGCGTGCGTGGCATCCTGCCGCTGCTCGGGTGGCGATACGACCTCTCGTACAGCGGGTCGAGCCTCGAGACGAACTCGGGAATCGCGAGCTACAGCCCCGAATACCGTTCGAATGCTTCGTTCGCGTTCGTCGCGCCCCTCGTGCGCGACTTCCTCTACGGCCGCCCTTGGATCAGCGTGCGTCTCAGCGGCAAGCGCAGCGAGATCGCCAACGAGGACTTCCGCCGACAGCTGATGGACGTCGTGCGCGGCACCGAGGATGCCTACTGGAACTTGGCGGCTGCGCGCCGGAACCTCGACGTGGCGCTGAAGAGCCTCGAGACGTCGCGCGCGCTGCTCCGCCAGACGCAGGCGCAGTTCCAGGTGGGTGTGGTGTCGAAGGTCGAGGTGACCGAGGCGGAAGCCGGCGTCGCGCAGCGCGAGTTCCAGCTCATTCGAGACGAGAATCTCTACCGCACGGCTCAGGACCAGTTGATCGACCTGGTGTTTGGGCCAGCTCTGACCCCCACCTCGGCTTTGGAGGTGCAGATCGCCGACCCGCCCGAGCGGTATCAGGCGCTCGACGTGGATCCGCAGATCGCGACGGAGAAGGCGCTCGCGAACCGCCCGGAATTGCTGTCCGCTCAGCGGGCGGTGGAGGCGCAGGAAATCCAGCTCAGGTTCGCAAAGAACCAGCGCCTGCCGCAGGTGGACGTCGTGGCCAGCTATGCGACCCACGGCCTCGCCGGCATCGGAAAGATCGTCAATCTCGGAGGCACCCCCTTCGGGCCGCCGCCGAGCAGCCCGTACGGCGATACGCACGATCAGTTCTTCCAGGGAAGCGACAGCCGCACCTGGATCGCGGGAGCGCGCCTGTCGATTCCGATCGGCAATACCAGTGCGCGCTCGAACGTGCGCATCGGCGAGATCGAGCTCCACAAGGCCGAGACCTTCGTCGAGCGGACTCGGCAGTCGATCATCGCCGAAGTGCGCAAAGCGGTGCGCGACCTCCAGTCCGCAATCCAGGGCATCGAGGCCGCCGAGCGCCGCCGGATCGCGGCTGCCGAGCAGCACCGCGCCGAGCAGATCCGTTTGGAGCACGGCGAGTCCACGCCCTTCGACGTGCTCCAGCGCGAAGAGGATCTGGTGGAGGCCGAGAGCCAGAAGATCGCCGCTCTACGCGTCTACCACGGCTCCGTCGTCGCCCTCGACCGCGCCCAAGGCACGCTCCTCGAAGACCGCGGCATCGCCGTCGAGAGCGTCAAGCGCATGCGCGTCGAAGACTGAGAGGCTGAGAAGAAATCTCGCGCCTTAGCCCGCTGATGTCCATAATAGGC
>CAYWRY010000262.1:0-3585 GCA_964460485.1 uncultured Spirochaetales bacterium
GCGAATCGGTGGCTTGCACCGCGCCTCGCGGCGGGCCGGGGGCTGCTGCGCCGAACGGCTCGCTCGGCCCGGCTCTCGATCGGCGCGGGTGTTGTTGGGCCGCGATGCGCGGAGCTACGGCCGGAGATTCTCGCGGGGCCTCGCTGCGCTTGATTTCGGCTCCGCAGCCACCGGCCCGCCGCGAGGCGCTCGGCGGTGCCGTGGGGCTTCGAGGCAACGCTCGTTCGCGAACGAGATGGGAGGGGCCGAGATCGGCGCGGCTTCGAGCCGCGCCGATCTCGGTTGCGTAGCTCGGAAGCCAGTCGTGACTTCGAGGAGGGTTCGGGGACGGGACGATGGGATGGCGCTCAGCGCGTGCGGAAGTCGCACAGGGCCCAGTCGGGGCGGGCTCGGATGTTGGAGAGGTAGGCGGTGATGTTCGGGTAGGCGGCGAGGTCGAAGCGGGAGAGCGAGAGCGCGTCGAGCAAGGGCCCGTAACAGCAATCGACGAGAGTGAAGCTCGGGCCGCCGACGTAGGGATGCTTGCCCAGCTGCGCTTCCAGAGTGGCGAGCGCATCTGGCAGCTCTTGCGCGGCCCGGGCGCGAGCGGGCTCGTCCACCGGGATGCTCGCCTGCGGCGAGACGAAGTCCGCGAACCAGAGCGCGCCGACCGCGTTCGAGAGGTGGCGCGCCTCGAAGAACAGCCAGCGCAGCGCGTCGGCCTTCCGCGCGGCGTCCGCCGGCCACAGGCGCCGCTCGCGCTCGCCGAGGTAGGCGAGGATCGCGTTCGACTCCCACAGCACCGTCTCGCCGTCCTCCAGCACCGGCACCTTGCGATTGGGGTTGAGGCGCGCGAAGTCCGGGTGGCGCTGCTGGCCGCGCAACAGGTCCACGGTGACGAGGTCGTGGGGGACGCCCAGCTCGTGCAGCGCGAGGCGCACCTTCTGCGGGTTGAAGGACCAGAACCAGTAGAGCTTCACGGCAGCTCCTTCGCGTCGCGCTCGGCGCGCGGCCCGAGCACGGTGCGCTCCTCGAGGCAGCTGTAGGCGGTGGGCATCAGCTTGATGATTGTGTGTAGCGGCATGTCGAGATGCGGGACGTCGGCGCGCGGCAGCTGCTGGAAGTAGCCGTAGAGCGCGCGCAGTACGGCGCGGTGCGCGATCACCAGCACCGGCGTCCGGTAGCGCTCCAGCTCGATGATCACGCGGTCGAGGCGCTGGATCACGTCCTGATAGCTCTCGCCGCGCGGGTAGCGGTAGGCGAGCTTGTCGCGCTTGCGCGCCGCGAACTCCTGGGGCAGCGACGCTTCGATCTCGGCGTAGGTCATGCCGTCGCACTCGCCCGCGTTGATCTCGTCGAGCGCTCGCCACTCGCCGATGTCGATGCCGAGGGCCGCCGCGGTCTGCTTCGTGCGCTGCAGCGTGCTGGTCCACACGTCGAGGTCGCTGGCCGCGCCGAAGTGGTCGCGCACGTGCGCCGCGAGGTTTCGCGAGTACTCGACCCCGCGCGTCGAGAGTGGGGAGTCGCCGCCGATGCGGCCCAGCACATTCCATTCGCTCTCGCCGTGGCGCGTCAGCCAGACCGGGCGCTTCGTCACCTGGAGGTTCGTCAGGAAGAACACGATGCGGCCCTGGACGTAGCCGTAGACCTCGTGGATCACGACCTGTCGCCCGCGGTCGACGTGGCGCACGAAGCTGCCCTCGTCCTCGCCGAGCGGTTGGTAGACGCTCGCGTAGTGGGCGATGCGCGCGCGGAAATCCGCGAGCGCCTGCTGCTCGCCGACGCTCGCGTAGTCCGGCGAGCCGAGCTTCGCCTCGCGCAGGTTCCCTTCGATCACCTCGGGCTCGTTGTTGATCAGCTCGACGAAGAGCGGGTCGCGATCCTCGGCAGCTGCGCGGGCGCGGATCCAGTCGCGCTGCTCGCGCGTCGTGTTGGTGGCGTCGTAGATCGCGACGCGCCCGTCGCCGCGCAGGTAGGCGAGCGCGTCCTCGAGCACGTTGCGAGCGAGGGCGCGGCGCTGCGCGACGGCCTCGCGGTTGGCGGGGTCGAAGAACTCGTGGCTCTGTCCCGGCCCGAGCTCCGTGCGGCGCCGCTGGCCCACGTTGAACACCTGCGTCGGGTAGCCGAGCCACGAGAGGTAGCCGGCGAGCTTGCGCGCGGTGAACGACTTCCCCCGCGCCGGAAGCCCCACCATCGCGATCAGGTGTTTTCGCCCGCGACGGGGACGCGCCATGGGGAAGTTCTTTTGGAAGTTGAGAAGTTGAGGGGGGCGACAACTTAACTTCTAAAGGAACGTGCTGAAGGTGTCCGGAGGTGATCGTGGCGAAGACTCTCGCACTGCTCGTGGGCGGCGGACCCGCGCCCGGCATCAACGGCGTGATCGGTGCGGCCACGATCTACGCGCGCCGCCGCGGCGCGCGCGTGCTCGGCATTCCGAACGGCTTCGAGCCGCTCATTGCGGGCGAGCTCGGCGGCGTCCGCGAGCTCGCGATCGACGACGTCTCGCGCATCCACCTGCTCGGCGGCTCGGTGCTGAACACCTCGCGCACCAGCCCGCTCTCGTCGCCCGCTTCGCTCGGCCGCGCGCTCGCCTCGCTCGCGGCCCTCGGCGTCGACCACCTGCTCACGATCGGCGGCGACGGCACCGCGCACGTGGCGCAGCGCGTGGCGCTGGCGGCGGGCGGGCGCTTCACGCTCGCCCACGTGCCGAAGACGATCGACAACGACCTCCCGCTCCCGCCCGGCGTGCCGACCTTCGGCTACGAGACCGCGCGCGAGGAGGGCGCGCGCGTGATCGCGCGGCTCATGGAGGACGGGCGCACCAGCTCGCGCTGGTATGTGGTCGTGATGATGGGGCGCAGCGCGGGTCACCTCGCGCTGGGCACGGCGAAGGCGGCCGGCGCGACCCTCTCGATCCTGCCCGAGGAGTTCGAGGGCCGCGCTCCCCATCTCGGCGACGTCGCGCGCATCGTCGAGGGCGCGATGCTGAAGCGGCTCGCGATGGGGCGCTCGCACGGCGTCGTGGTGATCGCCGAGGGCGTCGCGGAGCTGCTGCCGGAGAGCGACTTCCCGAACGGCATTCCGCGCGACGCGCAGGGCCGCCCGCGCTTCTCCGAGCTGCCCTTCGGCGACCTCGTGGCGAAGCGCGCACAGGCGGGCATGCGCGAGCTGGGCCACGACCTCTCCGTGATCGACAAGGACGTGGGCTACGAGCTGCGCTGCGCCGAGCCCAATGCGTTCGACATCGCCTACACGCGCGACCTCGGCGCCGGTGCGGCGGAGGCGCTGCTCGACGGCGCGAACGGCGTGATGATCACGCGCGAAGACGACGCGATCGTGCGCGTCCCGTTCTCGGAGCTGCTCGACGCCGCCACCGGCAAGACGCGCGTGCGGCGCGTGGACGTCGCGAGCCGCACCTACGCGACCGCGCGCCTGCTCCAGGTGCACCTCGAGCCCGCGGATCTGTTGCCCGGCGAGCTGTGCGATCGGCTCTGCACGACGGCTGGGAGGGACGCTGAGGCGCTGCGGCGGCGGTACTTCGGGAAGCAGGGCTGAGCCGCGCCGCCGCCCGGAACGCATCGCGCGCGGATCCGACCCGCGCCGCGT
>CAYWRY010000263.1:0-3513 GCA_964460485.1 uncultured Spirochaetales bacterium
AAATTATTCCGCAGATAAGAAGGGGCAATGACGGGGTTGGCCGATGGGATACGTTCTCCTCAATAACTTCTTATTTATTACACAAGGTTTGGGACAATTGGCTAATAATTCTGAGGAAAAGCGAAAGGCTCCATTAATTAATATCCCAGTAGTTGTACATGTACTTTATAATGATAGATTTAATAATTTAAGTGATGAAAAAATTAGAGGTGCTATTGATTTTCTAAATAAAGATTTTCAACTTAGAAACGAAAACGCAAATCAGTGTCCTGAACAGTGGAAATATTTGCAAGCAAATTGTCAAATAGATTTTTGTTTGGACTCAATTACAAGAAAGGATGTGGGTTCAACGATTTTTAGAAAACCTAAATATAGTATTATATCTGGCGGAAGGAATCCAATTCTTTCTTTGGGGGGTGATGAGGCAAAGTTTGCCTCTAAAGGCGGGGTAGATGCTTGGGATGCTACAAAATATCTGAACATTTGGGTTGTACCAAAGTTTAGTAAGATTGTTGGAGATAATGATGATGAAAAAACACAAGGATATGCACAATTACCGGGTGGGCCTATAGAAACCGATGGCGTTGTAGTTTTAAGTGATTTTTTTGGAGACGGGCAGAGAACAGCAACGCATGAAGTTGGCCATTGGCTAAATTTAAGGCATATATGGACTAATCAATGTATTCTTGGTCTTGGTGATGAAGTTGATGACACACCCATTCAAAATTCTTCCTACCTTGATATTCCTTGGTGTGAGAAAAAAGAAGACCTCCCATCAACTTGCCCTCAGCAGAGTATTTCTTCAAAATTACCTAAAGGTGATATGCCTACAAATTTTATGACATTAGCTCCTGATAGATGCATGAACATGTTCACACTAGGCCAAAAAGAAAGAATACATGAATTATTTAAGCCTGGTGGATACAGGTATACAATGCAATTTTCCGGGGGCTGTTCCAAATTGCAAGTGCCAGGAGAGAATACAAATATCCATTCTAAAGACCCCAACTGTAACGAAAATCAAAATGGCGATTATTGTTTTCAGAACAACACAGAACTTGACTTAATTGTTAATTTCCACTTTAACAGTGAAATAAAATCACGGTACCAAATTTCTCCTTTATCATTCACATTACAGCCGGGTCAAAAGCAATGTTTTTTTCATGTCCCGGAAGGAGCTTCCCGATATGAGATTAAATCTCCTGCCAAAGTATATGGTTATGGCTCAACAGTACCGAAAATTAGAGATTATAACGCAGAAGGTTCGGTATATGTTGACCGGTGCAAGGAAAGCAATTTTAGTATTAATTTTAATAAGCCTTCTTCTTCAACTAGTAATCCGGCTTCAAGTTCATCAAAATCTAAAGAAAATACTTGCATAGTTTCTAATACAGGAGATTTATGTTTTAAGAACGAGACAAAATTAGATTTAAAAGTTAGGGTGTTAAGTAACCTAATTCCGGGCACAAATGGATGGAATCAAATTAAACAATATGACTGCACCCTTCAGGCGGGACAAATTCAATGTTTTTTTGGTGTTCCTTCAGGGTCGGCAAGCTATGAAATCTTTTCTCCTGCCAGTATAAATGGATACGGTTCGTCAGAGCCGTTGGCAAAGAGCTATCATGTAGAGAGTCAGATTTACGTTGAAACCTGCAAAACTGTTTTCGTTAATGTTAAATAGTTTTAGACAAGTGTTATACATATAAAATATCCATATTACTAAAGCACAGTAACATGACACTTCTTTTATTTCCTCGGGTTGTACAAATATTTTTTATTTACATCCTTGTTATCCCGTTTACCGTTTATTCTCAAAAGGAAGTTAAAAAGGAAAGGCTTGTAATTAGAAACGGAATTACTTTTGAAGTTAATTCCAGCACTCCATTTTCCGGTAAAGGGGTTGATTTTTATGACAATGGACAAAAGAGTGAAGAAATAACCTATTTTACTGGCAAGCGAAACGGGGCTTTAACAAAATGGTTTGAAAATGGGCAAAAATCTTCAGAAATCATTTATAAGGATGGATTACCAAACGGCAAAGCCACTTCATGGTATGTAAATGGGCAAATACGCTTTATCGGAAAGAATTCTAACGGAATTCCAGATGGAAATCTGAAACATTTTTTTATGAACGGTATATTAAAGATTGATGAAACTTATATTAATGGGAAAAGAAACGGAAAATATACTGAGAAATGGGAAACCGGTACTCTTAAAATAGAATCTTCTTTCATAAATAATATTCTTAATGGAAATTATATCGAAGGTTATCAAAATGGTGTCAAAAAAATAATTTGTCACTATAAAGAAGGTCAACTGGATGGAAATTATCTTGAATTTTGGAGTAATGAAACAAAAAAGATTGTTTGCCAATATAAAAACGGAGTCAAAGTTGGCAACTATTATGAATATTGGGATAACTCGCAACTTAAAGAAGAAATAGTTTTAACAAACAATGATAACAATAAAACCCGAAAAACTTTTTTTGGAAATGGACAATTGGAAAGTGAAAGTTTTTGGATTAATGGCTTAAAAGAAGGTGTTTGGAGAGAATGGTTTCAAAATGGTAATACGCATTCAATAGTATCATATAAAAATGATATGAAAAACGGATTTTGCATTTGGCATCTTAGTGAGCCGACATATGCTAACGATGGAACAATGAGAGAGAGGTCTAATTTCATCAATGATGAACCAGATGGAAAATACGAATGGTGGGCTTCAAAAAAGAACAATGCTTTAGGGCATCACCCTTATGACACAAGGATTAAGGAATATAATCAGTCCGGATTCCCTGCATCGTGGTATATAGAAGGCACCTTCGTAAATGGTTTAATTCATGGCTTAGCGAAGTATTGGGAAATTGAATTCATGTCAGGAAGGCCACTAAACCAATACTTTTCAATACAGTGGGATAATGGAATTGCGCTTAAGGAGACTTTTACAAAGGTAAAACCGACTTCAGATAATAAAAATATTGTTACCCCTCCAGTTATTACATTTGATGAAGAAACCCGAAATCAACCTATCAATAACCCAATATTAAACTCTTTAATAACAGGAACTACTTCAAATAATTATCTAGCAAAATCAATAAATCTTCTAATTGATAAGAAAACAGAGCCGTCAAGTGTTCTTTTTCTCTTTACATATAAAGATGGTACAAATGATAACCTTAAGCCCGAGGTTAAGGCTAAAATTATTCAACAGTTCAAAAGCTGGATTGCATCCTCAATCAAGGGTGCCGATATAGATTTAGGGGACCTGAAAGAAGATTCAATATTTAAAATTGAATTATCATTTACGGGAAGACTTTTAGGCACAAGAGAATTGGACGCCTTCATCAAAACAAGAATTTATATTACGCATAATGGGAAAGTAGTAACGGATGAATCATTTGAAAGAAGCAAATCTCTTATGATGGGCAATGAACCAAATGCTGTTATTGAGAGTGCAATGTATCCCATCAGCTAACCCCATATTTTAACTAGCTCCGGTTGATGCCATCTT
>CAYWRY010000264.1:0-1574 GCA_964460485.1 uncultured Spirochaetales bacterium
CTGAAGCTGCGCGGTTTTCGTATTGAGCCGGGCGAGGTGGAGGGGGTGCTGGTGGGTCAGGCGGGGGTTTCGGGCTGTGCGGTGGGTTTGCGCGAGGGTCCGAATGGTGACGCACGGCTGGTGGCCTGGGTGGTGGCCGATAGCGGTGCGGAACTGGATGTGGCGGCGCTGCGCGGCGGGCTGCAGCGGGTGCTGCCGGAGTACATGGTGCCGTCGCACTTCGAGGTGGTGACGGCGTTGCCGCTGACGCCGAACGGCAAGGTGGACCGCGCGGCGCTGCCGGGGCCGGACTGGGGCCGGGTGGTGAGGGCAGCGGCGCAGGCGCCGGCGCGCGACGCGGTGGAGGAGGCGCTGTGCGCGCTGTATGCCGAGGTGCTGGGCGTGGCCACGGTCGGCATTCACGAGGATTTTTTTGCCCTGGGCGGGCACTCGCTGCTGGCAGTGCAGCTGGTGTCGCGGATCCGCGATGCACTCGACGTGGAGTTGCCGCTGAAGGCGCTGTTTGAGAGCCCGACGGTAGCGGGAGTGGCCGGGCGGCTTTCGGGCGCGACGCTGCGGGAAGCGCCGGTTATGCGCCGCGGCGCGGGTCAGGCGGTGGCGCTGTCCTGGACGCAGCAGCGGCTGTGGTTCCTGGAGCAGCTGACGCCGGGCAGCGCGGCCTATCACCTGCAAAGTGCCTTCAGGCTGAGTGGCCCGCTGGACATCGGCGCCTTGCGCGCGGCGGTACAGACGGTGGTCGCACGGCACGAGGCGCTGCGCACCACGTTCATCGAGCGCGACGGGGAGGTGGAGCAGCGCATTGCCGCGCAGTGCACGATCCCGCTCGAAGTCGAGAGTGGGGAGGGCTGGAGCGAGGCGCGCATCGGGGAACACTTCAAGGGCATCCTGAGCCGGCGGTTCGATCTGGGCAGTGGCCCGCTGCTGCGCCTTCACCTGCTGCGTACCGCAGCGCAGGAGCACCGGCTGCTGGTGGTGATGCACCACATCGTCTCCGACGGCTGGTCGCTCGGCGTGTTGTTCCGGGAGCTGTCCGTCGCCTATGCGGCGCATCGGCGCAAGGCGCCACCGCAGCTGCCGCCGCTGCCGGTGCAGTACGCCGACTACGCGCTGTGGCAGCGCCGCTGGCTGGAGAGCGGGGAACTCGAGCGCCAGCTCGCCTACTGGCGCCGGCAGCTCGCCGGCTCGCCACCCCTCATGCACCTGCCCACCGATCGGCCGCGTCGGCCCGGGCAGAGTTTACGGGGCGCATGGCACACGACGGAGCTTTCATGCGAACTGACGCGCGCGCTGCGCGCGTTCGCGCGCGCCGAGGGTTGCACGCTGTACATGGTGCTGCTGGCGGGGCTGGATGCGGTGCTGGCGCGCTACACCGGGGACGAGGAGCTGGTGGTGGGCACACCGGTGGCGGGCCGCCCGCGCACGGAGCTGGAGGGGCTGATCGGGTTTTTCGTCAACACGCTGGTGCTGCGGGTATCGGCCGCCGGCAACCCGACGTTCCGTGAGCTGCTCGGGCGCGTCAAGCGCACCGCGCTCGAGGCCTACGCGCACCCCGACGTGCCGTTCGAGCGGCTGGT
>CAYWRY010000264.1:1674-3503 GCA_964460485.1 uncultured Spirochaetales bacterium
ACGGTGGAGTGGTTGTGTGGGAGTTTTGTTGAGGTTTTGCGTGGTGTGGGGCGCGATGCGGGGGTGCGGCTCGGGGATCTGGCGCTGCTCGATGAGTGGCAGCGGGGGCGGCTGGCGGCGGAGCGGGCGCGGGTCCGGTTGCCGGCGGTTACCGTGCGCTGGCCGGTGGGTGCGACCCTGCAGGGGCGGTTCGCGCGGCAGGCCGAGGCGCGTGGCGCGCGGCCGGCGGTGGTGTGGGCGCAGGGCCAGTGGAGTTACGCCGAGCTGGCGCAACGGGCGGGCGGCATCGCCGCCGCATTGAGTGAGCGCTGCGGTTCCGGATCCGGGCGCGTGGGGCTGCTGCTCGGTCACGATGGGCCGATGGTGGCCGGGGTGCTCGGGGTGCTGTGGGCTGGCAAGGCCTACGTGCCGCTGGATCCTTATGCACCGGCGGCACGTAACGGCTGGATCCTTGCCGATGCCGGGGTCGAGGCGGTGGTGGTGGACGAGGCGCGGCTGGGCACTGCGCCCTGGCTGCAGGAGATGGGCCTGCCGCTGGTGCGGGCCGATGTGCCGTACGCGGGCGCTGTCATTGGAGCGTGTGGCAACGCCGAGGATCTTGCCTACATCCTGTACACCTCCGGGAGCACCGGCCGACCGAAAGGCGTGCTGCAGCGCCAGTCGCACGTGCTGGCGCACATCCGTACCTGGACGCAGCAGCTGCATCTGACGGCGGAGGATCGCATCAGCCTGTTCTCCGGCTACGGTTTCGATGCAGCGGTGCAGGACATTTTCGGCGCAGTACTCAATGGCGCGACGCTGTATCCGCTGGACCTGCGCGGCGGCGAGGCGCCGAGCCGGCTGGTGGATCGCATCGCCGATCACCAGCTCACGGTGCTGCATGCCACGCCGACGGTGTACCGCCACCTGTTCGGTGGACGCGTCACCTGCCGGCAAGATCTTACCCGGGTGCGCCTCGTGGTGCTCGGTGGTGAGCCGGCGCGGCGCAGCGACCTGGAGCTGTTCAAGGTGCGCTTTGCGCGCGGCGCCCGCTTCGTCAATGGTCTGGGGCTGACCGAGTGCACGATGGGGCTGCAGTGGTGGGCGGATCACGATACGCGGGTGCTGGGCCAGGTGCTGCCGGTCGGCACGGCGGTGGGGGAGATCCATGCCCGGATCAGTCCCGAGGGGGCCTGGCAGGGCGAGCTCATCCTGGAGGGTGCAGCGCTCGCGCTCGGTTACCTGAACGATGAGGCACTGAGCGCCGAGCGCTTCAGCGCCACTGCGCGGGGGCAACGCCGCTACGCCACGGGCGATGTGGTGAGAAAGCTGCCGGACGGTCAGCTCCTGCACCTCGGCCGTGCCGACCGGCAGGTGAAGGTGCGCGGCATGCGCATCGAGCCGGCGGAGATCGAGGCGGTGCTTGCCGCCCAGCCGGGGCTCAGCGAATGCGTGGTCGTCCCCCGTGAGGACTCACCCGGCGAGATCCGGCTGCTCGGCTACGTGGCCGGCGCCGGGCTCGACGCCACGGTGCTGCGCACGGCGCTGCGTCAGCAGCTGCCGGAGTACGCGGTGCCGGAGCTGGTGATGCTCGATGGCCTGCCGCGGCGGGCCAACGGCAAGGTGGACCTGCAGGCGCTGCCCGAGCCGCAGCAGCCGTCTGCTGCTGTGCCCGTGCCAGCGCGCACCGAGATCGAGACCCGCCTGGCCGAGCTGTGGTGCGGGGTGCTGCAGCGCGAGTCGATCGGCATCCACGATGACTTCTTTGCGCTCGGCGGACACTCGCTGCTCGCCACCCGCCTCATCGCCCGCGTGCGCGATGCCTTCTGCCTCGAAGTGCCCTTGCTCGC
>CAYWRY010000265.1:0-3452 GCA_964460485.1 uncultured Spirochaetales bacterium
ACGAGAACGACACGGTCGCGACCGAGGAGATCCGCTTCGGCGACAACGACAACCTCTCCGCCACGATCGTGAACCTCGTCGGCGCCGAGCTGCTCGTGATCCTCACCGACGTGGACGGCCTCCACCGCGCGCCGCCCGAGGCCGGCAAGCCGCTGCCGCCGCTCTACGGCGTCGTCGACGACGTGGCGGACGTGGAGAGCGCGGCCGGCGGCTCGGGCTCGGCCTTCGGGCGCGGGGGGATGGTCACGAAGCTCGAGGCGGCGCGGAGCGCGGCCAGATCTGGCGCCGCGACCGTCTTGTGCCGCGGCCGCGCGAAGGACGTGCTGCTGCGCGTCGCCGCGGGCGAGCCGCTCGGCACGCTCTTCCGCGCCGGCAGCAAGCTGGCAAGCAAGAAGCATCGCATCGCGTTCACGGCCAAGCCGCGCGGCACGCTGGTGCTCGACGACGGCGCCGTTCGCGCGCTGACCGAGCGCGGGCGCAGCCTCCTGCCCGCAGGCATCGTGGGCGTCGAGGGTCGCTTCCAGCGCGGAGATCCGGTCGCCTGCGCCGACGCCGAGGGCCGCGAGTTCGCGCGCGGGCTCGCCGCCTATTCGGCCGAGGAGGTCGCGCGCATCCGCGGGTTACCGACGGCGCGCATCCTCGCGGTGCTAGGGTTCACCAACGGCGACGAAGTGATCCACCGCGACGACCTCGTCCTGCTCCCGCGCCGCGCCTGATTGCTTCGCCCTGCGAGACCGACATGACGCTTCAGCACGAGATCGAAGAGCTGGCCCGGCGCGCGAAGGCCGCCGCTCCCACGGTCGCGAGCCTCGGCACCCATGCGAAGAACGCCTGGCTGCTGCGCAGCGCGGAGCGGCTGGAAGCCGCGAAGGCGCGCATCCTCGCGGCGAACCGCGAGGACATGCGCGAGGCGGAGGCGAAGGGCATCGCAGCGCCACTGGTGAAGCGCCTCGATCTCGCGGGCGGCAAGTGGAGCGACATGCTCGACGGGCTGCGCCAGGTGGCGCAGCTGCCGGACCCGGTCGGCGAGATCACCGAGTCGCGCGTGCGCCCGAACGGGCTGCGCGTGGGGCGCATGCGCATTCCCCTCGGCGTGATCGGCATGATCTACGAGTCGCGCCCGAACGTGACGGTGGACGCCGCGGCGCTGTGCGTGAAGGCGGGCAACGCCGTGATCCTGCGCGGCGGCAGCGAAGCGATCCACAGCAATCTCGCGCTGGCTGGGGAGCTGCGCGGCGCCGCGCGCGACACCGGCTTGCCGGAGGCCGCGGTCACGGTGGTGCCGACCACGGACCGCGATGCCATCGACGTGCTGATCAAGCTCGACAAGCTGCTCGATCTGATCATCCCGCGCGGTGGCCGCGGCCTGATCGACCGCGTGACGAGCACCTCGCGCGTGCCGGTCATCAAGCACGACGCCGGCATCTGCCACGTGTTTCTCGACGCGAGCGCCGACCCGGAGATGGCGCGCGCGATCGTGCGCGACTCGAAGATCCGGCAGATGGCCGTGTGCAACGCCGTCGAGACGCTGCTCTGCCACGAGGCGGCGGCGCGCAGCGTGCTGCCGTTCGTGCTGAAGGCGCTGCACGAGGAGGGCGTCGAGATCCGCGGCGACGCGCGCACGCGCGAAGTGTTCGCGGAGGCGGTGAGCGCGGAAGAGGCGGACTGGAGCGCCGAGTATCTCGACAAGATCCTCGCGGTGCGGGTCGTGCGCGATCTCGACGAGGCCATCGCCCACGTCCAGCGCTACGGCAGCGACCACACCGACGTGATCGTCACGGGCGACTACGCCAGCGCGCAGGCGTGGACGCGGCGCGTGAACTCCTCGACGGTGGGTGTGAACTGCTCGACCGCGTTCGCCGACGGCTACCGCCTCGGGCTCGGCGCCGAGATCGGCATCAGCACCTCGAAGCTGCACGCCTTCGGACCGATGGGGCTCGAGGAGCTGACCACGCGCAAGTTCGTGCTGTTCGGAGAGGGCCAGCTACGGGAATGACGAACGCGGCGAGCAGCGCTGCGCAAAGCGTCGCGACGGGGGCTGGCGCCGAAGACGCGAGCGAGGCGCGTGGCGAGGCCGAGCCCGTTGCACTCCCGCGGATCGGCGTCTTTGGCGGCACCTTCAACCCGATCCATCGCGGCCATCTCCACGCCGCCGAGCAGGTGCGGGAGCAGCTCGGCCTCGCGCACATCGTGTTCGTCCCGGCCTCGGACCCGCCGCTGAAGCGCGGGGGCGCCGATCCGATCGCGCCGGCTGCGCTGCGCCTCGCTTGGGTGCAGGCCGCCCTGGCCGGCCACCCGTCGTTCAGCGTGGACGACCTCGAGCTCCACCGCGCCGGTCCGTCCTACACGATCGACACGCTCCGCGTGCTGCGAGCCAAGCTCGCGCCCACGCGCCTCGTCTTCATCGTCGGAGAGGACGCCTTCGCCGAGCTCGACGCCTGGCGCGAGCCAGCCTCGCTGCTAACTCTCGCCGACTTCGCGGTGATGACGCGCCCGCCGGGCAGCGGCAAGCCGCTGCGCGACCTGATCTCCGAGGCGCTCGCGGCGCCCATCGCGTGGGCGGCAGACGGCGAGAGCGGGCTGCATCGCATCGCGAAGACGAGGCTCGCCCGCGTCCACATCGCCGCCCTCGACGTCTCGGCCACAGAGATCCGCCGCCGCATCCGAACCCACGAATCCGTGCGCTACCTCCTGCCCGATGCGGTGCACGACGCAGTGATCGCGAGCGGCGCGTACGAACCCACATGACGAAGCCCGATCGACCCAACAGCCCTGAAGCGACGCGGCCGCCCGACGCGGCCCAGCTCGGACGCGCGCGCGCGCTGGCGACCGCCGCCCACGACCGGCAAGCCGAGGACGTGGTCGCGCTCGACGTGCGCGACCTGACCTCGCTCGCCGACACCTTCCTGATCGCTTCGGGGCGCTCCCGCCAGCACGTTCGCGCGATCGCCGACGCCGTGCTGGAATCCGCCCGCCGGGACGGCATCCCCTCGCTCGGCGCTGAGGGGCTCGAGGAGGGGCGCTGGGCGCTGCTCGATTTCGGCAGCGCGATCTTCCACGTCTTCCACGGCGACGCGCGCGGCCACTACGACCTCGAACGGCTGTGGGCGGACGCGCCGCAGCTCGACGTGTCGCCGCCGGAAGCAAAGGCGCAGCGTAAGGCGAAGTGATGGCGGCGGAAGGCGCGGCGCGAGCGCGGTCCAGTGCGGTGAGACCCGTGATGCTGGTCGTGCTCGACGGCTTCGGCATCGGCGACGGCGGCCCCGCCGACTCGACCGCGCTCGCCCACGCACCGTTCTTCGCGCGCGCGCGGCGCCTTTTTCCGATGGCGCAGCTCGAGACTTCGGGCGAGGCGGTGGGCCTCCCGCCCGGCCAGATGGGGAACTCCGAGGTCGGGCACATGACGCTCGGCGCGGGCCGCATCATCGACATGGACATGACGCGCATCTCGA
>CAYWRY010000266.1:0-3411 GCA_964460485.1 uncultured Spirochaetales bacterium
CCCCACCACGTTCTCTATCAGTTGTGGGGTGCGTTTTGCAGAGGTTCCCTAGGCGGCTGCGCGCGGCCTCCGCGTCGCGAGGACGTCGAATCCGAGGGCGACGAGCATCGACGCGCCGGCGAGCGGGAAGAACGATCCGAGCGCGACGGCGACCGCCACCACGCCCGCGCGCGGCCGGAAGCCGACGGGGGCGCTGGGCGCGGCGAGCGCGCCCGCGGGCCGCCGCCTCCACCACGCGAGCACGCCGAGCACGACCGTCGCGACGACCAGCGCGCAGCTCGCGGCGAGCACCAGCTGGTTCGCGCGCCCGAACTGCTCGCCCACGTGCGTCATCACGCCGAGTTCCACCGCCTTGCCGAGCCCGCTGTACTGCGCCCAGCCGACGTCCTCGATCACGGCCCCCGTGCGCGGATCGAGATGCACCGTGCGCTGGGCCTGCGCCTTGGCCGGCACGAAGCTCAGCGTGAAGACGCTGCGCGCGCTCTGCGGGTAGATCACGCTGAGGCCGGGCGCGTCGAGCCCGCGGGCGCGCGCTTCGCGCATCACGCGCGCGAGCGGGATGCGCGCGGCGTGCGGCGCGTGCAGCACAGGCACGCCGGCCTTTCGGACCGCCCACGGCAGCTCGCCGAGGGCTGCGTCGTGGTCGTGCACGGGGACGCGCGGCGGGACGTCCGCGGCGCTGGGCGCCGCGGGCGCGGCGCGAAAGTTGGGCGTGGCGGCCAGCGCCGGCGCCAGCGTGCCGAGCCGCGCGACCTGCTCGCCCCAGAAGCCCGACCAGGGCAAGCCCGAGAGCACGAGGAAGCCGACCAGGAGCCCGTTCCACAGCGAGGGCACGGCGTGGAGATCGCGCAGGAGCAGGCGTCCGCGCGCGCCGAGGCGAGGCCAGAAGACTCCGCCCGAGCGCTCGCTGCGCGGCCACCAGAGATAAAGGCCGGTGACGAGCAGGACGAACGTCCAGCACGCAGCCAGCTCCACCAGCAGATTCCCGAAGCGGCCGAGCAGGAGCTCGCCGTGAAGCGAGCGGATCACGTGCATGAGGCGGCGATCCGTCGCGAGCTCGCCGAGCAGGGCGCCGCTCGCCGGATCCACGAACACCGTGCGTGGCTCCCCGCTCGCCGTGCGCAGCTGCCACTCGGCGGCGCGCTCCGCGCTGGCTGGCGCCGAGTAGCGAAGCAGCCGAGCGCCGGGATGCGCCGCCAGCACGACGCGTTCCTGGAACTCGGGAGGAGCCGGCGTCGCGATCGGTGCGACCCACACGAGATCGCGGTACCACCAGCCCTCGATCTCGTCGTCGAACAGGTAGAGCCCGCCCGTCACCGCGAGCACGATCAGCACGGGCGCGACCAGCAGGCCGGCGAAGAAGTGCCAGCGCCACACCCAGAGGTAGAGCGCGGTGTCGCGGCGGGGGTCGTCGTCGGATGCGCCCTCGGCCGGAGTCATCAGGGCCCTCAGAAATCGTAGGTCAGGCGGGATGCTCGCTTGCCGCGGTTCGCCGGGGTAGGCAGCGAACGCGTTGTCACGAGCTCGGCACCCCCCTCGCGACGATGCTGACGCGCGGCGCGCGCTCGCTCAACACGCGGGCAGGTAGCGGCACGCCCGCATCGCCGCGAGGTGCTGGACGACGCACTCCTCGCTGTCGATGCAGTCGCCGAAGCCGAGCTGGCGCGCCTTGATGGTGGAGACGAGCGTGGGCAGCGCCGCGGGCGCGCGCGCGGCGAACAAGATGTCCGCGTACTGCCAGCTGAGCCCGATCAGCGCGCCGAGGTCCGCGATCCGTAGGGATTCGCGCTCCGCCAGCTCGCGCCAGGTCTGCGCGTGCTTCGGCATCGACTCGCCGAGCGGCGGCTCGTTCGGCGCGAGCGGCCGCTCCTCGAGCGCCATCCCGTGCTCGCTCGCCAGGCGCTCGAAGAATGTGCGCCACACGATCACGTCGCCGTTGGCGAGGTTGAGCGCCTCCCGGTTCGCGCGCGGCTCGCGCCAGCTCCACTCGATCGCCGCCGCGACGCTGCGCGCGTCGATGCACTCGGTGAGCACGTGCGGGTGGCCGGGGAAGCGCAGCGGCTGGCCGAGCTCGCGCAGGATCGCAGCGTAGGCGCCGAGCGCGGCGACCGGGTTCATCGCGCTGCCGACGGCGACGCCCAGCACGACCTGCGGGCGGAAGATCGTCCAGGCGAAGCCGCGCTCGGCGGCGCGGCGCTCGAGCTCGTCTTGCTGCACGAAGTAGAAGTTCGCGTGATTGCGCTTCGCGTCGCGCTCGCGCGCGGGCACGCGCATCGGGAGCCCCGCGTGCGCGCCGTAAGCCTTCGTGCCCTGGAGCAGCGAGACGTGCGCGAGCGGTGCGCCGCCCAGCGCGGCGAGCGTGTTCGCGAACATCGCGCCGTTCACGTCGACGTGATCGGGCGCGAGCCAGCCGCGAATCAGCTCCGGCTTCTCGTAGAGCGCGGCGTAGACGAGGTGGGTCGCGTCCTGGTGCGGCGCGAGGGCAGAGCGCGCCGCGGCGGCGTCCCGCAGGTCGCACGAGACCCACTGCACGGGCTGCGCGGCGGAGCGCAGCGTCTCGACGAGGCCGCCGTCGGGCGCGCGGCGCGCGAGGCCGACGACCTGCACGTGCTCGCGCTGCGCGAGGCGCTCCACCACCGCGCGGCCGATCACGCCGAGCGCACCCGTGACGAGGAGCTTCGCGTTCGCCACGCGCCCGACGCTACCGCGCCGGCGCGCGGCGCTCTGCACGGCCCCAAGCGCTCACCCTGCTCGAGCCCCCGCCGCTCAGTACCGATAGTGATCGCCCTTGTACGGCCCCTCGACCGGCACGTCCAGGTACTTCGCCTGAGCCGGCGTCAGCTTGGTGAGCTTCACGCCGAGATGGTCGAGGTGCAGCCGCGCCACCTCCTCGTCGAGCTGCTTGGGCAGCACGTAGACCTTCTTCTCGTAGCTCGCGCCGTTCGCATGCAGGTCGAGCTGCGCGAGCACCTGGTTCGTGAAGCTCGTGGACATCACGAAACTCGGGTGACCGGTCGCGCAGCCGAGGTTCAAGAGGCGCCCCTCCGCGAGCACGAGGATGCTCTTGCCGTTCGGGAACACCCATTCGTCGTACTGCGGCTTGATGTTCACCCGCCGGATCTCGGGCACGGCCTTGAGCCCGGCCATGTCGATCTCGTTGTCGAAGTGGCCGATGTTGCCGACGATCGCCTTGTCCTTCATGCGCGACATGTCCTCGGCGGCGATCACGTGTGTGTTGCCCGTCGCGGTGATGAAGATGTCCGCCGTCTCCAGCACCTCGTCGAGCGTCGTGACCTGATAACCCTCCATCGCCGCCTGCAGCGCGCAGATCGGGTCGATCTCGGTGATCACCACGCGGCAGCCTTGCCCGCGCAGCGCCTGCGCGCAGCCCTTGCCCACCTCGCCGAAGCC
>CAYWRY010000267.1:0-3400 GCA_964460485.1 uncultured Spirochaetales bacterium
ACTGGTAGTGCTCGCGGCGGCGCCCGCGCGTCATGCGCTCGTAGCGCCAGCACTGGGGGATCGCGAACCAGCGCAGCGGCAGGCGCAGCGCGCTCTGCCGCGCGATCACCATGCGCGCGAGCGAGGGCGTCAGCTCCGGGCGCAGCGCGAGGTGCCGGTCGTGCAGGTGGAAGTGGTAGAGCTGGTCGACGATCTCCTCGCCCGCCTTGCGCAGGTAGAGCTCGGCGTGCTCCACGATCGGCGCATCGACCTCCTCGAAGCCGAAGGCGAGGGCGGTGCCCCGGAAGCGCTCGAACAGCCAGCTGCGCTGCCGGAGGTCTTCGGGATAGAAGTCGCGCGTGCCGCGCGGCGGGGCGAGCTCAGTCACGCGCGCCATTTATCACCCGCGGCGCGATGCGGCCAGCGCCGCCGCGCTGCGGCGGCGGCGGCACGGCCCCGGTGTCGATCGCAGCCAGACTCCAATCGATCGCCCGGAGCGCCGCGAACGGCGCGCGCTTGCTACATCCGGCTCGCCCGTTCGGCTGATGCCGATCGCCAACCGACCTAGGAGCTCCCGATGCGCCTCTGCCCGCTGTCCCTCGCGCCGCTCGCTGCTGTTCTGCTCTTCGCCGCGTGCGGCGGCGAGCCCGCCGCCGACGCGCCCGCCGCCGCGCCGGCCGCCGCTGCGGCGCCCGCCGCCGCGCCCGCCGCGCCGCCGGTGGCGCCGCCCACGGCGACTCACCTGCCGCGCGGCCTGCTGCTGGCGCTCTCCACCTTCCGCACGGGCGAGGACGGCAAGCAGGTCCCGCAATCCGAGCTGGTCGTGCTCACGCGCGAGGGCGGGAGCTGGAGCGCGCGCAGCGTCTCTGACCCCGAGAGCAACGTCTTCCACAAGGCGATGGTGGTCGACCTCCCCGGGGCTGGACCGTCAGTGCTCACGCTCGGTGGCATGAAGGCGGCGATCAAGCGCTGGGAGAAAGGCCCGGGCGGCCTCGCTCCCGTGGAGACGCTGTGGGAGGCGAAGTTCGGCGGCGCCTTCGACCGCATGCGCGACGGCGAGGCCGGCGACCTGTTCGGCGACGGCAAGCAGGCGCTCGCCATCGCGACCCACGACCAAGGCGTGGTCGCCACCGTGCGCGCGCGGGAGGGCGGCGGCTGGCAGGTGACCGAGCTCGACCGCAAGCCCGACACCTTCGCCCACGAGATCGAGCTGGGCGATCTCGATGGCGACGGTGCGATCGAGATCTACGCCACGCCGAGCGCGCCGAACAAGCTCGACGGGACGCCCCAGCCCGGCGAGGTAGTGCGCTTCCTGCCCGGCAAGCCGGACAGCCGCAGCGTCGTCGCCGATCTCGGCATGCGCCACGCGAAGGAGATCCTGGTCGCCGACGTGGACAGCGACGGCCGCGACGAGCTCTACGTGTCGATCGAGGCGGCCGAGGGCGGCAACCTCGAGCTGCGCCGCTACGACGCCGGCACCGACCCGGCCGCGGGAGCGGTGGTCGCCACGTTGGCCGATCCGATGTGCCGCTTCCTGACCGCCGGCGACGTCGACGGCGACGGGAAGAAGGAGCTGGTGATGGCGGCGAAGGACACCGGGCTCTGGCTCGCGCGGCCCGGCCCGGACGCGAAGGCCGCCTGGGCCACCGAGTCGATCGACACGCACTCGAAGGGCTTCGAGCACGCCGCGCTCCTCACCGACCTCGACGGCGACGGCACGGACGAGCTCTACGTCGCGAACGACAGCGAGAAGCAGCTCAACCGTTATGTGTGGGTCGACGGCCGCCCCGCGCGCGAGACGATCTACGCGAGCAGCTCGCCCAACTCGGTGCTCACCTGGAACCTGATGCCGGTGTCGGTGGAGTTGGTGAGGTAGCCGCCGCGGCGGTGCCCACGAGCGCCAGCGCCGCCCGCCCGGCGGCGAGCCGAGCAGGCGGCGGGCTCCACCCGGCGCGCGCAGGGGACCAGCAGCGCGCCGCGGCGTCGAGCGCGATCTCAGGGCAACGGAAGCGACGCGCAGCGCGCGTCGTGATTGCATGCGACCAGAGGCACGAAGCTCCCGCTCTCCGGCTTCGTCTCGAGGAACAGGCCGACGCCCTTGGCGAAGTACTTGTGCTCGTACGCGTCTGGTTCGAGCGTCGACGTGTCGGCGATGACCGCGCAGTCGCCGTTCGCGCACATCAGCTCCGCGAGCGCCTGCGGCACGGCTTGGTCGAGGAATGCGTCCTGGCCGTAGCGGTACGTCGTGCTCAGCACGGTGCCGACGTCCTCCGCCTCGGTCGCCGACCACTCTTGCCGGTAGGTGGTGCCGACACGCGGCGACCCCATGAAGAGGGTCCCGGACTTCGCTCCATCCACGCCGGCCTTGAACGAGCCCTCGATCGAGACGAGCTGCGGCAGCTCCGGGTCGTCTCCTGCGAAAACCTCGTAGTCGCGCGCGAGCTCTCCGCAGTACTCGACGGTTCCGTCCGTGCGCAGGCCGAGCCAGTCGTCCGTGTCCTCGACCAGCGCGCCGTCGGCGAACACGCGGTCGTTCACCACGATGCAATCGACGCCTGCGATGCGCTTCGTCTCGTCCTTCACCTCGATCTCGATGCGCTCGTCCTCCTCCTCGAACACCCACTGGTTTCCCACCGCCAGCGGGAACCAGGGGTTGGGCAGCGACGGATTCCGCGGATCCTGGAAGAGCGCGGCATCCATGTCCGGCTCGTAGGGCGCTTCCCCGATCACGCCGCACAGCGCGCGCCTCGCGTCCAGCTGGTCGCGGCACTCCTCCGCGCCTTCCTCGCGCGCCTCCTCGATTTCATCGAGGCACTCCGCGCGGTCGGCGGCGTCTGCGAGGTTCACGCAGCGCGCCTGCGCCTCGAAGGCATCGACACCCAGCTCGAGCCGGCACGCCGAGAACAGCGCGTTCGCGGACTGGCTGCACGCTCCCCGCGTGCGGTCGTCCTCGCGTCTCGCCGAGGCCGTCGGCTTCGGGGCCTTCGTCTTCTTCTTGCCCGCGTCGGCGGGCGACGCGGCGAGGGCAATTCCGATCGCCACGCTGATCGCGCCGGCGAGCGGCCAGCGTGCTGCGGTACGCGAGGTCGTCTTCATCATCACGGATTCTCCTCTTCGAGCGTCTGCGACCCGCCGCCACGCACGTGGCGAGGGCTCGCTCGCCGGAGTTGCAAGGCGGGTGCCGCGCAAGGAGGGGCCGCAGGGACTCCGCGGGCCGAATGGACGGCGAGAGCCTGCCGAAAACGGCAGGCACACTGTCGGACTCCGCAGGGTCGCGGCGTAGAGCTGCGCTGCGATCGCGCGCGCGACGGCACGGAGGTTGCTCGTCCCGAAGCTCGCGGCGTGATGCGCCGGCGCGCGGGGGCGCCTCAGAGCCTGTGAAGGAATCGTAGTTTGAGAGTGTCGCGGGATCGCCGCGTAG
>CAYWRY010000268.1:0-3322 GCA_964460485.1 uncultured Spirochaetales bacterium
AGCCGATGCGGTTCTCGCCGAAGCCCACGTGGCGGCGCTCGTCGGCGATCGTGCCGGAGAGTGTCTGCGCGAACTTCGGGTTCGCCTGCTTGTTGCCCGCGTACATCAGCTCGAACACGTTGAAGGCCATGCCCTCGAGGATCACGTTCTGGCCAACCACGCCGGCCACGAAGTCCTTCTTGTCGACCTTCTCGAGCAGCAGCTCCGCGAACTTCGCGAGATTCGGATTGGCGTGGCGCTTGATCACGTCCTCGAGCTCGCCCGCCTTCACGCCGAGGTCGTAGAGCCGGTGCGTGAAGATCTCCACGTGGCGCGCCTCGTCGAGCGTCTGCGTGGCGAGGAAGCGCTTGCTCGCCTCGTCGGGCGCTGCGTTGATCAGGCCCGAGGACGCTGCGAGCGCGCAGCGCTCGCCCACGACGAGCTGCACGACGGTGCCGATCGCTTCCTCGCGGAGCACCGGATCCGTGAGCAGGAACTCCGGCTCTCTCGCGTCGGCGGCGTGCCCGTACTCGGTATCCATCAGGTACCCCTGCGGACACGATTCGAGCCAGTACTGGATGTCGTAGCCCTTCAAGAAGTCGGTCATGGCGGCCCTCCTTCAGGCGCGATGGAGGGGGACGTCGCAAGCGGTGTGCCGCGAATTGCGCGCGCAGCTGCAGATCCCGAGCGGCGCATCGCCACGGGCTGGGGCGCGGTGTCGGGGCGACGCGGAGTCTTCGAGGCGGTGCGGTGGAATCGCCCGCGCGGCGCTTCGCGCCACTGGCTCAGTGCAGCTCGCGCCGGGGCAGCTGCGCCTGCTCGGCGTGGATGCCTCGCTTGGGGCAGCTCTCGACACACAGGCCGCAGCCGTCGCAGCGCTCGTAGTCGATCTGCGGGAGGCCGTCGTCGCCGAAGTCGAGCGCGCGCCGCGGGCAGACGGTGCTGCAGGTCCAATCGCAGGCGCGGCACGTGGCGCGATCGACCACGGGGTGGATCGCGAGGCGGGTCTCGGCGAAGGCGCTGCGATCGAGCTCGATCGCTCGTTCCCGCCGATTCGGGGCGGCGAGAGCGGGCGCACGCGCGGGGCGCGCCGCCGGAGAGGCGCCGGGTGCCATGCCTCGTCCGCTCGCCCCGAGCGCAAGGCCGCGCCGCCAGGTTCGCGCGAGGCGAGCGCCGGCTCGCGCGATCGCGTCCTGCCCCTGCGCGAACAGCGTGTAGAGAACCGGCACGACCAGCAGCGTGAGCGCCGTCGACGTGACGAGCCCGCCGATGCAGATCACGCCCATCGGGCTGCGCCACTCCGAGCCGTCGCCGCGGCCGAGCGCGACGGGCAGCATGCCGAGCACGGTCGAGACGGCCGTCATCAGCACGGGCCGCAGGCGGACCGGGCCGGCTTCCACCACGGCGTCGAACAGCGGGCGGCCCTCGGCGCGCAGCGCGTTCGTATAGTCGACGAGCAGGATGCCGTTCTTCATCACGATGCCCATCAGCATCAGGAACGCGATCTGGGCCATGATGTCGAGCGCCTGACCAGCGAGGGTGACCGCGGCGAAGGCGCCGACGAAGGAGAGCGGCGCGGCGAGCATGATCAGGATCGGCTGCGTGAACGAGTCGAACTGCGCCGCCAGGATCATGTAGATCGCGCCCAGCGCGAGCGCGAAGGCGAACAGCACCGCGTCGAACGACTCGCGCATGCGCTCCGCAGGGCCGACTGGGCGGAAGCGGTCGCCGTCCGCCAGGCGAAGCCCGCTAACGAAGTGCGCGATCTCGGCGTCGGCTACACCGGCGGTTTTCCCGGTGAGGTTCGCGTACACGACGATCGAGCGGCTGCGACCCGTGCGATCGATCTGCACCGGCCCGCTTCCGATCCGCGGCGTCACCAGGTTGCGCAGCGAGACGAGCGCTCCCGACGAGGAGCGCACGTGCACGAGATCGAGCTTCGAGAGGTCGTCGCGGTACTCGGGCAGCAGCTGCACGCGCACGTCGTAGCGTTCGCCGCCTTCCTCGAAGGTCGCGGCGTCGACGCCGGAGTAGAGCGCGGCAAGCGTCCGCCCGACTTGGAGCGCGGGCACTCCGAGATCTGCGGCGCGCTCGCGCTGGAGCTCGAGCGCGATCTCGGGCTTGCCCGTCTCGAACGAGACCCAGACGTCCGCGTATCCGCCGACCGCCCGCATGTGCGAGACGAGCGCGGCCACGTAGCCCCGCAGCCGCTCGATCTCCGCGCCCTCGAACGAGTACATGAGATCGGCCTGGCGTCCGCCCGAGACGGCGACCACGGGCAGATCCTCGACCGAGTGCTCGACCGACGGCAAGGCGAGCCCGCGGATCCGCTCGCGCACCTCTTCCATCAGCCGTTGCTGGCTCTTCGCGCGCTCGCTCTTGTGCACTAGCTGGACGTAGATCTCCGCCTCGTTCGCGCGCCGCTTCGCGCCGTGGCCGACGGTCGCGAAGGTGAGCCGTACTTCCGGCAGCGCGCGCAGGCTCTGCTCGATGGCGGCCACGTCCGCCTGCGTTTGCGCCAGCGAGCTGCCCAGCGGCCGCTCGACCCACACGTTGAACTCGCCGCGGTCCTCCGGCGTGATGAAGTCGAGCGGCAAGGTGCGCGCGAGCGCGACGCCGCCGGCAACGGCCGCGATCGTGAGCGCCACGACGCTCGGCCGGTGCGCGAGGCCCCACACCAGCGTGCGGCTGTAGAGCGCCTCGAGCCGGCGGTAGCCGGACTCGAGCGCCCGCGCCGCACGGCTCTCCTCGCGGCGCTCGCGGCGCAGGAAGCGCGCACACAACATCGGCGTGAGGCTCAGCGAGACGAGCATCGACGCCAGCACCGCCGCGGTGGTCACCAGCCCGAACTCGCGGAAGAAGCGGCCCACCAGCCCCGACATGAAGGCGATGGGAAGGAACACCGCGCACACGCCGAGCGTGCTCGCCACCACGGCGAGCCCGACCTCGCGCGTGCCGCGCGAGGCTGCGTCCGCCGGCGCTTCGCCGGCCTCGATGTGCCGGTGCGCGCTCTCGAGAACGACGATCGCGTCGTCGATCAAGAGGCCGATCGAGAGCGACAGCGCCATCAGCGTCATGGTGTTCAGCGTGAACTCGAAGAAGTAGAAGAAGACGAAGCTCGCCAGCAGCGAAGCCGGAATCGCGACGGCGGTTATCGCGGTCGAGCGCACGCTCCGGAGGAAGACCAGCACGATCGCGGCGGCGAGCAGCGCGCCGTAGACGAGGTCGACCGCGACGTCGCGGACGGCGCTGCGGATGAACAGCGAGGCGTCGAGGGCGGTTTCGAGCTGGTCTGCCTGTTCACTTCGCTCAGCTCGTGACCGCCCCTGTCACGCGGCCCGGT
>CAYWRY010000269.1:0-3276 GCA_964460485.1 uncultured Spirochaetales bacterium
AACCTCTCTTCCCCGTTGCTTGTTGAATGTTGCTGCGGCTCTGACCGCTTACCACTCAATGCGCAACTGCAATTGGAACTCGCGCGCGCCACCCTGCTCAAATTGTTCGTTACGACCGGAAATGCCCGTGATGACGCCTGAGGCCACGCCAGCCGTGATGCTCATATTCGGATTGGCATAGTTCGGATGATTGAGCACGTTCGTGCCCAGCCCTTCGAACTTGATGCGCAGGCGTTCGCGCACGGTGAAGATTTTCGACACGCTTGCGTGGAAAACATTGATCTGCGGCCCGACAATCACGCCGCGCGAGGTTGTGCCGAATCGCCCTACCGGCGGCGCGGCAAAGGCTGTCAGGTCAAACCAGCGCGCAATGGTCGGATTATCAAGATTGCCGTTGCGCAGCATATCAGGGCGAATCGTGATCGTTGCGCGCTGCCCGGCGTTGGCGAAGCGCGTGCCGGTCGGATCAGGACCCGTCCAGCTCGGCGTCAGGAATTGCCCGCTGCTGAAATTGTATATGCCACTCAACAGCCAGCCGCCCAGCACGCCTTCCGCCCAGCGATTGGCATTGCTCATCCAGCGGCGTCCCTTGCCAAAGGGCAATTCGATGATGGTGTTGGCCGTGAAGCGGTGCGCGGGCAGGCTGAAGATCACGCCCCGCTCGCGGCGACGATCAAAAGCATTTTCTGCCGCTTCGTTATTATCCAGATCGCCGATGTCGCGTGCGAACGAATACGAAGCCTGATAGGCCAGCCCTTTCTTCAGACGACGTTCGACTTCCAACGAAACGCCGTGATATTGATGCCCAGTACCGTTATCGCTGAAAAAGATGCTGGGATAATTGGGAAACGGACGCGGTTTCAGACTGTAGGGACGATCATCCACGACCGGCTGATTCAAATCCCAGCGATAGACGCCCTGCCGCGTGTTCGTGCCAGTGTAAGTCGCGCGGAAGCCCATATCCCAGAGTTGGTGCTCCAGCGTCAGCGTGTATTGTCCAGTGTACGGCACGCGCAAATCGCGGCGCACAGCCGTAGGCAATCCAATGGTTGTGGGGCCTGCTGTCCCCGTGCTCGGAAAGATGTTCGGGAACGTCAACGGATTGGTCGCCGTGTTGACGTAGCTCGGTTCGTTGATGAGAAATGGCGCGGTCGCTCCGAGCGCAGGCGCAGTCGGCGCATTGTCGTAATACAATCCGGCAGCGGCGCGAATCACCGTGCGTTCTCCAAACGGACGCCAGGCCACGCTCAGCCGCGGCGCAAAATTGTTTTTGTCGCGTTCGATCAACCGGCTCGGATACCCAGCCTTGCTCGCCTCGATCACGTCCACATAACCACGTGGCAACAACGGACTGACACGATTGAGCGAACCGTCCGGCACCACGATACGCGCGGAAGCTCTGTCAAAAACCGCCATCCGTCCGTTCACGTCCCAGGGAATTTCGTAAAGCTGATAGCGCAAGCCCATCGTTACGGTCAGCCGCTGCGAGGCTTTCCACTCATCGCTGGCATAAAACGCATAGTTGCGGATGCGCCGATCAAACAAGACGGTCGGGAAAGCGCGCGTCACTTGATTGGGCAATCCCAGCAAAAAGTCGGCGTACGGGAAGCCCGTGTAGCGATTGGTGAACTGCGCCGAGCCGAACAGGTTGCCGCTTTGCCGAAAATCATCGGTCAGCCCGAAGCGGAAATCACCGCCCAATTTCAACGTATGCCGGTTGAGCGTCCACGTTGCGTTGTCAGTGAGTTGAAAGACGCGGTCGCGGAAACACGGGTCGCAGGCATCAAAAGAAGGCCCCAGCGACGAAAGCCCCAACCCCACAAAGCTGATGCGCGGCATACCGCCGACATTCGGCAGATCAGGCGCGAGTCCGCGCAAGCCTAACTGTTCCACCACCTGCTTTCCACGAATGGCTGATTCGGCGGGCAAATGATCCGACGACATGCCACCGCGTACTTCATTGACTAAATTCGCCGTAAAGGTTTGCGTGTAAGACACCATCCATTGCCGCAGATCGCGCGTACGACGATAACGCTCTTTCACCGTTGGAATAGGCTCGAAATTGGCCAGGTTCCAATACACGCCGAGGAATTTGCCGTACACGAAAGCCTTTTCGTTGAAGCGATGATCGAGACGAATGGTGAGGTTAGGCTGATGCGGCAAGGGGTTGTCCCGGTTCTCGCGGTAGTTGTTGACGTTCAGCACACTGGTGTCACCAAAGTTCGGGCGCGCATAAAACAAATCCTGCAATCGCACCGAGACAGAATTGAGCCGGTTTTGCGGAATCTGGTTGTTGGCAAAAGGCTGTCCGGTCGTGGGATCGCGCACGACGATCAACTGGCCTTGCGCATTGCGCAAATTGGAAAAATCCCCTGTGCGCCAGGGTGTCAGTGGCGCGGTCTGCTGAATAACGGAGGTCGAAGGCGTGCCCGCATTCATCTCGACGGTGACAAAATAAAACGTGCGATTTTTGCCACTGAACCCAAACGGTCCAAACACTGGTTTCGGAAAGCTCAGCGGGCCGCCCGCCGAAAATGTCAGCCGATGCGAAACGCCGGACGAGCGCGCGATCTGAAACGGATTGCGGGCGCGCAACATCGGCGTGGTGTAATAATCCGAAAATGTGCCGTGAAAATCGTTCGTGCCAGCGCGTGAAATCAGCGTCATCCCGCCCGGCGAGTTGTATTCGGCGCTGTTGCCGGAAATATCAATGCGCACTTCCTGCAAGCTTTCGGTGCGATCCATCAGCGGCCCAAACGCGAACCCGCCACCCGGAGGAGTAATCGTGATTCCGTCCATCGTGGCTTCGCTCTGATTGTTGCGCGTACCAGCGAAGCTGATGGCAAACCCAGCCGCAGCGCGTCCGATTTGTGGCGTCAGAATCGCGTAATCCCAGGCGCGACGTAAGGTCAGCGGCAGCGCGCGTAACTGTTCACGACTTCTGATGTCCGACACGACGCCGGTTTCGGTTTCGATCAGCGCTTCGCCCGTCCCTGTCACTTCAACTGTCGTCGTTACAGTTTGCACCTGTAACCTGACATCTATGCGACGCGTCTCGCGCGCTGACAACACAATTTCAGCGGTGTTGAATTCGCCGAAACCAGTGGCCATCACCTTCAGCGTGTACCGGCCTTCCAGCAGATTCAGAAAGCTGTAAAATCCTTCTTCGCTCGAAGTCGTCGTAAAAACGTAGCCGGTTTGCGTGTTGCGCAATTCAATTTTAGCGTTGGGTACATTCGCGCCTGACGGATCAGTGACTGCGCCCGTGATAGTGCC
>CAYWRY010000270.1:0-3258 GCA_964460485.1 uncultured Spirochaetales bacterium
CCTTGAGCAGCACGGTCACGAGGATCTTGCGGCGCCGGTCGATGCGCGCGTAGACCAAGTCCTTGTGGTCGAACTCGAGATCGAGCCACGAGCCGCGGTAGGGAATGATGCGGCACGAGTAGATCTTCTTGCCGCCCGCGCTCACCGTCGCAGAGGTCGTGGTGTCGTAGAAAATGCCGGGCGAGCGGTGCAGCTGGCTGACGATCACGCGCTCGGTGCCGTTCACGATGAAGGTGCCATTGTCGGTCATGATCGGGATTTCCCCGAAGTAGACCTCCTGCTCCTTCACGTCCCGGATCGTCTGCGAGCCCTCGGCGTCGTCCCAGGCCACGAGGCGCACGGTCACCTTGAACGGCGCGGCGTAGGTCATGCCGCGCTGCAGGCACTCCTGCACGTCGTACTTGGGCGCCTCGAGCGTGTAGCCCACGAACTCGAGCGACGCGGTGTCGTTGAAGTCGCGAATCGGGAAGACGGACTGGAACACGGCCTGAAGGCCCGTGCGCTCCCGCTTCTCGGGGTCGATGCGGGTCTGGAGGAAGCGCTCGAACGATTCCTTCTGGATCTCGATCAGGTTCGGGATCTCGAGGATCCGCGGGATCTTCGAGAAGTCCTTGCGGAGACGAGGCGCGATCTCGGAGAAGTGCATCTGGGACACCTAGGTGTTCCCTCCCGAAGTGGGGTTTCCGACTCGAAACGCAGGCACGCGCGAGCTCACGCCCGCGCTGCGTTTGCGCGCCAACCAAAGCGAGCCGCGGCGCGGAGGTGCGCCGTTCCCTGCGAGCCTCCGCGCCCCGCGCACTTACTTGACGTCGACCTGGCCGCCGGCGTCCTCGATCTGCTTCTTGATCTTGGCGGCCTCGTCCTTCGACACGCCTTCCTTCACCGGCTTGGGCGCGCCCTCCACGAGATCCTTGGCCTCCTTGAGGCCGAGGCCCGTGATCGCGCGGACCTCCTTGATCACTTGGATCTTCTTGTCGCCGCCCGACACGAGGATCACGTTGAACTCGGTCTTCTCCTCGACCGGAGCGGCGGCGGCGGCGGCGGCGCCCGGCATCGCCGCGACGGCGACCGGCGCGGCGGCGGACACGCCCCACTTCTCCTCCAGGAGCTTCGCGAGCTGCGCCGCCTCCATGACGGTCAGGGTCGAGAGCTGATCAGCGATTACGTTGATGTCGGCCATTGGATCTGGACTCCAGTTTGTCTTGGCGGTGATGACGGACCTTTGGGGTCCTCCCGCCGGTTTCGAAACGCGGCCGGCGACGGTCCGGCCCGGGATCGCGGGCGGCTACGCGCCGGCCGCCTCTTCGAGCTTCTTGCTGCGCGCGGAGGCGAGGCGGGCGAGCTGCCCGCCCGGCGCCTGCAGCACGCCGAGGATCTTCTGCGCGGGCGCCTGCAAGAGCCCGATCAACTGCGCGCGCAGCGTGTCGAGGCCCGGCAACGTCGCGAGCGTGGCGATCTCCTTGGTGTCGATCGCCTTGCCCGACAGCATCCCGCCGCGGAGCGCGAACTTGTCGTGCTCCTTGGCGTAGTCGACCAGCGTCTTCGCGAGCTTCACCGGGTCGGCATACGAGATCGCCACCGCGGTGGGGCCCGTGAAGTGCGGCTGCAGCACCGAGACGTCGCTGCCCTCCGACGCGATGCGCAGCAGGGAGTTCTTGACGACGTGGTACTCGTAGGCGCCGGACCCGTCCGCGCGCAGCTTCGCGCGCAGCTTGTCGATCGTCGCGACGTCGAGACCGCGGTACTCCGCCACGATCACGCTGTTCGCGCGCTCGAACTTCGCCTTCAGCTCGGCGACGACCTCTTGCTTCTGTGCTCGACTCAACATGGTCGTCTCCTACGCCGCCGCCTGCACGACCGAGCCCGGATCGATGCGGATGCCGGGGCCCATCGTGGTCGAGAGCGAGATCTTCTTCAGATAGGTGCCCTTCGCGGAGGCAGGCTTCGCGCGCACGATCGCGTCGATCAGCGCGGTGGCGTTCGCCAGCAGGTGGTCCGCGCTGAACGAGGCCTTGCCGATCGAGCAGTGCACGATGCCGTTCTTGTCGACGCGGTACTCGACCTTGCCCGCCTTGTTCTCGGAGACGGCGCGGGTCACGTCGGCCGTCACGGTACCGAGCTTCGGGTTCGGCATCAGGCCGCGCGGTCCGAGCACGCGGCCCAGGCGACCCACCAGGCCCATCATGTCGGGGGTGGCGATCACGCGCTCGAAGTCGAGCCAGCCCTCGTCCGTGATCTTCTTCGCGAGATCCTCGGCGCCCACGAAGTCGGCGCCGGCCGCGCGGGCCTCCTTCTCTTTCTCGCCCTTCGCGAACACCAGGATGCGCACCGACTTGCCCGTGCCGTGGGGCAGCACGATCGAGCCGCGCACCATCTGCTCCGCGTGCTTCGGGTCAACGCCCAGGTTCAGCGCGATGTCGACGCTCTCGTCGAACTTCGCGGGCTTCCAGCTCTTCAGGATCCCCATCGCCTCGGCGAGCGCGTAGGACTTGTTGCGGTCCACGGTCGCCAGGCTGGCGGTGTAACGCTTGCTTGCCGCCATCTCAGCCCTCCACCACGTCGAGGCCCATCGACCGCGCCGTGCCCGAGATGACCTTGATGGCCGCTTCCACGTCGTTCGCGGAGAGGTCGTTCAGCTTCATCTCCGCGATCTCGCGCACCTGCTTCTTGGTGACCTTGCCGACCTTCGTGCGGTTGGGCTCGCCCGAGCCCTTCTCCACCTTGGCGGCGCGCTTGAGCAGCACGGACGCCGGGGGCGTCTTCAGCTCGAAGGTGAAGGTGCGATCGGAGTAGATGGTGATCAGCGCCGGGATGATGAGGCCCTGGCGGTCCTGCGTGCGCGCGTTGAACGCCTTGCAGAACTCCATGATGTTCACGCCGTGCTGGCCCAACGCCGGGCCCACGGGCGGTGCCGGGTTCGCCTGGCCCCCCGGACACTGCAGCTTCACCACTGCGGTGACTTTCTTCGCCATTCGCCTTCCTTTGTCGGGTTCTGGCGGGCGCGATGCGCCCTCCCCGTTCGTCGCGAGTTCCGCTCGCCTCGTTCGTCCCCGACCCGCCCGGCTCGCTGAGCGCCGGCTACGCGCTTTGCGCGTTGGCCGGCTTGCTGGGCCGGACGCCGATCACTCGGAGCGCACCGCGCCGGCCTATGCGCTCACGCCTTCTCCACGCTTGCGTAGTCGAGCACCACGGGCGTCGCGCGCCCGAACACCTGCACCATCACGCGGACCTTCTCCTTGTCCGCGAGCACCTCGTCGA
>CAYWRY010000271.1:0-3138 GCA_964460485.1 uncultured Spirochaetales bacterium
TTCGTGATTTTAAGAGCGGTGGTTATAATTTAGAAGGAACAAATGTATCTTCAAACGTAAAGGAATACAAAAATATGTTGGTAGAGTCAAAGAATATGGGCGTATTGAAAGGCGGCATAGCAGTTTTTATATCGGCTTATACGGTAATAATTGGGTCAATTTTAGGGAACCTTGCCTGGAATTAGTAACCGAATTAATAAAATTAAATCGCAATAAGCAGAAGTATTATCAACGAGGGTTGAGGGCTATGAGGCTTATTTTATCTGCATCCTAGATATTTTTGTCGCCCCGTCAGGTATGACTTATTCACTGAAAAAATACAAAAAGACGGCCAAACTCAAAAAAATTCTAAATTACAAAAACCAACTAGAGGTTTAGCATTAAAGTTATCTTCTCGTGAGGTTATTTTAATTACTACACAAGTTAAAGAGAATATTGGTGTTCCTAAACCATTACGTTTAAAAGTAAGAGAAGAAGGATTATCTCCCGATTTAGAAACTCTAGTAGATACAACTTTAAAACTTACTTTATTGCATCATGGTTCGTTGAAAGATCCTCGCTTACCTATACCATTGTTTGGTGCAGATCGTATTGCTTATCGAAGATTGCAAGGTATTTATCCAGGCGAACTTGAAGGAAACATTCAGTATTGGCTCTAGATTTAAAATTATACCAAGTTGCGTTCATTAGAGTTAGTTTAGTTTAAAAAGGGCTAAAGCCCGCACGATCGAACTTTTATTTTATAACTAATATCAAATCCGGTTGATTGTCCATAATTAAACGGTGGGTAGGGCGGGCGAGTGCTTCAGCAAAATTGGACCTCTTGCAAAAGTTTTTGGCTAAACCCGCCCCTACAAATTTTATGGTTGTTTAATCGGATTTGATATAATTAAGCAGACTTGATATTATTACTTATTACTTATTACTTATTACTTATTTTCTATAGCCAGCCAAGCCCTGAGAGTTTCAGCTACCGACCAAGCTTGAGCGATACAGCCTTTAGGCTGCATGGGCGCGTCTCCATCGAAAATTTCGCTAATACTGCCAACTCCTGCCGTTCTTAAATGATATGCCAACGGTTCGAGAAATTCTTTTGCTCTAACTCGATCGTTAAAAACGCGCAAATGAGCTAAAACAAAAGGCCCCAAAAGCCATCCCCAGACAGTACCTTGATGGTAGGCGCGATCGCGCTGAAACTGATTGCCAGTATAACAACCTTGGTATTGGGTTTCTTTGGGATCGAGGCTGCGCAAGCCGTGAGAGGTAAGTAACGCGCGCGCGCAAATCTCGACCACGCTATGCTGTTGGGCGGGAGTGAGGGGACTTTCCGGCAACGATACGGCTAAGATTTGATTGGGACGCAAAGAGCAGTCGTTGCCATCGGGAGTATCTAAAACGTCGAAGCAATATCCTTTGCTAGCATTCCAAAATCGCCTGAAACGCTTGAAAGTTGCCTCTGCCATTGTTTCGTAGATATTATGAGTTTTGCCCAAGTGTTGGGAAAATTTGGACATCGATCGCAGGGCGTTATACCACAGAGCGTTAATTTCTACAGGCTTGCCAATGCGAGGCGTAACAACCCAATTACCTACTTTGGCATCCATCCAAGTAAGTTGCACGCCTTCGCTGCCTGCATAAAGCAGTCCGTCGTTGAGATCGAGTTTGATATTGTAGCGAGTACCCTGACAGTGCCAGTCAATAATTTCAGCTAAAATCGGAAAGAGTTGGTTTAACAGTTCGTCATCTCCAGTCGCAGCGTGGTAGGCGCGAACTGCTTCAAAATACCACAAAGCCGCATCGACGGTATTGTAATCGGCATCGGTTAAAGGTGCGCCATCGTCGGGAAAACGATTTGGCAACATTCCCTGACTGACGTATCTACTAAAAGTGTAAATAATCGAACGAGCAATTTCTGGGCGGCCAGTAGCAAGAGTAAGACCGGGTAAAGCAATCGTCGTATCTCTTCCCCAGTCACTAAACCAATGGTAGCCAGCAATAATTGTTTTACCGTTGGGATTGTTTGGGAGGGGACGATCGACGATAAACTGGTCGGCAGCAAGTATTAGTTGTTCAATCCAGTCAGGGGCATTAAGCTTGTCAGGATGCGATGCTTGCCAAGTTGCCAATAATTTTTGTTCGTAGGCGCGGCGCATTTCTAACTGAATCTTGCTATTTAAGTCTGGACTGCTCTCGGTACTGGCAACTAAAGTTAATGATTCTCCGGGTTCGATCGTCGCGAGAAAGTTGGTTGCGTGTAAATTATCGTCAAGGTAATAAAGTCCGCGATCGCGCTCTCTAGCCAGTTCAAATCCGTAGTACCATTGATGTACTGGCAAAGCTAACCCTCGATCGGCTAAAAGGTAGAAAGGCACGGCTCCAGCGAAAGCAACGATCCTCACTCCACGTTCGATCGAATCTACTCTCATGCGCCAACTATCGGCATTAGTTCTACTGTGATAGTCTCGATAGTTAACTAATGCTTTAATTGATAATTTAAGAGATTGAGTTCCTCGTGCTAAGTCGTAGCGAATGTAGGTTGTATTAGCGCCCTGCTGCATCCAGATCCGCTTTTCTAAGACTGCATCGCCAAAAACAAAGCGCCATACTGGAATCGTTCCTTCTAAATAAAAATTTTCAATATATTTATAGCCGTGAGGCTCTACTTTTTTCTCGCTCCAACGGTTGGTAAACAGGGGATACAGCAAACCATCATATTCTGCTGTTTCGTCAAGTTTACTGAGTAATAAAGTTCTCTCCAGAGGTGGTTTCAATGCAGCGACAAGCAACCCATGATATCCTCTGGTATTTAAATTTGCTACCGTTCCCGATGCGTAACCGCCAATACTGTTAGTAACCAGCCATTCCCGAACCTCTGCTGTATCGAGATCGCCACAGATTTCGCGCCCAAAATCGAGGGTCATTTTTGAGTTGTTTCCATCCTTTAGGTTATTTCCATCATCAAGCTAATTTTAAAGATGACGGACAAGCTAATACTCATCATAACTGGAAGCGGATCTTCTCATCATAACTGGAAGCGGATCTTCTCACCAAAGTATCGAAGACTAGCATTAAAATGGGGGCCGACTCTGTACAGGACAAAAAATGAGAGAAGGGGTTGCAACAAGTTACAGAGAAAGG
>CAYWRY010000272.1:0-3105 GCA_964460485.1 uncultured Spirochaetales bacterium
GTGTCCGAGGCGGTGACGCGAATCCTCGAGGTCGCTCAGCGCAAGCGCGTCTGAGGCGCGGTTCACGGCTCCCGCGCGCGCAGCGCCTCCGCGGCCACGCCCAGCCCGGCGAGCAATGGCAGCCGCTCGCCCAGCGCCGCGGGTTCGATCGCGATCGGGCGCGGCCGCGCCCAGGTGTTCGCGCGGACGAGCTCGCGCACCGGCCCGAGGCACAGGTCGCCCGCCGCTGCCGCGATCGTGCCGAGCACGAACACCTCGGGCGCGAGCGCAGCCGCGAGCGTGCAGAGCGCCTGGGCGAGCACCTCGTTGAATCGCGTGAGCTCGGCGAGCGCGAACGCGTCGCCGAGGCGAGCGGCGGCGATCACGTGCTCCGGCCGCGGCCCGGCGCCCTGCTCCGCCGCGAGGCGCGCGACCGCGCTCGCGGGCGGCGTCTCGCGCGCGAGCCGCCTCCCCCAGGCCGCGCCGCCGATGTACGCCTCGACGCAGCCGCGCAGGCCGCACGCACACGCCTCGCCCTGCCAGACCACCGGCATGTGCCCGACCTCGCCGCCGAGGTTCGCGTCGCCGCGGTGCAGGCGTCCGCCGAGGATCAATCCACCGCCCACGCCCGTGGACATGGTCAGGTAGACGGCGTGCTGGGCGCCGCGCGCGGCGCCGAACTGCCACTCGGCGAGCGCCGCGGCGTTCGCGTCGTTCTCCAGCGCCACGGGTGCGCCAAGCGCGCGGGACAGCGCGTCGCGCACCGGGGCGCCGTCCCAGCCGGGCATGTTCGGCGGGTTGCGCACGAAGCCGCCGCCGGCGTCCACGCCGCCGGGCAGCGAGACGCCCACCATCTCGAGCGCCGCCGCGGCCACGCCTTGCCCGGCGAGCAGCGCGCGCGCGCCCTCCGCGATGCGCGCGAGGTCGCGCAGCGCGTCGCCACACGGCGCCGTGGCGATGCGCGCGTCGGCGACCACGCGACCGGCGGCGTCCCCCAGCGCGAGCGCGGTCTTGGTGCCGCCGATGTCGATCCCCAGCCGCACGCCACACCTCCCCGGCCCAGCCTACGCGAGCCCGCTCGATTGCCGCTCAAGTCCCGGCGTCGAGACGGCCGAAAGGCCCCGCATGCCGAAAACGCCGGCCCGGGAGCGCGCTCGAACGCTTCTTGCCGACCCAGGAGAACGCAGATGACCGGAATCCGCCTCGCAGCGCGCGCCTTCGCGATCGCGCTGCTCGCCCTCGCCTCGGGCTGCCACATGGTCTCGTTCAAGGACCCGATGCACTACGAGGACAGCTTCAACGACGACATGCGCAAGTTCACCCAGTTCCTGCGCTGGGGGAACTTCAACGGCGCCGCGCTCTACGTCGTCGAGGAGCAGAAGGACGAGTTCCTCGCGCTCGCGCCCGAGCTCAGCGACGTGCGCTTCACCGACTACGAGATCCTGCGCCAAGACCTGAACGAGGAGCGCAACGCCGCGACCGTCGACATCGTGCTGACCGGCTACCGCCTCTCGTCGCCGATCTCGCGCAGCGTGCGGCTCCACCAGGAGTGGAAGCGCATCAGCACCACCGAGTGGCGGGTGACGATCGAGCTCGGTGCGATGCGCGAAGCCCTGGGGCTGGCGGCGAAATGAACCCGGGCGCGCGACCGCGCATCCTCGTCGTCGACGACGTCCCGCTGTTCCGCGAGGTCGAGGCGCTCTACCTCACGCGCATCGGCGACGTGCGCTGCGCGAGCAGCGCCGCGGAAGCGCGCGCCCTGTTCGCGCGCGAGCACTTCGACGTCGCCGTGATCGACCTGCACCTGCCTGGCGAGCCCGGCGACGAGCTCTGCCGAGAGCAGCTCGCGGCGGGCGCCGAGCACGCCACGCGCATCGTGCTGGTGACGCGCGGCGAGGCGAGCGAGCACGCTCGCGCGGTCGCCGCCGGAGCCGCGGACGTGCTCGCGAAGCCGCTCTCGCGCGGCGAGCTCGTCACCGCGGTGGCGCGACTCGCCGGAGAGCTGCGCGGCAGCCCGCGCGCGACGCTGCGCGAGCCCGTGCACTTCCGCGCGCAGGATCGCGTGAGCACGGGCACCGTGCAGAACGTCTCGCGCGGCGGCGCGTTCGTGGCGGCGGGCTGGCTGCCGCGGGAAGGCGTCGAGATCGTCGTCGAGTTCGCTCTGCCCGGCGACGCGCGTCCGATCGCCGCGCCGGCGCGCGTCGTGTGGCGCCGGCAGAGCAGCGAGCCGGCGGGCTTCGGCGTGCGCTTCGTGGCCCTCGACGGCGCGACGCAGCGCTCGCTAGCGCGCTACGTGGACGAGCACGCGCCCGTCGGGCTCAGCCCCGTCGCCTGAAGCGCGCGTTCGACGCGCGTGCCGCGCTCAGTTCTCGCCCAGCACCTCGCCCAAGTCCGGCCAGGCTGCTCCGCTCTGGTTCGTGTGCGGGCGCATCACCGACAGCACTCGCTCGCCCTGTCGCACGATGTAGACGTGGGTCGTCGTGTTGCCGTCGCGCACGCGATGCTCTTCGACCACCACCGGCTCGTCGCTGGCGCGCGCGCTCTCCGGCAGCGCGATCGAGAGCTTGCGGTTCACGCGCACGTCGCCGAGCGCGCCCAGCGCCCGCGCGGGCGCCAGCCGCTCCGCGGCGACCGCGTCGTTCAGCGCGCGCATGCGCTCGACGTGCTCGCCGAGGCGCTCGCGGTAGGTCTTGCTCTCGGCCGCCGGCGCCGGCGTGTAGCGCGCGTAGCTCGCGAGGTTCGACGGTTTCACCGCGACGGCGCTCGCGCGATACGCCTCGGGGATGCGCTTCAGCTCATCGCTGTAGGCCACGACGCCGTCAGCGTTCGTCCAGCGATAGATCGCCCCAGCCTGCGCCGCGCTCGAGAGCGCCAGCGCGAGGACGAATCCGCTCAGCATGTTCCTCGTCCGCATTGGGCAGACCTCCACGAGGACCAAGTGGCGATTGCGGCGCCGTGGTCGCGCGCAAGCGCGGGAATGCGAACGGCAACCGGTGCGCAGCGACGGAGAACGCCGCGAGCGGCGTCGCGCGGTTGACGCCCCAACTGCGCGCGCCTAAGGTGCGCTTCTCCGTTGCGGGGTGGAGCAGTCTGGTAGCTCGGCGGGCTCATAACCCGCAGGTCACA
>CAYWRY010000273.1:0-3079 GCA_964460485.1 uncultured Spirochaetales bacterium
CATTTTCTCTATCCTATATATATGGTCGTGTCGTCTTTTAGCATGACCGGTAACGTTTTGCGGGTTTAAGAAGTTGGCGATTTCGGAGCACAAAACTGTCTGCCAGCACTGAACTTGATACGAAGAACAAATGTTCAATTAAGCACTGAACCGCCAATTTCTTAAACCCGCTGTTAGCACCAGTTGTTCTCGTCCGTCTATTTGAAAAGTTTGTCCTCAATGAGTTTAAGATTTTTGTTTACAAAAAACATATCCGGTTCGTGCTTTATTGCTCTTACACGGATTTCAAAATTCGGGTCTTCTGGATTTTGGTTGTCGAACAAAATAAACCCAATACCAAATTGTCTGCAAAGAGTGTCAAGCCGAGTAATGTCTTCTATTTGTGAGTCGTTTGGAACAACGATGTAAGATTTATGTGAGAAGATTTTGTATGCACAAGCTTGTCCAAATGCAGTAATTAGTCCGTTGGTGTCAATTTTAATTTCACCCACAATAATTTCTGTTGGAAATTGGATAATGTCGCTTCGTTTAGATTCTCTTACACCTACTACGTCAGGAGTTCCCCATTTGTCACGGAAGATATTACCTCCAAGTCCGATTGCACTTGTGCATTCTTCAAGTTCATTTACTAACCAGTCAGCAAACGGTTGATAGAAGTCCTCTTCCTTAATTGTTTTCTTTTTTGTCGTCTTTGTCGTAACAGGTATTTGTTGGTCAGGTTGCGTTGCAATGTCCTCTTTGAATTTGATTAGTCGAAAAACGCCTCTGTCGGGTTTGTAAATTTGGTCAGGATAGGTAATGTCTAAGTCCCAAGTCGCACCGCTAATTGTATTGGGATTAAAAGTCGAGTTAACCTCTAAAATTTTTCTTTTTAGGTCAGAATAACGAATACCTTCTGGTCGGTCGGCAAGAATTTCAAGTGCAATTTTTCTTATTTGTCCTGTTATGGTTGTGGTCGTTGCCATTGATTATTTGTCTGTCGTTTGTTTAATGTTGTGATGTCGTCTTACAATTGGTGCTAACGGACAGAGCTTTGCGTTCGGCAGGGCATTTGGAAAACGTCCAGCCCGGAACTACAGCCGATTAAAGATACTGAAGTTGAAAACATATTCTATAGCTCATCCGTGTTTGGTCAGCCGGATATGTAGCTGATAGTAGTACTAAGATGAGGATATGTTTGTCGCCCCCTGCTGACGCAAAACTGCCTGTTGTAGGTAGTGCTTCTCTGTCACCACTAAAGGTCCTCATTTATTGTTAACAGGTTTTTGTCAACATGAAAATGTAGTCTATTCGTATTAGTTTCAAACCAACCATGCCAACCGTCTATCCATGAAGTACTGAAAGCTCTTTTGAGATTGTATGGGTCTTGTCGAAAGTCGAGAAGTTGAATATAAATTATTCTTTCGCCTTCTTCCGTAATGAAACCAATATATTGCCTGTCATGATAGAGTAGGTCATGTTGCCATTGAGGGCAGAATTTTTCAAATCTTTTTTTTTGCTCAGCCATTTGGTCTTTTGCTCTCTTTAAACTTTTTTTGTCATTATCCTCTTTTAAATTTTCAAGTGTTCGCTCCCAAACAGCATCGTCAAATTTTGTCATAGCGATGCAGTACTGGCTTGTGATAGCTGTGTCAATTTGTTTTATAAGATTTGTGTCAGGGGTAAAAAAGGTACGCTTTTGCCAATATATGTTCTTGCCAAATTTTTGTTTTCCATAATCTGCGGGAAAAATAACGCCGATAGAACTGTCAAAGTGAACAAAGCGAATGTCTTTTAAAAGAGTACTGTCAATTCTGTCTAATGAAACTCCATGACTAACATTGAATGCGTCATCCTTTGTCTGTTTGGTTGTTTGACCTTTGCAACTGCTAATAGTCAATAAAAGAAATATGATGGATGAGGGTCTCATAGCATTACCTACAACGTTTGTGTTTGCGATGTGGTGGGACTTTGAAACGCTTCATTGTCCCCCGACACAAAACGTTGAACGAAGATAGCACTTTGAGTTTACACTGAAAACCACCATTGCGCAAACATTTTGTTGGCAGCAGTTTTATGTCCCCTTATTCAATTTCTCTATTTGATTATTCGGAGGGGTCGACTTGTTTCCAATTTCTGATTTTCTATCAACCCCTTTCACATATGTGTCAAAAAAAGCCTCGGAATTGTCGAGGTTGTACTTTTGAATGTCCGAATTGTCAGTTGGGATGTCTGTATGGGTTGTGTTAGCTCCTTTTACAAATACTTGATACCGTGGTCCAAGTGTATTCATTCCCTGATATGCTTGGAGTCTCCAATCTGTCGCCATGAAAGTACCAGTCCCGTTTACATCTTTTTCCTGTTCACCTATAATAACAAAGATTGCTGTGGACTCTATTCCATTGAAACCATTTAAAGTAATCCCAAATTGGTCAGGATTGTTACCAGCTGGAGATATGCCATAAACTGCTTTGATTTGAGGAACTAAATAATTACCGTGAGTCATTGTAACACCTGCTGCTTCAAGTCCTTCCATACAACCGCCTGAATGTCCACAATAACCTTGCCTGCTACCGTCAACCGTTCCCGCAAAACCGCCATAGCTTAATGTCCCGTCAGCAACTTTACTGGCAATAAATTTGATTTCTTCGCCTCGATACTGAGCTATCAGATTTACGTCATTTCCTGCCACTCGATGGTCAACTTGAACTACAACATATCCTTTTTGAACATACCTTTCAACGTATGGTAATAGCTGACCTCTATCATCTCCTTGTCCATTTCCACCTCTGGAAACATGAATTACATAAGTCTGGTCGGTCAATTCTTTCGGGTAGTAAACTCTGTATGGTAAATTTCCGAAATTAGCAGTCAGAGTTCCATCAAAGGACTGCATTGTATAGATAATTGGTTTTTGTGGTGTATTGTCCTCGTCTTTTGAGCAAGAAGTCAAAGTAACAATAACACTAAACAGTACAATCAGCCTTTCCATGTCTTTTAATATTATTCGACTGTCTTTGTTGCTAGAGGTTTAAAATTGCTGCCAACGTTTTGGGTATTGCCGCAGTGGGGCATTGGAAGCACAAATGTTCAATACAGC
>CAYWRY010000274.1:0-3077 GCA_964460485.1 uncultured Spirochaetales bacterium
AAGCTCTCGACGTCGCGCGTGTGGGTAGCCTGCTTGTCCCAGGCGAGGTCGTCGGTGAACAGGCGGGCCGGCGGCGTCGCCGCGTCACCCGACCAGACCTGCTTGCCGCCGCGCAGGATGCCGTCGACGGGCTTGCCCTCGCGCCAGGGGCTGGCGGTGGTGATCGCGGCGACGCGGCACCGCGCCAGCGGCTTCGCGAGCGGCGCGAATGGAGCGTCCGTGTGCCGCGCCCAGGCGTAGGGCCGCTCATAGCCCTGCGCGGCGTAGTACTCGCGCGTGCGATCGATGTAGCTGACGAAGGTGCGGTGGGTGACGGCCATGCGGGCGGCTCCGGCTGCGCGCGCAGCCTACCGCGGCTTCCCGTAGCGCGTGGCATGCTGCTTGGGCGGAGGGCCAAATGCGAATCCATCACACCGCGATCTCGACGCCGAACCTCGCGCGGCTCGTCGCCTTCTACCGCGAGCTGTTCGGCTACGAGGTGGTGCGCGAGTTCGGCTGGCCGCGCGGCGTCCCGATGATCAACGGCGTGATCGGCCTGCCCGACTGCGCGGCGAAGGCGGCGATGCTGCGCCGCGGCGACTCGCTGCTCGAGCTGTTCGAGTTCAGTCACCCGCCGCCGGCGCCGCAGGCTCCCGATCGCCCCGCCTGCGACCACGGCTTCACGCACATCTGTTTTTTGGTGGACGACGTGGAAAAGGAGCAGGCGCGCTGCGAGGCGGCGGGCATGCGCTTCCATTCCCCCGCGCAGCGCAGCGCCGACCTGGCCTTCAGCTACGGCCGCGATCCCGACGGGAACGTGATCGAGCTGCTCCAGTTGCTCCAGCCCGACCATCCGTTCTCGGTGGCGCGTTGAGCCAGGTCGCGCTGGTCACCGGCGCGAGCACGGGCATCGGCCGGGCGGCGTCGCTCGCGCTCGCCCGCCGCGGCCATCGCGTGATCGCGACGATGCGCGATCCGACCCGCGCCGACGGCCTGCGCGCTGCCGCGAAGCGCGAGGCGCTACCCATCGAGCTGGCCGCCCTCGACGTGACCGACGACTCCTCGGTGACGAACGCGGTCGCGGAGACCCTCCGCGCGCACGGGCGGATCGACGCGCTCGTCGCGAACGCGGGCTTCCATCGAGGCGCCGCCCTCGAAGAGACCCCGCTCGCGGTGTTTCGCGCGCTCTACGAGACGAACACCCTGGGTGTCGTGCGCTGCGCGCAGGCGGTGCTGCCCCACCTCCGCGAGCGACGCAGTGGCGCGATCGTCGCGGTCACCTCCCAGTCCGGACGCCTCGTGCACGCGACGAACGCGGCCTACTGCGCCTCGAAGTTCGCCGCGGAGGCCGCGCTCGAGGCGCTCGCGCTCGAGGTCGCAGGGTTCGGGATCCGCGTCGCGCTGGTCGAGCCCGGTCTCACCTTCACGGCGGCCCAGGAGAAGTCCGTCCCGTGGCCGCGCGGCACGGTTTATCAGGAACTCTACGAGCGGATGGGCGCCGTGTTCGCCCGCGACGGCGAGGTGGGGTCGACGGCCGAGCAGGTCGGCGAGGTCGTGGCCGACGCGGTGGAGGGACGCGCCGCGAAGCTGCGCTGGCCGGTCGGGCGCGACGCGGCGCGAAACCTGCCCGGCCGCGCGGCAATCTCCGATGAGGCCTGGGTCGCCATGCACGCCGAGCCCGACGGCGCGCGCTTCCTCGAGCGCTGGCGAGAGGTGACGCGCGACCCCGCTTGAGGGTGCGCCCCGTCGCACTTGCCGCGCGCGCACTTCCTCGATTGAACCTCGTCGGCGGGCCCCCTGCCGTGATCCGAGAGCGGCGGCTCCGTTCGCTCGGTGGATGCGGCCCGCTTCGGAGACAGAAGCTCGGGGCCGTCGCCCGCGGTGCATCAAGCCAGCGAGGCCGCGCGGCGCGCGAGCGAGGGGATCGCGATGCCGTGCGGGCACGCGAGCAGACACGGCGAGCCGTCGCAGCCGAGGCAGGCCCCGAGGTTGCCCGCGCCCGCGCGCGCCTCGCGCGCGAGCTCCGGCGCCTGATAGTCCTCGGCGTACATGCGGAGCCGCAGAGCGTCCGGGATCGAGACGCCGTAGGGGCACGCGCCCGCGCAGTCGGCGCAGCCGTAACGGCACTGCGAGGATGCGCTGTGACGCGCGTAGCGGCGCAGCAGCGCGTCGTCTTCGCGATGCAGCGCCGTCCAGCCCGACGCGCCGAGGTACTCGTCCACCTGCGCTGTGCCGGTCATGGTGACGACGAGCGAATCCACGAGCCCGCTCGCGAGCACCCAGCGGAAAGCGGCCTGAGCGAAGGTGGCGCCGCCGCGCTCGTACGGGCGCATGTCGTTGAGCCGCGCGCCGCGCAGCGTCTTCATCGCGATCACGCCGACGCCGCGCGCCTTCGCCTTGCGCAGCACGCGCGGCAGGTCGGGCTGGGTGGCGACGAAGTCGAAGCTGCCTGTGAAGCGCTCGTAGAACGCGGGGTCCTGGCCGAAGTTGAAGCCGACCAGGACGGCGTCGACCAGGCGCTCGTCGATCGCGAGATCGAGGCACTCGACGAGATTCCCGCCGTGCCCCGAGAGGCCGGTGAAGCGGATCTTGCCCGCCTGCTTTGCGCGCGACGCGAACTCGAACCATTCGGCGTTGCGCAGCCGATCGGTGTCGTTCACCGCGTGGTTGAAGTAGATCTCCACGCGGTCGGTGCGCAGGCGCCGGAGGCTCGCGTCGAGCGCCGCGGTCAGCTCGCCGCGCCGGGTGTGCGCGCCGCAGTGGGTCTTCGTCGCGAGGATCACGGCGTCGCGCCGGCCTGCGAGCGCGCGGCCGAGCGTCGCCTCGGATTCGCTGCCCGCGTAGCTCTCGGCCGTGTCGAAGTAGTCGACGCCGCGCGCGAGCGCGTGCTCCACGAGCGCCACGTCGCCGGAGAGGCGCGACGTGCCGAAGCCGATGTCGGGCAGCGTGAGCCCTGTCTTGCCCAGCGCGACGCGCCGCCGCACGCGCGGCTCCGCGGGCGGGGTGGCGGACGCGGCCGGCTCTGCGGCCAGCGTCGCGACGAGCGGCGCTGCGCCGAGGGCTGCGCTGCGAAAGAGGAACTCGCGGCGGTCGTACAT
>CAYWRY010000275.1:0-3054 GCA_964460485.1 uncultured Spirochaetales bacterium
GGCCGGCAACCACGACAAGCTCGCGCGCTACATCGCCCACGCGCGCGACCGCAAGATCGACGTGCTCCCGCCCGACGTGAACGAGTCGGCGCGCGACTTCACGCCGGTGGCGGAGGGCATCCGCTTTGGCCTCGCCGGCGTGAAGAACGTGGGCGAGGGGGCGATCGAGTCGATCCTCGGCGTGCGCGCCGAAAGAGGGCCGTTCGAGTCGCTGTTCGACTTCGCGAGCCGCGTCGACTCGCGCCGGGTGAACCGGCGCGTGGTCGAGAGCCTGGTCAAGTGCGGCGCCTTCGACTCGCTGCACGCGAACCGCGCCTCGGTGTGGAACGCGCTCGACGCGGCGCTCGAGAGCGGCGCGGCCGCCCAGCGCGACCGCGAGATCGGGCAGGAGAGCTTGTTCGGCGACGCCGGCGGGAGCGCGGGCGCGACGGCTCGCGAGCTGCCCGAGGCGCCGGCCTGGACGGAGGCCGAGCGCCTCGCGAACGAGAAGGAGGTGCTGGGCTTCTACGTCACCGGCCACCCGCTCGAAGCGCACGCCGCCGCGCTGCGCCGTTTCACCGACGTCACCGCGGTGGCGGCCGGCGGGCGCGTCGGCCGCGACGTGCGCGCCGGCGGGGTGATCACCGCGCTGCGCGAGACGCGCACGCGGCGCGGCCAGACCATGGGCTTTGCCACGCTGGAGGACGCGACCGGCAGCTTCGAGCTGGTGATCTTCGCCGAGCCGTTCGGCGTACACCGCGCGCTGCTGAAGCGTGCGCTCGAGTCCGGGTCCCAGGCGGGCGGCGGCGTGCTGCCCCTCATCGTCTCCGGCTCGCTGGAGAGCGCCGACCCGCCGCGCATGCTCGCGCGCGAGATCTACTCGCTCGCGGAGGCCGAGGAGAAGCTGGCCGCGCGCGTCGCGATTCGCCTGCTGGCGGCCGACTCGACCCGCGACCGGCTCCAGGCGCTGAAGGCGGTGCTCGGCAAGCACGGAGGGGACTGCACGGTGACGCTGCACGTCACGATCCCGGGCGAGAGCGAGACGGTCATGGCGCTGCCCGACACGCTCGCCGTCACGCCCACGGACCAGCTCGTGCGCGACGTGAACGCGCTGTTCGGCCGCGACGTGGCGGAGGTCGCCCTGTGAGGGCGAGAGCCGTGCTGGCGGCGTGGGGGCTCGCGATCGCGCTGTTTCCCGGCTCCGCCTCGCGCGCCGCGTCCGATGCGGTTCGGGTCCAGGCTGACGGCGTCGCGCCCCTCCCGCCGTCCGTGCCGGGCAAGCCGGCGCCGACCCGGCCCGACGCCGCGACGCTGCGGCAGATGCGGCAGGCCGCGGTCGCGAACGGTGTCGAGGCCGCCGTGCTCGCTCACGCCCGCGAACTCACCCGCATGGACAAGCGCGACGACGAGGAGGCGCTGCGCGCTGCCCTCGGCCCCCTCGCGGACTACGCGCTGGGCCACGGCGTGCTCGCGGACCTCGGCGCGCGCGAGGCAAAGCCGCGCGTGAAGCCCGGCGACCCGCCGCCGCGCCGGCGGCCGAGCGAACCCGTGCCCATGGAGCACGCCTGGCGCGTCGAGGCGCTGGTCGACTCGGCGCGCGTGCTGGCCGCCCTCGATGCGGCAGGCCTCGCCCTCGCGAGCAGCAAGGACAGCGGCACGACGACCGCCGTCGTGCTGGAGGCGCCCTACGACGCGCCCGGTCTCGCCGCGCTGCGCCAGCAGCTCGCGACGCTGGGCGCGATCAGCGTCGTCCCGCGCCGCTACGAGGCCGCCGAGGTCGTGCTGGCGGTGCGCGGGCTCGCACCCGACGTCGTGGTCCGCCGCCTCGCCGCGCTCCCGCCGGCCGGTTATCGCGCCGAGGTCGCCGCCAGCGAGATCGACCTGAGCGAGGTCCGCGTCCGGCTCGCTCCGGACGCAGCGCAGAAGGCTGCGGCGAGGTCCCAAGCCGCCCCGCCTGATTGACACCCCAAGCCCAAAACGGTATTGAAATCGCCTTCTTAGAGAAACTTCAGACACGTAGCTCAGTTGGCTAGAGCGCCGCCTTGACATGGCGGAGGTCGGCGGTTCGAGCCCGCCCGTGTCTACCACCTTCCGCCGCTCGCCTCGCCGGGGCCGCGGCCGCCAGCGCGAGAAGCACCGAGTTCCACGGAATGTCGCTCTCGATTCAGCACCGTTCATGAGCTCCATCGAGGTCGGGCTGCCCGACGGTCGAAAGCTCGCGGTGCCGGCCGGCGCGACCGTGCTCGAGGTGGCCGGGAAGATCGGCCCCGGTCTGGCGAAAGCGGCGCTCGCCGGCCGCATCGGGGGCCAGTTGGTCGACCTGCGGGTGCCGCTCACGCGAAGCGTCGACCTGCAGATCGTCACCGATCGCGACTCGCAGGCCGGCGAGGTGATTCGCCATTCGGCCGAGCACGTGATGGCCGACGCCGTGAAGCGCTTGTTCCCGGACGCGCAGGTCGACGCCGGGCGCTCTGACCACAGCGAGAAGTTCCAGTACGACTTCAAGGTCGCGCGGCCGTTCACTCAGGACGATCTGGTGCGGATCGAGGAGGAGATGCGGCGCATCCTCGCCGAGGGCGCCGCCTTCTCGCGCGAGGTGCTGACGCGCGACGCCGCGCGCGCGCTGTTCGCGTCGCTGGGCGAGGAGCTGAAGCTCTCGCGGCTGGACGACATTCCGGACGGCGAGGAGATCACCGTCTTCCGCCACGGCGGCTTCGCCGACCTGTGCCGCGGGCCCCACGTTCAGCACACGAAGCAGATCGGCGCGATCAAGCTGCTCGAGTCGTCCGGCAACTATTGGCGCGGCGACGAGCGCAATCCGATGCTGCAGCGCATCTACGGCACGGCGTTCGCGACCCAGAAGGAGCTCGACGCGCACCTCGCCGCCGTGGAGCAGGCCAAGGCGCGCGACCACCGGCGGCTCGGCGCACAGCTGAAGCTGTTCCACCTGGATCCGCTCTCGCCCGGTGCGCCGTTCTGGCTGCCGCGCGGCATGGCACTCTACAACGAGCTCGTCGGGTTCGTGCGCTCGCTCTACCCGAAGTACGGCTACCAGGAGGTGATGGCGCCGCAGCT
>CAYWRY010000276.1:0-3044 GCA_964460485.1 uncultured Spirochaetales bacterium
TGCTCGAGGCGGCGGACATCCTCCCCTACGAGAGCGTCGAGATCTACGACTGCACGAACGGCAGCCGCCTGCGCACCTACGCGATCCCCGGCGAGCCGGGCAGCGGCGAGATCTGCATCAACGGTGCCGCCGCCCACCTCGTGAAGCCGCACGACGTGGTGATCATCGCCACCTACGTGCAGGCCGACGACGCCGAGTGCCGCGACTGGCACGCGAAGCGCGTGTTCGTGGACCGCGCGAACAAGCAGGTGCACTGAGGGACGGCCGGCGCAAGCGAAGCGCGCAGCGAGTCGAAGGCGAGCGAAGCAGAAAGCGATAGCGTGCGCGCCCCATGGCAAAGCCGGCACCCGACGCGGCGAAGCCCGGCGGCACCCAGATCCAGCAGATCGCGTCCAACCGCCGTGCGCGCTTCGAGTACGAGGTCCTCGACACGTTCGAGGCGGGCCTCGCGCTGCGCGGCCCCGAGGTGAAGGCGCTACGCCAGGGAAGCGGCAACCTGACCGGTGCCTTCGCGGTAGTGCGGCGCGGCGAGGTCTGGCTCGTGGGCTGTCAGATCGCGCCCTACGCGCAGGCAGGCCGCGAGAACTCGGACCCACTTCGCGAGCGCAAGCTGCTGCTTCACAAGCGCGAGATCGCACGCCTGTCGGGCAAGCTCGGCGAGCGCGGCTTCACGTTGGTGCCGCTCTCGCTCTACTGGAAGGACGGCCGCGCGAAGGTCGAGCTTGCCCTCGCGCGCGGCAAGAAGACCTACGACAAGCGCGAGATGATCAAGCGCCGCGAGGACGAGCGCTCCGTCGACCGCGCGCTCAGCAACGCGCGCAAGCGCGGCCGCTGAAGCCGGCTGAAGGGGACGTTCATACGAGCTTGTGACTTCGGGGACACGCCTCCGGCGCCTGGCGGCGCAGGAGTGGCACCGAAGTCACCACCTGGTATGAACGTCCCTCTTCGTCAGACGCGCTTCAGCTTGTAGTGGATCGGCAGGTGCTTCACGCCGCCCACCAGTGAGGAGCGCAGGCGCTCCACCGGGCCGTCCAACTCGATGCTCTCGATGCGCGGCAGCAGGTACTTGAACGCCATCTCCAGCTCGAGCCGCGCGACGTGGGCGCCGGCGCAGAAGTGCTCGCCGATGCCGAACGCCAGGTGGCGGTTGTGCACGCGCTCCACGTCGAACGTGAAGGGCGCGTCGAAGATCTCCTCGTCGCGGTTCGCCGACGGGTAGAAGAGCCCGAGCCGATCGCCCTTGCGGATCTTCTGGCCGTGCAGCTCGACGTCCTGCGACGCGGTGCGCGCAAAGTGGATGATCGGGCTCACCCAGCGCAACATCTCTTCGATCGCGCCGCCGAGCAGAGTTGGGTTCTTCTGGATCTTCCGCAACGCCTCGGGGTGCTCGATCAGCGTGAGCATCCCGCCGCTCGTGCCGTTGCGCGTCGTCTCGTTGCCCGCGACCACCACGATCATGCAATAGGAGAGCAAGTCCATCGGGGGCAGCGGCGCACCGTCGACCTCCGCGTGCACGAACATGCTGACGAGGTCGTCGCCCGGGTTCTTGCGCTTCTCCTCCACCATCTTCGCGAAGTACATGAACAGCTCGGCCATCGCCTTCTGCGCCGTCTGAGACGGCGTCTGACCGGGCACCTGATACTCCGGGTCGGCCGCGCCGATGGTGCGGTTCGTCCAGTCGAAGAGCAGGCGCCAGTCCGACTTCGGCACGCCGAGCAGCCACGCGATCACCGCGATCGGCAGCGGCGCGGCGACCTTCGCGACGAAGTCGCAGCGCCCCTCGTCGCCCTGCTCGAGCAGCGCGTCGACGATCTCCTTGGCGATCGCCTCGATGTCGGCGTGGATCTTCCTCAGAGCACCCGGCGTGAAGCGCTTCGAGATCAGCTTGCGGTAGGCGGTGTGCTTGGGGCCGTCGAGCTGGATCAGCGTCGGCGGCGGCTCAAACTCGCGCACGAGATCTTGCTTCTCGGAAGGCAGCACGAGCAGGGGCGCGTTCAGGAACAGCTCCGGGTGCTTGCCCACGAACGCGATGTCGGCGTGCTTGGTGACCGCCCAATAGGGCATCACCGCCTTCTCCATGAAGTGCACGGGCGCCTCGCGGCGCAGGCGCGTCCAGGCCTCGTGCGGATAGCCGCTGTTCACGTAGACATCGGGGGAGAGCAGGTCCAGATCCGCGAGCGAGCTCGACATCGGCGCCTCCAGACGCGAGTCGGGCAGCATAGGACGGCGCGCCCGACGCGTCAGGCATTTCGTCCGTCCGGCCGTGCGACTTGCCCACCCGGGGTTCGCGCCTAGCTTCCAGCGCATCGTGGGGGCGATCGGCTTCGACGGGTGATCGAAGGCGAACGCTGCGCGCCGAGGGGGTGGCGACCTCGTTAATCCTGCCGCAGTTGGTAGTCACAACTGCCGACGACAACTACGCACTCGCTGCCTAGCTAATCCCTAGATAGCGACGTCCGTCCTCGACGCCTTCTAGAGGGGAGCGGACGCCATCGGAAGGCTGGTTCCCGGCCGCTGGCAAGCCGTTACCGGAGAGCGAGATCGATGCCTGCCAAGGGGTTGGCTCCTCCGGCGTCCGCGACTGGCCACCCCGAGATCGAGCGGACGCTACGCGCGTAGATGCGGGCGTTGGACGTCACGCGGACCCGGGTTCGATTCCCGGCGCCTCCACCACCTCTTCGAGCCCGCGCGGGCGACCGGCGCGCTGGCCTCAGATCTCTCGGGGCCCCAGGTAGCGCCGCTTGGGCCACAGGAAGTCGATGCGCGTGCGATGGATCTTCCAGGCGCCGCCCGCCTTTCGATAGATGTCGTCGTACACGCCGAACAGGATCAGCGGGTTCTCGACGCCTTCCGTGGTGCGCAGATCGAGCAGGTACGCGCGGCCGTGAGCGGTGGTCGCGTCCACGAAGCGCACGTCGTGGTTCGTCACCGCGTGGAGGACGCCAAACTCCGGTCCTTCGCTCTCGGCGTAGCGGGTGAAGTTCTCGCGGATTTGGGCCTTCTGCCTGTTCACTTCGCTCAGCTCGTGACCGCCCCTGTCACGC
>CAYWRY010000277.1:0-2980 GCA_964460485.1 uncultured Spirochaetales bacterium
CGAAGCGCTGACGATCCCGGGTCCGAAAGGCGCTTCGCTGCGCCGCGCGGCTCAGTGCTCGGCGGCGCCGCTCTCCTCCTCCGCAGCGCCGCCCAGCTCGCGCACTCGCGCCGCGCTCCACGCTTTCAGCGTCGCCTTGTCCGCGTCGCTCAGCTTCGCCTCGGGGTGCACGATCAAGTAGGGCGGGATGGGCATCTCGCCCTCGTCGACCTCCTCCCAGATCGCGCGCGTCTTCTTGCGCTGGCGATCGGCGGGGTAGCTGTCCCACTTCGAGAGGTTCATGTGCTCTCGGCCCTCGTGGGTGTCGTAGACCACGAGCCACGAGACGGGCGCGACGTATGCGTACCAGGGCCACTTCGTCTCGTGGGAATGGCAGTCCATGCAGGCGCGGTCGAGGATCGCCTGCACCTCCGCGGGCGCCGGCATGCGGCTCTCCACGGGCGGATTCGTGCGCGGCAGTGGGATCAGCTGGATCGCCACGAACAACCCGCCGGCGATCAGGGCGACTCGCGAGAGCGTCATGCGTCCCTCTCCTTCTCCGCGAGCCTCGCGAGTCTCCGCGGCGCCGCGCAAGGGGCAGCGCGCCTCGAGTCGCGCGTCGCGTATGCTGCGCGCCCGCGCGCGAGGAGAGAGCGGCATGCGGGGATTCCTGCTGCGCTGGGCGATCTCGGCACTCGGCCTCTGGCTCGCCGATCAGGTCTTGGCCGGCGTGCATTTCGACGCCCCACTCGACCTCGCCGCGGCGGCGCTCCTGCTCGGCGTGGTGAACGCCGTCGTGCGGCCCCTCGCCGTCGTGTTCACGCTGCCGTTCACGCTCGTGACGCTCGGCCTCTTTCTGCTGGTGGTGAACGCGGCGATGCTGGGGCTCGTGGCCTGGCTCCTCGAAGGCTTCCACGTCGCGGGCTTCTGGAGCGCGCTGGGCGGCTGGCTGATCGTTTCGCTCACGAGCTGGTTCGCCTCCGGCTTCGTCGGGCAGCGCGGCCGCGTCGAAGTCATCGTGGCGCGAAGGCGTTGATGCCCGCGCGCCTCCCGCTGGCGTCGCTGGAGACGCTGTTCCTCGACGCCGGCAACACGCTCATCTCGATCGACTTCGCGATCGTCGCGGGCGAGCTGGCGCGCCACGGCGTCGTCGCTCCGCCCGCCGAGATCTCGCGTGCGGAGGCGGCGGCGCGCCCCAAGCTCTCGGCCTGGCTCGAGCGCGGCGCTTCACAGCAGGCCGAGGAGACGCACTTCTCGTTTCTCAGCAATCTGCTCGACCACCTGCCGGCCGCCCGCGGCCTCGCCGCCGCCGAGCGCGTGCGCGTGGCGGAAGAAGCGCGCGAGCGCATCTACCGGCCCGGCGCGAGCGACGAGCTCTGGAACGTGCCGCTGCCCGGCGTCGCCGAAGCGCTCCGCGAGCTGCGTGGGCTGGGGCTGCGGCTCGTCGTCGTGAGCAACGCCGACGGCACGGTCGAGCGCGGTCTCGGCCGCGCGGGTCTGCGCGCGCTGCTCGATGTCGTCGTCGACTCGCACCTCGTCGGCTTCGAGAAGCCCGACCCGCGCATCTTCACGCATGCGCTGGAGCGGAGCGGCGCGCGCTCCGAGACCACGCTGCACGTGGGCGATCTGTACTCCGCCGACGTCGCGGGCGCGCGCGCCGCCGGCGTGCACGCGCTGCTCCTCGACCCGCACGACGACTGGCCGCCCGTCGACTGCGCGCGGCTCCCCGACGTGCCCGCGCTCGCGCGTGCGATCCGCGCCGCGCGCGCGGCCTGAGTCGGCGCGCGTCGCGGCGAGGGCGTTCAGGCAGCGCGGCGCAGCGGCGCGAGCTCGTCCTCTCGCCGCCGCGCGGGCACCGCCGCGAGCGCGATCGCCTCGGGCGGCGACACGCGCGTCGGGTCCGGCGTGAAGCTCGGCCCGCACGGCGAAGGAGCGTGCCGCTCGCGCCACATCTGCCGAACGCGCTCCCTCGAACGCCACATCCACACCGCGACGCGCGCGCCAAGGAACGCGAACGCGAGCTCGCCACCGTAGAGGATCAAGAACGGCATCGCGCCCTCCTCAGCTCGCCCAGCGGGAGGGAATCGAGTACCAACGCTCGCCGCAACTCCGAGGAGAACCCCCCGTGCGCTTCACGTTCGCCGAGTCGATGTGCGAGCCCAAGCAGCTCCTGACACTGGCGGTCGAGGCCGAGCGCTGCGGCTACGACTCGTTCACAGTGCCGGAGTCGCTGATGTACCCGAAGCACTCCGACACCAAGTACCCGTACACGGGCGACGGCGATCGCCAGTTCCTCGAGGGCAAACCCTTCATCGAGCCGTTCGTGCTGATGGGCGCGCTGGCGTCGATCACCCAGAAGCTGCGCTTCACCACCTTCGTCGTGAAGCTGCCCCTGCGGCACCCGGTGCTCGCGGCGAAGCAGGCGACGTCGGTGGCGGTGCTCTCGGACAACCGCTTCGGCTTCGGCGTCGGGCTCTCGCCCTGGCCGGACGATTTCCGCGTGATGAACGTGCCCTGGGAGGGGCGCGGCAAACGGCTCGACGAGTGCATCGAGATCATCCGCGGCCTCGCGACCGGGGAGTGGTTCGAATACCACGGCGAGGTCTTCGACCTGGAGCCGATCAAGCTCTGCCCCGCTCCGACGAAGCCGATCCCGTTCCTGATCGGCGGCCACACCGAGGCCGCCTACAAGCGCGCCGCGAGGCTCGGCGACGGCTGGATGCACGGCGGCGGCGGCAAGGCCGCGGACCTCGACGGCGCGCTGGCCCGCATCCAGGCACTGCGTCGAGAGTACGGCACCGACGAGAAGCCGTTCGAGCTGCACGTGATCTCGCTGGACGGCTTCAGCGTCGACGGCGTGCGGCGGCTCGAAGACAAGGGCATCACCGACGTGATCGTCGGCTTCCGCGACGCCTACAAGCCGGACACGATGGCGCTGCAGCAGAAGATCGACGCGCTGAAGGGCTACGCAGATCGCGTGATCGCGAAGCTGAAGCGCTAG
>CAYWRY010000278.1:0-2962 GCA_964460485.1 uncultured Spirochaetales bacterium
GCCCCGGGCGAGAGCTGGAAGGCGGTCGAGGCCGGCTGGCTCGAGATCGACGGCAAGCACCCGATCAACCCCAGCGGCGGCCTGATCGGTGCGGGCCATCCAGTGGGCGCCACCGGCGTGCGCCAGCTACTCGACTCTTACCTCCAGGTGACCGGCCAGGCCGGGGCTTATCAGGTAGAAGGCGCGAAGAACTTCCAAACGCTGAACATCGGCGGCTCGGGTACGACGAGCTGCTCGTTCGTCGTCGGAGTCTGAGGAAGGTCGCGCGTCGGAGCCGCTTCGCTGAGCCGTGTCTCTCGCTCGTGAGCCTGCGACCGCAGCCGGGCCGGGGCGCGCTCCGGCGGCCGGGAGTTTGATTGGGACCGCCTCCGCCGCCCGGCCCGCCCGCGGCCGCTCGCGCCGCCGCACGCGCCGCTTTGGCTCGTCGTAGACTCGGCCGCGCGAGGGAAGAGGTGAGCGGGGAGGCGCGATGACCGCCGACGTTCGCATTCACGAGGCGGGGGCGCGGGACGGGCTTCAGAACGAGGCGGATGTCGTCCCGACCGAGACGAAGCTCGAGCTGCTCGGGCGGCTCGCGGACGCGGGGATCCGCTCGATGGACGCGACGAGCTTCGTCTCGCCGCAGTGGATCCCGCAGCTCGCGGACGCGGACGAGCTTGCGGCGCGCCTCGAGCGGCGGCCCGGCGTCTCGTACATGGCGCTCGTCCCGAACCTCGCCGGCTACGAGCGCTTCGCGCGCTCGCCTTTCGACGTGGTCGCCTTCTTCGCCTCGGCGAGCGAGTCCCACAACAGGTCGAACGTGAATCGTCCGATCGCCGAGCACCTCGAGCGCTTCGAGCCGGTGGTCGAGCGCGTGAAGGCCGACGGCAAACTGTTGCGCTGTTATCTGTCGACGGTGTGCGGCTGCCCGTTCGAGGGCGACGTGCCGGTCGCGCAGGTGATGCGCGTGACCCGGCAGCTCCTCGCGCTCGGCGCCGACGAGATCTCGTTCGGCGACACGATCGGCGTCGGGGTGCCGCGGCAGGTGCGCGAACTCGTGCGCGCGCTCGCGGGAGAGATCTCGCTGGATCGCGTCGCGCTGCACTTCCACGACACCTACGGTCGCGCGCTCGCGAACGTCGCGGCGGGCTACGAGGAGGGTGTGCGCGCGTTCGACTCGTCCCTGGGCGGACTCGGCGGCTGCCCGTACGCGCCGGGCGCCTCCGGCAACGTCGCGACGGAGGACGTGGTGGACTTGTTCGAGCGCTCCGGGATTTGCACGGGCGTTCACCTGGACGCGCTGGTGGACGTGACCGACTGGATGGCCCGCGACGTGCTGAAGCGGCCGCTACCGGGACGCGTGTACCGCGCGGTGCTGGGCGGACGGGCGAGGGCGGCACGCAAGGCGTGAGGCGAGTCCATCCGGGATCGCGCTGGGCGCCCGCGGGGAGTGAGAGGGGTGATGGCGGGTCGCGCAGCCCGCCGGTAGTCTGCCAGTTCACGTCAACTGGCCGAGGTACTCCGATGGGCGAGCCCCGAGCCGCCGAACTCTCGATCTCCGAGGTGTGTGAGCGCCTCGGACTCTCGCCACGCACGGTGCGGTACTACGAAGAGCTCGGGCTCTTGCCCGGCGTGCGGCGGCGCGCGGGCGCGCGGCGCGTGTACGGCCAGGACGAGCTCGAGCGGCTGCGCTTCATCACGCGGCTCAAGGCGCTCGGCCTCTCTTTAGAAGAGGTGCGCGAGCTGAACGCGGTCTACGCGATCGAGGGCTCGACGCGTGCCATGCTGGCGCGGCTCGACGCGCTGCTCGGGAAGCGCCTCGCGGACCTCGACCGCCGCATCGCCGAGCTCGGCGACCTGAGAGACGAGATCAGCAAGTACCGCGACCACGTCGCCGCGCGCGTAGAGGCGCACCTGGCCGCGCGCGCTGGGCTCGCGAAGGAGAGCGCATGACCGCTGCCGCCACCGTCGCCACGCTGCACCGCTCGCCGCAGCGCATCCGCGTGGTTACCGCCGCGTCGCTCTTCGACGGCCACGACGCCGCGATCAACATCATGCGCCGCCTGCTCCAGCGGCAGGGCGCCGAGGTGATCCACCTCGGGCACGACCGCTCGGTGCAAGACATCGTCGAGGCCGCGATCCAGGAGGATGCGCAGGCAGTAGCGGTGTCGAGCTATCAGGGCGGCCACGTCGAGTTCTTCCAGTACCTGGTGGACCGGCTGCGCGCGCTCGGGGCCGGCCACATCCGCGTCTACGGCGGCGGCGGCGGCACGATCGTGCCGGAGGAGATCGCAGCTCTCCACGCGTACGGCGTCGCGCGCATCTTCAGCCCCGAGGACGGTCGCACGCTGGGACTCGACGGCATGATCGGCGCGATGCTCGACGAGTGCCGAAAGCACGCGCTGCCGCCGCGCGCCGCCGAGGCTTCTGCGCTGGCGAGCGGAGAGCCCGGACCCGTCGCCCGCACCATCACCTGGTTCGAGGAGGCGGCGGCGGATTCGCTCGCTGCCGCCGAGAAGCTGCGGGCCGCGCTGCGAGTGCAGGCGGCCGCGAAGGCAGTGCCCGTGCTCGGCTTCACCGGGCCTGGCGGCGCCGGCAAGTCGAGCGTGGTCGACGAGCTCGTGCGGCGCTTTCGGCTCGACTATCCCGAGCGGCGGCTCGGCCTCCTGCTCGTCGACCCGACGCGGCGCCGCTCGGGCGGCGCACTGCTGGGCGATCGCATCCGCATGAACTCGGTCCACGGCGCCGGCGTGTTCGTGCGCTCGTTGGCGACGCGTCAGGCGCACCTCGCGCTCTCGCAGGCCGTTCAGGACGCCGTCCTCGTGCTCGAGGCCGCAGGCTTCGACCTCGTGCTCGTGGAGACCGCCGGCATCGGTCAGAGCGACAGCGAGATCGTCGACCTCGCCGACGCCGCCGTCTACGTGATGACGCCCGAGTACGGCGCGCCCTCGCAGCTCGAGAAGATCGACATGCTCGAGCTGGC
>CAYWRY010000279.1:0-2942 GCA_964460485.1 uncultured Spirochaetales bacterium
GAACGGCTTCCTCAGCATCATGCGCGGCTGCCAGGACATCATGGGCACGCTGGTGCTCGGCGGCGTCTTCGAGCGGCACCCACACTTGAAGGTGGTGTGCGCCGAGGCCGACGCCGGCTGGGTGCCTCACTACATGTACCGGATGGACCACGCCTACAAGCGCCATCGCTACTGGCTGCCCGCCGGTCAGCAGCTCTCGAAGCTCCCGAGCGAGTACTTCCGCGCCAACATCTACACCACGTTCCAGGACGACTGGGTGGCGTTCAAGGTCGCGAACGACATGAACTGGCGGCACCTGCTCTGGGCGAACGACTTCCCGCACAGCGACTCGACCTGGCCCTGGAGCCAGCAGATGCTCGCCGAGCACACGAAGTCCCTGACAGCCGAACAGAAGGCCGCGATCCTCGGCGCGAGCTGCGCGGAGCTGTACCGGATCGATACGAGCAAGCTGGCGGCGTGAGTGCCGAGGCGGCGATGCCCTGCCGAACATCAGCGATTCCGGGTCTCGTGCTCGCCGCGCTCAGCGTGGGCGCGGCGCACGCTCACGACTTCCATCTTGCGCTCGACAAGTGCGAGATCCTCGTCGGCAGCACTCTTGATCCGACACATCCGCCCACCGTCGTCGACGGAGACATTGCTGTCGTGAGCTGCACCCGCAGGGAGATGATCGTCTCTTGCGACTGGGTCTACGCCCCGGGCGTGAGGTCGACGCAGGCGCTCCGCCAGCAGTAGAAGATCCTCATCGACAGCACGCCCGACCTGTGGTTCTCAAGCGAGACGCGCTCTGATTTCTTCGTGGTGAACACGACAATGCACGCCGCCGTCTCGATCTCCCGAATGATTGAAGCTGCGGGCGCGGGCTCGAAGGTCTGCAGCGGTACCTTCCTCACCGACGACGAACTCAGGAACGGAGTGCCTTCCCAGGCCGATTGAGGGCCAACCTCAACAACACCCCGGTCCTTCCCCCGTATCCCCCTCGTCGTGCCAGTGCGGGCGATCGAGGAACAGGCCGCGCTCGGCGGCGAGCGTGAGCGCGCGCTGCACGTCGATCTGCCACGGGCCGTCGCGCACGACGCGCAGCTCGGCTCGTTCGCCTTGGGCGATCACGCGCTCGCGGTCGCCGTCGAACTCGAGGGTGCCGGGGCCCTCCACGACGATCGGCTCGCCGAGGGCGACGCGGCGCGCGCGCGTCACGAACGCCGTGCGGTAGAGGCCGGGCGAGATCGGGGCGAGCAGCGCGCGGCCGCCCTGCCCCGGCGCGCAGCAAGCGACGTCGACGCCGGCGTCGTCGTGCTTGGTGGTCGGCAAGAGCAGCCCGCCCAGCGGCGACATGCCGACCGCGTCGGGCTCGGCGCGCGAGAGGATCGCGCGGCGGATCTTGCCGGCGTCGAAGGGCAGCAGCGAGCCCGGGTGGTCGTCCGCCACGAGCACCGCATCGATCAGGGCGAGCGTCTCCGCGCCGTCCGCGAAGCGCGCGCGGATCAGCTTCGCGCGCTGCGCAACCTCCTCCAGGGCGACGCGTCCGCTGGCGACGAGGCCGACCGCGGCGCCGGCGAGCGTCGCCTCCACGCGCTCGGGAAACACATTGTTGGTGCCGAGCGACAGCGCGACGAGCGCCGCGTCGGTCCAGGCGCTCGCCACGATGCGGCTCGTGCCGTCGCCCCCCATCACCAGGAGCGCGCCGCAGCCCGCCTCGCGCATCGCGCGGGCGGCGCGCGCGGTGTCTGCGGGCGTGGTGGTGAGCGCGCCGATGTCGAGCGGCGAGATCTTCACGTCCTCGAGCTGCAGGTACTCGAGCGCCTGCTCGGCCAGGCGGAAGACGTCGCGCACGTAGTGGAACTGGGTCGCGCCGGCCGCCGCCGCGCCGACCACGGCGCGCGCGAGCTGGCTGCGCTTCACCTCGAGCGTCTCGGTCTGCGCGCGGCCCATGAGCCTGCGCACGTCGCGGCCCGACATGGGGTTCAGGATCAGGCCGACGGCGCGCGCTTCCAACGAGGGCATCGGTTGAGGGTTCATTCGCCCGGAAGGTTCGGCAAGCTGCGGCGCCGGAGGGAGATGACCCATGCGTGGGACCGCTGGACCTCGCCACCTCGCGCTGGCCGTGCGGCGCGGCGCGCTCGCGCTGCTGCTCGCGACCGGCTGCGCCGCGAAGCAGAAGCCCGGGGCGCTCGAAGCGGAACTCGGTGCGAGCGGCTTCGAGACGCGCATCGACGACCGCGGCGTCACCGTGCTCGTGACCGACGTGCTCTTCGACTTCGACAGCGACGCCCTCACGCCCGAGGGCGAGGTCTCGGTGGCGAAGATCGCCGAGATCGTGAAGCGCCTCGCTCCCGAGAACGAGCTGATCTGCGAGGGGCACACCGACGCAATGGGCACCGAGGCCTACAACTTCGAGCTCTCGCTGCGGCGCGCGCGGCGGGTGGCCGAGGCGCTCGAAGCCTCGGGCATCGCGACCGAGCGCATCTCCGCGCAGGGTCTCGGCGAGTCGCGCCCGCTCGTCGCCGAGCGGAAGCCGGACGGCGGCGACGACCCGGAGGGCCGCGCCCGCAATCGCCGCGTCGAGGTGGTGATTGCGAAGGCGCAGTAGCGCCGACACCCTGCGCGCGATGCAGGCCCTTCGCGAAGCGCGCTTCCGCATCGGACAGGTCGTCCGTCACCGCACATACCCGTTCCGGGGGGTGATCTTCGACGTCGACCCCGAGTTCGCGAACACCGAGGAGTGGTGGCTCGCGATCCCCCCGGACGTGCGCCCGCGCAAGGATCAGCCCTACTACCACCTGCTCGCCGAGAATGCCGAGACGACCTACGTCGCCTACGTCTCGGAGCAGAACCTCCTGCCCGACGGCGAGCACGGTCCGGTCGCGCACCCCCAGGTGCGCGAGCTGTTCGGGGAGCTGCGCGACGGCCAGTATCAGCCGCGTTTCCCGCGGCGCGCCCACTAG
>CAYWRY010000280.1:0-2878 GCA_964460485.1 uncultured Spirochaetales bacterium
CTCAGTCGAGGGAGACGAACTGCCAGGTGCCGCTCAGCCCGCTCGGGATCTTGAGCTGGGTCGTGAGCCAGCGCGTCGTCGAGCCGGACGGGCGCACCGGCGACACCTCGAACGCGACGCGGGAGGTGCCTTCGACCACGAAGTCGTCCCGTCCGTCGGCATCGGCATCGACCACGCCGCGGAAGGACGTCTTCGAGCCGAAGCCCGCGGCGAGACCGATGCGCGGAGCGCTCGTGCCCGCGAGGAACCACACGTACACGTCGAAGCCCGTCGTCGTCGGCTTCGACCAGACGAGGTCGTCGCTGCCGCTCGCGTCGAAGTCGCCGACGCCGACGACGCGCGCGCCAGACAGCCCGGTGCCGAGACCGACCACGGCGCGCGGGACGGTGCCGCTCAGCAGCCAGGCCTGGAGCGTGCGCCTCGACGTGTGCTGCCACAGGAGATCCGGAGCGCCGTCGCCGTCCACGTCGGCGATCGCCGCGAGCTTCGAGCCCGTGGGCGCCGGATCGACCGGCAGCGCGCCCGACACGCCGTCTCCGGTCAGCGTCCACAGCACGCTTTCGCCCTTCGTCGCGTCGTGGAAGAACACGTCGGCCAAGCCGTCGCCCGAGAAGTCGCGCAACGCGGCAACGCCGAAGCGCGCAGCCTGCGCGGGCAGCGGGAGGACCGCGTAGGTGGTGCCGCGCATCAGCCACAGCTCGTTCGCGCCACTCGTCGCGTTGCGCAGCAGAAGATCCGCGCTCCCGTCGCCGTCGACGTCGGAATAGCCTGCCGGCCGCATCGCCGGGTCGCGCGGCGCGCCCAGCGAAACCCAGCGCCGCGATCCGTCGCCCATCAGCAGCACGGCGCTCAGCGTGCCCGTCGCGGAGTCGAAGGCGAGGGCATCCGTGAGGCCGTTGCCGTCGATGTCGCCGGTGGGCCCGCTCGGGGCCGGAAGAGGCGGCGGCGGTGCAGTGCTGGTGAACGTGATCGCGTCGGAGGGCGTCGACGCCGGGCCGACGCGGCCGATCGCGTCATAGGCGCGCACGCGCACGGTGAGCGTGTCGCCGATCGCGCCGGAGACCGATGTGGCGGTCGCCGCCACGCGGCTCTCTTCGAGGAACGCGCCGCCGTTGCGCGAGACCTCCACCGCATAGCCCGCCACTGGGCCGGTCGCGGCAGTCCAGGCCAGCTGCGCGCTCGTGCCCGGCACGTTCAGCGCGCTCGCGCTCAGCGGCACGGCACACGCGAGCAGCCAACTCAGGGTGAGTCGCGCCCACACCTTCTCTCGCACCCTTGCCCCCTTCAGGCCTAACAGTCGTTCGAGGAACATCGGGCGCGATCCCGCGCTGCGAAGTGACCGCAGCCACCCACGCGGCGAATCTCGCGCAGAAAGTTCGCGCGCCGTCGGGCACGCGTGACCGGGCGCACGCGCCGCGCGTGAGCGGCGTCTCAGTCGCGCGCGCTCACACCACGGCGCCCGCTGCCCGCAGCGACGCGATCGCGGCGTCGCTCTTGCCCAGCTCGCGCAGCAGCTCGCCTGTGTGCTGGCCGCGCGCGGGCGCCAGCCAGCGCGGCGCCCAGGGCGCGCCGGCGAAATCGGCGGGCGTTGCCGGGAGAGTGCTCGTGGCGCCCGCGTCGGGCACCTCGACGAAGCCGCCGGTTGCGCGCGCTTGCGTGTCGGCGATCACCTCCTCGAGGTCCTGCACCGGCGCCCACCACATGTCTGGGATCGCGTCGAGACCGCCGCCCACTCGGCGCGCGTCTTCTGCGCGAAGGCTGCGTCGAGCAGCGCGATCAGCGTCTCGGCGAGCGCGCGGCCCGCGGGCTGCCGAGCATGGACTGGAACAGGCGCGCCGGCTCGCCGAGCCCGGGCGGCTCGATCTTGACCACGTCCGCGCCCCAATCGGCGAGGATGCCGCCGGCCGCCGGCCCCGCGATCCACACGCCCAGCTCGACGACGTGAATCCTTTCCAGCGGTCCCATGCGCGCACTCCTCCCAGAAGGCGCGCGGCGGTATCGCGCAACAGCCGTCGATCGGGCTCTGACCCCGACGAGCGGTCCGGCTAGGGTGCGCGCGATCGCCGGCGAGCGCGCGCGCAGGGAGCGGGCGCGCCGCGCCGGGAGCGAACCCAGGGCGTGCGGTGACCCGGTCGATCGCGCTCTACACCGAGTCCTTCGCCGAGCGTGCGGCCTACGACACCGCCGTATCGCGCGCGCTCCTGCACGCCGCCGCGCGCGGCGAGGCGGGCGAGTCGCTGCGCTTGCACGCGCCGCCCGACGTCGTCGCGTTCTCCGTGCTCGATCGCGCGCGCCCCGGCTTCCGCGAGGCGGTCGGCTCCGCGCGCGCGCTCGGCTGGGACGCCGTGCTGCGCCTCGCCGGCGGGCGCGCCGCCGTCTTCCATCGCGAGACGATCGCGTTCGCGTGGTGCATTCCCGACCCCGAGCCGCGCGGGTCGGTCGCGCGGCGCTTCGACTGGATCGCCGGCGTCGTCGCGCGCGCGCTCGCGTCGCTCGGCCTCGACGCGCGCGTCGGCGCGGTGCCCGGCGAGTACTGCCCCGGCGACCACAGCGTGAACGCGCGCGGCGCCGTGAAGTTGATGGGCGTGGGGCAGCGGCTCGTGAAGGGCGCGGCGCACGTGGGCGGCGTGATCGTGGTGCGCGACGCCGCGCGCGTGCGCGAGGTGCTCGTGCCGGTGTACGCCGCGATGGGCGTGCCCTGGGATCCGGCGACCGCGGGCGCGGTCGAGGACGAGGCGCCCGGCGCGACGCGCGCCGACGTGCTCGCCGCGCTCCAGTGCGAGATCGCGCGCGAGGCCGAGCTCGCGCCGAGGAAGCTCGACGCGCGCTGGCTCGCCGAGGCGGAGGGGCTCGCGGGCGAGCACGCGATCGCCTAGCG
>CAYWRY010000281.1:0-2877 GCA_964460485.1 uncultured Spirochaetales bacterium
CCGTCCGATTCGAGCGCGGACCCGGTGAGGGCGCACTTCCGACGCGCTCTCAGACCTCAGCCGGCGTCGCCCTGCGGCGGCGCATCCACCTCGGCGCCCACCAGTTCCACTCTCCCATCAGCTGCATCGTCGCAGGCACGAGCAGCGCGCGGACGAGGGTTACGTCCAGCGCCACCGCGGCGCCGATCCCGACGCCGACCTGCTTCACGTACACGAGGTCGCCCGCCGCGAACGCCCCGATCACGACGATCATGATCAGCGCGGCGCTGGTGATGATGCGGCCCGTGTACTCGATGCCGTGCAGGACGCTCTCGCGGTTGTCGCCGGTGCGCCGCCACTCCTCCTGGATGCGCGAGAGCAGGAAGACCTCGTAGTCCATCGAGAGCCCGAACACGACCGCGAACAGGATCACGGGGATGGTCGGGTCGATGCCTTCGAGGGGCTCGAAGCCCAGCACGCCGGCCCCCCAGCCGTCCTGGAAGACGATCACCAGCAGGCCGTAGCTCGCCGACAGCGAGAGGATGTTCATCAGGGTCGCCTTGAGGGGGACGAACACGGAGCGGAAGGCGATCAGCAGCACGAGGAAGTTCCAGACGAGCACGAGCACAGCCGCGTTCACGCCCCAGGTCCGCATCACGGCCTTCAGGTCGTTCATCTGCGCGGTGGCGCCGCCCACCTTCACGCCGATGCCCGGGTGCGGGACGGCGCGCACGGCGTCGAGCACCCCGGCCGCGGCCAGCGAGCGCCACGGGTGCTCGTTGCCGGCGACCAGCAGCACGGTGTGCTCGTGGATCGTGCGGCGCACGCGCGTCGCGAGCGGGTCGGCGGCGGCCGCGGCGCGGATCTCGGCCTCCGAGAGCGCAGCGGGATCGAGGTCGTTCAGCGGCGTCCGCACCTCGGTGACGCCCGGGAGCGCGGCGATGCGCGCGGCGTAGGCGCGCAGCAGCGCGAGCTGGTCGGGGGCGAGCGGGTCGCCCGGCGCCGTGGCGACGACCTGCATGATGGAGGCGCCGCCGGGATCGAAGCGCGTGGCATCGCCGAGCGTCTTGTCCACGCGCCGCACTTCGGAGTCGCTCGCGAACATGCGCGTGTCGGGGACGGCGCTCTGCATGTGCAGCACCGGGCTCGCGAAAGCGGCGAGCACCACCAGGCAGCCGAGCATCGTCAGCCACGGGTGCCGCATCGAGAAGCCGCCGATGCGGCGCCACATGCGGCTCGGCTCGGTCGCCTCGGGCGCGCGCCCGATCGCGCCCGCGTCGATGCGCGGCCCGAGCCAGGAGAGCAGCGCGGGCAGGAGCAGCAGCGCGCCCAGCAGCGAGGCGAGCACCGCCAGCGAGCCGCCGATCGCGATGCTGCGCAGGATCGGCACGGGCACGGGGATCAGCACCGCGAGGCTCACGACCACGGTGAGGCCGGAGACGAAGATTGCGCGGCCCGCGGTGTCGAGGGTGGTGGCGGTGGCGTCGGCCGGCGAGAGGCCCTTGCCCGTTTCCTCGCGAAAACGCTGCACGAGCAAGAGCGCGTAGTCGATCGAGAGCCCGAGGCCGAGGAAGGCTGCCACGTTCAGCGCGAAGATCGAGATGTCCATGAAGTGCGAGCCGACGCGCGCCAGCGCCGCGCAGCTCGCCATGGCGAAGCCGCCGATCACGATGGGGAGCAGCGCAGCGACCACGCTCCGGAAGAAGAGCAGCGTGAGCACGAGCGCGATCGGGATGGCGACGGCCTCGGCCTTCGCGAGATCTACCTTCGCGGTGGCCTGCGCCAGGATCGACGCCGCCACGTGGCCGCCGATCGCGACCTCGATGGGCTCGTCCACCGCGCGCAGCAGCGGCTCGACGCGCTTCAGCGTCGCGAGCTTGTCGGCGTTCGTGCCGGCCAGCGAGACGATCACCAGCGTTTCGTGGCGGTCGTGGGAGACGAGCGACTCCTGGCTCGTGTCCCAATAAGTCGTCGCGCCCACGACGCCCGGGTCCTCGAACACCACCTCCAGCAGATCGAGGATCAGCGAGCCGAACAGCGGATCGCGCACGTCGCTGGTCTCGTCGCGGTAGAGCACGAGCACGTCGGGCGCGCCGATGCCGAAGCGGCGCTCCGCCTCCTTCACCGCGCGGTCGCTCTCGCTGCCGGGCACCTCGAAGCCGCCGGCCGGAAGGTGGTCGGCGGCGCTCGCGCCGTAGAAGGCCGCGGCGGCGAGCAGCGTGGCGAAGGCCGCCACCACGACCACGCGCCCGCGGGCGAGGGCGGCGCCGAGGCGCGCGTAGGGCGTGTCGAGCGAAGCTTCCGAGCGCATGCACCCCCCAGCGCGCGGCGCATCGTACCGGGATGGCCCGTTGGGGTCAGACCCCAAAGGGCCACTTCGAGCCTGTTGACCGCGCGCGCCGCGCGCTGCTACCGCTGGGCGGCTGCTCGGCGCTCCGCCCGCGGGCGGGGCTACGAGGGAAGGCCGTGAGAATCGGCCGCGGTCGCGCCACTGTGATCAGGGAGGATTCGCGGCACGAGGCCACTGGGGCTCACCGCCCGCGAGGGCGCGCGCACCGGGAAGGCGCTGCGAAGCCGTTCGCCTCGGCGAACACCTGAGAGCCAGGAGACCTCCCGGGCGGCGGAATCTGCAACGGCTCTTCGCGGGTGAGAGCGGTGCGGCGGCCGACGGTCGGACCGGCCCTCCGTCCACGCGCGACGGCACCGAGGCCCGTCCATGCGATCGGCACGCGTCCCTGCCTCCTCGCACTCGCCCCTCCCCTCCGCCATCGGCGCGCGCACGGCGCTCGCGCTGCTGGCAGGCGCCGCCGCGCTCCACGCGCTGCCCCACCCGGCCGGCGTCTCGCCCATCGGCGCGATGGCGCTGTTCGGCGGCGCCTGCTTCGCCTCGCGCGCAGC
>CAYWRY010000282.1:0-2870 GCA_964460485.1 uncultured Spirochaetales bacterium
GTCGCAGCCTGGCCGCCACGGCGTCGGCTGCCCAGTTCGCCGGCGCGGAGAGGGCGTGCGTCAGGGATTTTCCGGGCGAGGTCCGGGCCTCGTTCGCGGCCAGCTCCAGGAAGCGCTGCCATTCCAGCGCCTGGAGGGTGGCTTCGAGCAGGGCGTCGGGTGGAGAGCCTTCCGTAGGCGCCAGGGGGCCCTCTTACCATTAGCAGGCTGTTGATAAAGTCGCCTGTCATCACGACTTCGGTTAGATTTTGGGCATGCGCGGACAGGTCAACGAGTCGCCCCAGCTTTTCGCCATGTTTCACGTCGAGGAGAGGATTCGAAAGGATCACCCTCTTCGGCAGGTCAAAGAGGTCGCCGACGAGGTCCTGCGCGACATGAGCCGGACGTTCACAGCGATGTACTCCGATATCGGGCGCCCCTCGACGCCTCCGGAGACGCTGCTGAAGTCGCAGCTCCTGATGGCACTGTACTCGGTGCGCTCAGACCGGCTCTTTTGCGAAAGACTCGACACGGATCTTCTTTTCCGCTGGTTCCTCGACATGGATATCGACGCGCCGTCGATCGACCACTCGACGTTCTCGCGTAACCGGGAGCGATGCCTTGAGCATGACGTCGCCAGTAAATTCTTCGAGAAGGTCGTCGAGTTCGCGCGAGGCAAGAAACTGCTGTCGAGCGAGCACTTCACGGTGGATGGGACCCTGATCGAGTCCCTGGCGTCGATGAAGAGCTTTCAGCCGAAGAAGGAAGAGGATCGCAAGCCGCCGTCGGACGACGACCCGGGGAACCCGACGCGGGATTTTCACGGGGAGAAGCGCAGTAACGGCACGCATCGGTCGGTGACGGACCCAGAGGCGCGGCTTTACCGCAAGAGCTCGGGCACGACGTCCCAACTCTGCTATATCGGAAACGCTGTTATGGAGAACCGCAACGGGATCTGCGTGGGATTCCGCCTCGATCGGGCCAACGGGAGGTCTGAGAGAAAAGGCGCGATGAAGCTGCTGAAGCGACTGTCAAAGCGCGGCTTCAAGCCCAGCTCCGTGGGCGCGGACAAGGCGTACCACACGCGGGATTTCGTCGAGTTCTGCCGCGAGAATGACATCGCTCCGCATGTGGCCGAGCAGAGCAAGAGGCACGTTCCCGGCCTTGACGGCCGCACGACGCGCCATGACTCCTACGCGATCAGCCAGCGGAAACGAAAGCTGATCGAGCAGAAGTTCGGTTGGCTGAAGAGCGTGGGTGGACTCTACAAGTCTCGGTTCTTCGGGCGACGCAGGACGGAGGCGCAGGGTCACATGGCGCTCGCGGCGTACAACCTGCTCAGGATCGTCCGACTGACCGTCGCTCCGCAGATGGCGTAGCGGAGGAGGTTCCCGGGGTGGGGCTACCCCGCGAAACCTTGTCCAGATATCTCCCGAAAAAGTCGCGATCAGGCCGGCGGCGGTCCTGGGGCGTGGTTTATCAACAGCCTGTTAAGGCTGAAATATGTCGAATTGACACCGCTGAGTTCCCGACGATGATGTCGGGATGCCCCAGGCCACTTCCCGGAAGACCCTCTATGACGCCTACCGCTTCCCCGGCTTCACCCCCGTCCGCGAGCTTCGCGGCGTCTTCGGTGACCGCTTCGCACGTGTCATCCGGCTGAACCGCCGCTCAAAAAAACGGTCTGCGGCACCTGTGGGACTGAAGCCAGAGGCTGGTACGACAAGCGGCCCCGCCAGATCCGCGATCTCTCGTCCGGCGATTACCGGATTTACCTCGAAGTGGATCTCCGCCGAGTCGACTGCCGGAAGTGCGGCAAGGTGAGGCGCGAGGGACTGGAGTGGCTGCTCGATAGCCCCTTCTGCTCGAAGAGGTTCGGATACCTCATCGGCGAGAAGTGTCGAACTCAGACGATCCAGGACGTGGCGCGCGAGCACATGCTCGACTGGCACACGGTCAAGGAGCTCGACAAGCGCTACATGGAAGAGCAGCTCAAGCGGGCAGGCAAGCCCGAGCCTCGGGTCATCGGCATCGACGAGATCTCGATCAAGAAGCGCCACCAGTACCGGATCATTGTGAGCGACCTGGAGCGGGGGCGCGCGATCTGGTTCGGTGGAAAAGACCGCAGCGAGGAGAGCATGGACGAATTCTTCGCTTTTCTCGGGGAAAAACGGTCAAAAAAGATCGAGATGGCGGTCATGGACATGTGGAAGCCGTTCCGGAACTCGACGAAGCGCAATGCTCCTGGCGCCGCCGTCCTCTTCGACAAGTTTCACATCATCCGGCACCTGGGCGAGGCGCTGGATAAGATCCGCAAGCAGGAGTACGCGCGGCTGACCGGGCGGGACCGCAAGTTCATCAAGGGCCAGAAGTACGCGTTGCTCTCCCACCGGGAAAATCTAACGACCGAGGCCCGCCGGGGGCTCAAGACCCTCCTGGCCGCCAACAAACGCCTCAATACGGCGTACCTGCTCAAGGAATCCTTCGGCCAGCTCTGGGATTACAATCGCGAGGGCTGGGCCCGCCGATTCTTCGACAACTGGCGCGAGCAGCTCAAGTGGCAGCGACTCAAGCCCTACGAGAAGTTCGCCCGGATGATCGACCGGCACTGGGACGGGATCGCCGCGTACTGCGAGTCAGAGAACAAGGTCGCGCTGGGCTTCGTCGAGGGGCTCAACAACAAGGTCCGCGTCATCCAGCGCCGCGCCTACGGGCTACGCGACGAGGAGTACCTGCGGCTCAAGGTGTTGACCTGCATGCTCGATCCCCTGCCGAAAAGGCTCGGATCTACCCACTCGAAAACCCGATGAGCCCAGGAAAAGAAGTAGAAGATGCAATGGGAGACAGAGCCTTTCGAAAGCGGCATGAAAAATTCTATAAAGCCTTTCGAG
>CAYWRY010000283.1:0-2829 GCA_964460485.1 uncultured Spirochaetales bacterium
TCTCGTCCAAGCCCGAAGAGGAGCGCGAGGTGATCGCGCGCTACTTCAGCCAGCCACTCATAGAAGCCATCATGGGAACCAACGGCGCGTCCGGCGGATCGGACAAGACGCCCTCGGTGCTGCCCGCCGCCGGCATGGACCTGATCGTGGTGGAGGGCAACGACACGAAGGGTGCGGAGCAATCGCAGGCGCGCACCGAGCTCGAGCGCCGAGAAGCCGCTGGCCTCGAGAACCTGATGCGCGACATCGAGGAATCGATAGACGCCGACGAGTTGCTGCGGGCCTATCGCGACCAGCTGTTGATCGATCTGACGAGCGAGGGACTGCGCATCCAAGTCGTGGACGCGCAGAATCGGGCGATGTTCGCGTCGGGCTCGAGCACGCTCCAGCCTTACGCGGCGGAGCTGCTGCGCGCCGTCGGTGCAGGCCTGAACGCCACCTCGCACAAGATCAGCATCTCGGGCCACACCGACGCACAGCCTTTCGCCGCTGGCGGCGCGAGCTTCGGCAACTGGGAGCTTTCGGCGGAGCGCGCGAATGCGGCGCGCCGGGCGCTCGTCGCCGGCGGCATGCGCGAGGGCAAGGTGCTGCGCGTCGTAGGCGTCGGCTCCGCGCTGCCGCTGCGACCCGAAGCGCCGAACGATCCGAGCAACCGCCGCATCGCGATCATCGTGCTGAACAAGGCGAGCGAGGCCGCCATCAAGCGCGGGGGTGGCCTGGCTGCGCGCGTCTCGACGAATCGCGAGTTGTTTGCACCCCCGCCGCGTGCGGAAGCGCCGGAGGCGCCAGCACCGCCCGCCGCGACCGCGGAGAGCGAAGCGAAGCCCGCGCGGATCCTCACAGCTCCGCAGCCGGACGCCGCACGGGCGGAGCCCGCGCTGCCCGTCGGGGGCGCCTCCGCAGGCGAAGCGGCAGCACCTGCGAGCGCCGCGCACGAGTGACTGCGTTCGAGACGCGCTTCGCTCAGCCGGTGGGGGACCTCTTCGCGTTCGTCTCGTGATAGGCGCTGAGCTCGTCCTCGAGCACGTCTGCGGGCGCGAGGCCCATCGTCGCGATCACTTGTCCGAGCGGGAGGCGCGCGCGCTGCTGGCGCTCGAGAAGTCTATCGCGCTGTGCCGGGGTCATCAGGCCGAGTTCCACCGCCAGGGCGCAGAACTTCAGCGGGCTGCTCGCCTGGCGATCGATCACCTGGACGACCTGATCGAGCGTGAGCACGCCTTCCTCGAACGCGAGGCGGCCGATGGATGGGCGTAGCGACTCCTGCGTCTCGAGGGCGAGCAAGAGCTGGCTCTCCGTGAGAACGCCGCGCTCGACGAGGAACTTGCCGAACATCGCTTCGCTCCAAGCTGGGCTCCGCGGCCCATCGCTGGTCGAATCGGCCACTCGTCACGCGCGCGTGAATGTATTTCTCCCGCGTGGCCGCGAGACGTGGGTCCTCCGTAGAAAACGCGATGCGCCGCTGGCTCACTCGCGCCGAAAAGTTCGCTTCCAACGCGCGGTGAGGATGTGTGAGAGCCAATTGCGTCGCCCGGCAGGCCATCCTCGACCGCGAGCTTAGGACGGTCGCCTACGAGCTGCTTTTCCGGAATGGGCCCGAGCACGTGTTCCGCTGCGAATCCGTCACGCGCGCGACGTCGAGCGTGATCGCCGACGGGTTCCTGATGATCGGGATCGACGCCCTCACCGGTGGCCTGCCCGCCTGGGTGAACTTCTCGCGCGAGACGCTCCTTGACGACTCGGCGTCGCTGCTCCCGCCACGCTTTCTGGTGGTCGAAATCCTCGAGACCGTCGAGCCGAACGCCGAGATCGTGCGCGCTTGCCGGGCTCTTAAGCGCGCCGGTTACACGCTCGCGCTCGACGACTTCGCGTGGTCCGAGGCGTGGCACCCGATGCTCGCGCTGGCCGACGTCGTCAAGGTCGACTTCCTCACGACCCGCGGTGCGGAGCGCGCGCTGGTCGCCAAGCGGCTGCGCCGCTACGGCGTGCGTCTGCTGGCGGAGAAGGTGGAGACCCTTGCCGACTTCCAGGACGCCCTGGCCGGCGGCTATGAGCTGTTCCAGGGCTTCTTCTTCACCAGGCCCACGCTGACGCATACGCCCGACCTGCGCGGCCTCGAGTCGACGCACCTCCGCATCCTCGAGGCCGTCAGTTCGCCCGCCTGCGACCTGCGCGTGCTCGAAGAGCTCGTGCGCCGCGATCTCGCGCTCACCTACAAGCTGCTGCGCCGCGCGAGCTCGGCTGCGTTCGGCCGGCCGGCGGCGACGGCCTCGGTGCGGCACGCGCTTGCGCTTCTCGGAGTCGACGAGGTGCGCAAGTGGGTCTCCTTGCTGGTAATGGCAGGTGTGTCGCGAGACAAGCCCGCCGAGCTCGTCCGCCTCGCGTTGCTGCGCGCGCGCTTCTGCGAGGAGATGGCGCCCTTGTTCGGGCTCGAGAGGCGCGCGACCGACCTGTTTCTGGCCGGCTTGTTCTCCGAGATCGACGCGATGCTCGGGCGTGCGATGGACGAGATCCTGGCCGAGCTCGCGTTCGAGCCGGAGCTGGCGCGCACCCTGCGCGGCGAAGAGACGCCCCTGGCGAAGACGCTGCGCTGCGCGCGCGCGTGGGAGCGCGGGGACTGGACCCGGATCGAGGGAATCGCCGAGACGCTCGAGGCGCGCGGCGACGGCTTGCCCGAAGCCTACGCGGTGGCGCTGGCGTGGCTGCGCGAGCTCGACGAGCTCAGCGCATGAGCGCGGCCGACCGGCCGCCCCCGCGCGCCCCGCGCAGCGCGTTGACGGCAGCACGCTCCGCGCGCTCGGCGGTCGTCTCGGGCAGCGGGAACAGCTCGTC
>CAYWRY010000284.1:0-2824 GCA_964460485.1 uncultured Spirochaetales bacterium
TCATCACGCCCTTCAGCAGCGCGATGTCGCCGCCCACGCGCACGCGCACGAAGCGTTCGGCGAGCGGCGTTCCGCTTCCGACGATTCCGCTCAGCTCCTGCGGGTGCTTGAAGCGCACCAGGCCGCGCTCGCGCAGCGGGTTGATGCTGACGATGTGGCAACCGCGGCGCGCGGCGGATGCGAGCGTCGCGAGCATGCGCGGGTGGTTGCTGCCCGGGTTCTGGCCAAGCACGAGGATCAGATCGGCCTCGTCGAAGTCTGCGAGGCTCACGGTGCCCTTGCCGATGCCGATCATCTCGCCGAGCCCCGTGCCGCTCGACTCGTGACACAGGTTCGAGCAGTCGGGGAGATTGTTGGTGCCGAACTCGCGCGCGAAGAGCTGGTAGAGGAACGCCGCCTCGTTGCTGGTGCGGCCCGACGTGTAGAAGACGGCCTCGTCGGGCGAGCCGAGCGCGCGCAGCGCCTCGCCGATGCGCTGGAAGGCGAGGTTCCACGAGATCGGCACGAAGCGGTCGGTGCCGGGGCGGCGGATCATCGGCTCGGTGAGCCTCCCGTGCGCCTCGAGCTCGCGGTGCGACTCCGCTCGCAGCGCGGAGACGGTGCGCGCGAAGAAGAAATCGCGCGTCACGCGCCGCTGAGTCGCCTCGTGGCTGACCGCCTTCGCTCCGTTCTCGCAGAACTCGATCGCGCCGTGTTCCTCGGCCTCGGGCCACGCGCAGCCCGGGCAGTCGAAGCCCTCGGGCTGGTTCACGACGCGCAGCGCCGGCAGCGAGCGCCCGAGCCCGGCTCTGCGCGCGTGCATCGCCGTGCTCCAGATCGCGTCGATGCCGCCCGCCGCCTCGTCGTCCTGCTTCGCCATGACGCCATCCTACTTCGGCGACGCGGCCGCGAGACCCGCCGGGCGCCTTCGCCGCCGCCTGCGGCGAGCGAGAGCCGGCTGCCGCGAACGGGCTTGTGGTGCGATTGCGACCGCGCTCGCGCATCCGGAGGCGGTCGGCTGGCGCCGCCGCAGCGCCGCGTGAACACTCCCAGACGAGCGGTCTCTGCCGACGTCGCTGCGCGAGCGCGCGGCGTGCGGGGCCCGGAGATTTGCATGTCACACCCGATGAACGGCGCCAGCGCGATCTGCGGACTCGGCATCACCGAGATGGGGCGCGTCTACCGAGACGCGGAAGATCTGGCGGCGGAGGCCGTCTACCTCGCGCTCGAGGACGCCGGGCTGCCCAAGGCGCAGCTCGACGGCCTGCTGGTCAACGCGGGCGTCTCGAACGGCGTGAGCATCCCCCTGCACCTGACGCTCGGCCTGCGCGAGCTGAACGTGCTCACCTTCGTGCAGGGCTACGGATCGAGCGCGGCGCAGATGATCCAGTACGCGTCGATGGCCGTGGCGAACGGTCTGGCCAACTACGTGTGCTGCGTGTTCGCGGACGATCCGTTGAAGGAAGGTGTGCGCACCGGTGCGGCCTACGCGGGCGGCGGGCGCCGCAATGCGATCGGCGCGCTGTTCCGGCTCTACGGCTTCGCCGGCGCGCTGCCGCTCTACGCGCTCGCCGCGCGCCGGCACATGGACCTGTTCGGAACGCAGCAGGAGCAGCTCGCGGCGGTGGCGATCGGCCAGCGCAAGTGGGCGGCCATGAATCCGCGCGCGACCAAGCGGGAGCCGCTCGACCTCGCCGGCTACGAGGCGTCGCCCTGGGTGGTGCAGCCCTTCCACGTGCTCGACTGCTGCCTGGTCTCGAACGGCGGCGTCGCGGTGATCGTGACGACGCCCGAGCGCGCGCGCGATCTGCGTCAGCCGCCCGTCTACGTGCGCGGCTTTGCCCAGGCGCACAACCACGACGCCGGCCTCAGCGGCAACGATGCGATGATCCACACGCCCGCCGCAAAGTCAGGGCCGCGCGCGCTCGCGATGGCGGACGCCACCCTCTCCGACGTGACGCAGTGCCAGATCTACGACTGTTACACGTATACGGTGATCGCGACGCTCGAGGACTACGGCTTCTGCAAGAAGGGCGAGGGCGGTCCTTTCGTCGCCGACGGCAAGCTCGCGCCGGGCGGCAAGCTGCCCACGAACACCGGCGGCGGCGAGCTCTCCGCCTACTACATGTGGGGCATGACGCCGGTCGCAGAAGCCGTGATCCAGGGCCGCGGCCAGGGCGCCGAGCGCCAGGCGCCGAACGACTTGATCCTCGTCTCGGGCAACGGTGGCGTTCTCAACTACCACGCGACGCTCGTGCTCTCGCCCCACGCGGCGTAGCGCGGCGACTCGGGAGAGCGAGCGATGACGGAAGCGAAGCCGTGGCTGCCCGAGCCCGACGACGAGAACCGCCCGTTCTTCGAGGGGGCGCGCGCGGGCAAGCTGCGCCTCCAGCGCTGCGGCGACTGCGGGGGCTGGATGTTTCCGGTGCGGAGGCGCTGCCAGCGCTGCGGATCCACGAAGCTCGGGTGGGCCGACGCCTCGGGTCGCGGCACGCTCTACGCGCACGGCCAGCTCCAGCGCGAGTACCACCCGCGACACGCGGGCCGGCTGCCGATCCTGCTCGCGCAGGTCGACCTCGACGAGGGCGTGCGCATGAGCACGAATCTGGTCGGCTGCGCGCCGGAGCAGGCGCGCGCGGGGACGAAGGTGCGCGTGGTGTTCGAGACCTCGCCCGCGGGCGAGGCGGTGCCGGTGTTCGAGCTGGCGTGAGCGGCAAGCGAAGCGCGCAGCGAGGAGAAGTCTTCGCAGCCGAGCAAATCGAACCGTGGCCTGTGCGTGCGCTGGAGCCGCGCCGTGAGGTGCTCGTGCAGCCTGAGTGACTCCGCCCAGCGAAGCGCCCCTAGC
>CAYWRY010000285.1:0-2816 GCA_964460485.1 uncultured Spirochaetales bacterium
CGAGCTGGTAGCCCGGGGGCAGAGCGGCGCGGATGAGCTCGAGCTCGGCTCTGACGGCGTCGGCGACGGCGACCGTGTTGGCGCCCGACTGGCGGCGCACCAGCAGCGACACGCCGCGCCGTCCATTCAGACGAGACAGGGTGCGCTCGTCGGCCATGCCGTCCTCGACGCGCGTCACGTCCTCGAGCCGCACGACCCGCCCGCCGCGCTCGGCCACGACCAGCCGCCCGAACTGCTCGGGCCGCGTCACGCGCGCCTCGGTCTCGAGCGCCCACTCGCCGGCCGCGCTCTCGAGCCGGCCCGTCGGCAGCTCGACGTGCTCGCGCTCGAGCGCCGCCAGCACGTCGTCCACCGCGAGCCCGTAGCCGGCGAGGCGCACGGGGTCGATCCAGACGCGGATCTGGCGCGGGCGCGCGCCCAGCAGGTGCACGCTGCCGACCCCGTCGATGCGCTCGAGGCGCGGCTTCACGCGCTTGTCCGCGACCTCCGAGATCGCGCGGACCGAATGCGGGCCCGCCAGCATCACCGCGAGGATCGGCGCGGCGTCGGGGTCGACGCGCTCGACCACCGGCGGCCGCACGTCGCGCGGCAGCTCGCCGCGCGCCGCGGCGACGCGCTCGCGCACCTGCTGCGCCTTCTCCTGGGCGTCGTGCTCGAGGTCGAACTCGACGAACAGGATCGAGAGCGCCTCGCTCGACTGGCTCGAGAGCGTGCGGATGCCGTCGATCGTGTTGACGGATTGCTCCAGGACTTGAGAGACCTCGCGCTCGACCGTCTCGGGCGAGGCGCCTTCCAGCACGGTCGTGACCGTGACGATCGGGAACTCGACGCGCGGGAAGAGGTCGAGCCCGAGGCGCGGAATCGAGACGAGCCCGAGCACGACGAGCCCGCCGATCAGCATCACCGCAAAGACCGGCCTGCGGATGGAGACGTCGGCGAGCCTCACACGCCGGGCTCCGCGCGCATCCGCGCGCGCACGTGCATGCCCGGCGCGATCTCGCCGGCGGCCGCACCGACGACGACGGTGGTGCCGACCGGCGGGCCCTCCAGAATCTGCGCGGAACCCGCAGAGACGACGCCGAGCGTCACGGGCACGGCGTCCACCACGCCGCCGCGCACGACGAGCAGCCGCGAAGCGCCGCCTTCGGAGTCGATCGCGTTGCGCGGCACGAGCACGACGTCGGCGAGCGCGCGGGGGTGAATGTCGATCTGCGCGAACACGCCGGCCTTGAGCGCGCCCTCGGGATTGGGCACGAGAATCCGCACGCCGTAGGTGCGCGTGGCCGGGTCGATCGAGTCGGAGACGGCCGACACCTCGCCTTCGATCGGCGCTGCGAGCCCTTCGATGCGGATGCGCGCCGGATCTCCGGGGCGCACGAGGGAGAGCTGGCCCTCCGGAATCGCGCCGTGCGCCTCGAGCACGGCCGTCTCCTGGAGCACGAGCACGATGGTCTGCGGCTGGACGAGCGCGGTGGTGCCCTCGTCGGCCAGGCGCGCCGCGACCCCGCCGGCGTACGGTGCGCGCACCTGGGTCTGCGCGAGCCGGTGGCGCGCGAGCGAGACCGCGCTCACGGCCTGGCGCTCGTGCGCACGCGCCACGACGGCCGTGGTCTCGAGCCTCTCGATCTACTGGACCGCGACGATTCCCTCGCTGCGAAGCGCGCGCGCGCGCGCGACGTCGGCTTCGACCTGCATGCGCTCTGCGCGCGCGAGATCGAGCCCTGCCTCCGCCTGGCGCAGCGCGAGCACGTACGGCTCCGGGTCGATCTCGAACAGCAGCGCCCCAGCCTCGACGACGTCGCCTTCGTCGACGAGCACGCGCAGGATCGTGCCCTGCACCTCGGGGCCGATGCGGCTCTCGCGCCGCGCTTCGAGCGCGCCCGGTGCCGAGAGCCAGTGGTCGATCGCCCCGCGCCGGACCGCTGCCGTCTCGACCTCGACCTCGGCCGCCGCCGCGACGCCCGGTTCCGCCGGAGGAGCCGGAGCGGAGCAGGCGACGAACGCGAACGCGAGGGCGATCGCACCCCGGCCCGCCGCGTCCCCCAGCGCCCCCATTGTCCCACTGCCACGTGGCAATTCGCACCGCGCGCGCCGCGCGCCGTGCGCTCTTGCTTGCCGCGGCACCACCATAATCACTCCGCCGGGCGCAGGTGAGCGGCGTTGCGAGATCCGTGCCCGCGGGACGACGCTTCGAGCGGCTCGGGCGGCATGCGCGGGAACGAGGATTCCGAGCTCCTCCGGCGGGCGAACGACCGAGACCGTGTGCGCCCCTTCGCGTCGCTGCGCGGACGATCCCGCGGTGAACCGGGAGCTCGACGAGCCCGGCTACAGCGTGGGCCGCGTCTTCGTCTTCGCGGACTCCTCGGCGTAGGCGGGTCTGCAGCCGCCGCGCGTGGACGGCGGCTCGGCTTCGACCGGCGGAGCGAGTGAGTGCGGGGGCCGCGCTCAACCCCGCCGCTCAGCGATCCAGCACGTCCGCTGCGATCAGCTCCTCGAGGTAGGGCACGTCCCACCACGAGAGCTGCAGCTCCTTCGCGCGGCGGAAGAAGAGCTGCGTGTCGTACTCGATGGTGAACGCGACGCCGCCCCAGATCTGCGCACAGGTGCGCGTCACGTCCTGATAGGTGTTGGTCGCGAACAGCTTCGCCATGGGCGCGAAGCGCGCGACGTCGCGGCCCTGCGCGCGATTCCAGGCGGCCTCGTGCACGAGCACGCGGCCGCCGTCGATGCGCGTCGAGGCGTCGGCCATGTAGTGGGCGAGCGCCTGGAACGCGCCGAGCGGCTTGTCGAACTGCTTGCGCACCTTCGCGTACTCG
>CAYWRY010000286.1:0-2807 GCA_964460485.1 uncultured Spirochaetales bacterium
CCTAGTGGTCGTGGCCGGCGCCGGACTTCCCGGCTTCCGCCTTGAGGATGAAGCTGTTCGCCGCGACGTAACGGCGGCCGGCCGTCAGGCCGGAGAGAACCTCGACGCGCTCGCCGTCGCTGCGGCCGAGCACGACGGGCTGTGCCTCGAAGGTGTCGCCCTCCGCGACGAACACGACGTCCCAATCGCGCAGCTTCTGGATCGCGGATGGCTTAACGGCGACGGGCACTTCGGCCTGCGCGACCTCGACCCGTGCGGAGACGAACAGCCCGGGCCGCCAGGAGCCGTCCGGGTTCGGCAGCACCGCGCGCGCGAGCAGCGTCTGCGTGTTCACGGAGCCGACCGGCGAAAGGTACGAGATCGCGGCCTCCGCGGGCGGCGCGTCGTCTTCCGCATGCACCGAGACGCGCTGACCTTTGCGCAGGCGTCCGAAGTCGCGGCGATACACGTCGAGGTCCACCCAGACGGTGGAGAGGTCGCCGATCGCGAAGATCTCGCGGTCAGTCGAGACGAACTCGCCGGGCGCGAGGTCGCGCGCGAGCACCGTGCCCGAGGTGCGAGCCCGCAGCTCGTAGGGGTGCAGACTCTCGTTGCTCTCGACGACGGCGAGCAAGTCGCCCTTTTCGACGGCGTCCCCGAGCCGCTTGTGCACAGAGCGAACGACTCCCGGGAAGCGCGGCATCACGTGAGCGAGCTCGTCCTCGTTCGCGACGATGCGACCGTTCAGCGCGACGCTTTCGCGAATGCGCGCTGGGCCCGCGACGTCGATCGACAGCTCGGCGGCGCGGATCTGTTCCGCCGAGAGCGTGACGCGGTTCTCGTAGCTCGCGTAGGCGAATCGATGCTCGCGTGCGCCATCCCGCGCAACGATTTCCACGTCGAAGGAATGCGGCTCCTCGATCTCGCGGTCGCCGCGCAGGTACTCGCCGCGCGGTGCGAATGCGACGCGCTCCACCCGACCGCCGAGGCGCGCGAGCGCGACCTCGAGCGAGATACCTTCGGGCGTCCGAGGCGCGTCGCCCTGATAGACGTAGGCGCGAAACTCGGGCGGCACGCCATCCTCGAACATCGTCAGCTCGAGCGCGAAGTCGCCTTCGCGGAAGAGCGGTCCGCCGCGCGGGCCGCGCTCGAGCTCGGCCGCTGCTTCGCCGTGCACCGCGTGCTCCTCGGTGGCTCCACCAGCGTCGCCGCAGGCGAACCCGGCGGCGGCGAGGATTGACGCTGCGAGTGCGAGCCCCTTCGTCCGAGCGACGCGATTCGTTCGCTTCACGGCTGAACCTCCAAGGGAACGCCGGTCAGGCGTTCGATCTCGCGCGCGCTGTGGTGTGCTTCGACGAGGGCGCGCAGTGCCTGCGAGAGCGCCTCGACGCGCGCGCGTTCGGCGTCGAGCACCTCGATCTGCGCGAAGCGGCCTTCCTCGTATCCGCGCTGCATCACCTGCGCCGCACGCTCGATGCCGGGGATTACCTGGCTGCGAAGCAGGCGCGCCTCCTCGAGGGAAGCGATCAGCGCCATGCGGGCTCCGGCGAGTGCGGTCTCGATGCGCACGCGTTCGGCGCGCGCTTCGTGTTCGAGCTTGGCGAGACGCGCATCTGCCTCGGCCGTCGCGCCGCGCTGTCGATCCCAGATCGGGAGCGGGACCGACACGCCGACCACGAGCGCAGTGGCGCCGGGCCCGGCGAAATGGCGTGGGCCCGCCGTCAGCGTCACGCTCGGCGTCCGCTCGGCGCGAACCGCGCGGCGTCTCGCGTCGCGCCGCGCGAGCTCGGCCTGCCAGCGCGCGACATTCGGGCTCTCGAGTGCGCGTTCCGCGAGCGCCGCCTGCGTGGGCGGCAGCGGTAGCTTCGCGAGGTCGCCCTCCGCGCGTTCGAAGCGCGGCCGAGTCGCTCCCCACATCGCGGCAAGCGCTTGCCGGGCCGTCAGTAGCTCGTGCTCGGCGTGCTCGCGGTCGACGCTGGCGACGTCGGCGGCGACCCCCGCGCGGATCTCCTCCGCCGGCGACGCCAGGCCCGCGCGCCGACGCAGGCGAGCGACGCGCTCGACCCGGCGCGCGAGCTCGACGGCTTCCGCCGCGAGCCGCCGGCGCTCCTGGGCGGCGAGCACTTCGACGAATGCATCCGCCGTGCGCGCGAGCACGTCGATGCGGCGCGTTTCGTAGTCCCAGGCCGCGAGGTCCGCTTCCGCTTGCGCGGCCGCGACGCGCGCTGCGCGCTTGCCGCCGAGTTCGACGAGCTGCCCAAGCTGCAGCGTGGTCTGCGCCGCGCGCACACCGCGGAAAGAGCCCGAGCCCGCGAAGTCCTCGAGCTCGAGCGTGAGCGTCGGATTGGGCCGCACACCGGCCTGGAGCAGCGCCGCCTCTCGGGCGCGCATTTCGAGGGCGTCCGACGCCAGCTCCGGGTTGTGCAACAGGGTGAGGGCGAGCGCTTCGGCGAGACCTAGCGATTCGGTGGGCTCTGGCGCGGCGGGGGACGCATCGGACGGCTCCGCGGGAATCGCGAGCGCTTCGAGCTCGGCGCCGAGCGGATACCGCGGAGTCTCGGCCCGCGCCGATGCGGTGATCAATGCGGCGGCGCACAGAGCGCCGCACGCGCGTGCGGTCGACGGCAACACAGTCGTGTCCTCGGAGAGTTCTGGTTGGGCGGTTGCGCCGCGCGTTCACGCAGCGAAGAGCACGCCGGAGTTCAGATCCGAAGCACGACCGAGCGACGCGAGTGGGGCGGCGCGAATGTCGCCGCCGAGCGCGAGATCACTGGAACGAATCGGTCTGCCTGTTCACTTCGCTCAGCTCGTGACCGCCCCTGTCACGC
>CAYWRY010000287.1:0-2686 GCA_964460485.1 uncultured Spirochaetales bacterium
CGCGGAAGTCACTCCCTGCGCGCCGGGAACGGGACCCCGCGGAGCTGACCATAAACGGCGTCGAAAACGCGCAAGGCCTCCAGTCGGTCGACCGCGCCGGTCGTGATCGAGCGTTCGAGACGCAGCAACGGGCCGGTGTCGTCTCGGAAGGCGGGCCAGTCGGGCAGGCGGCCGTCGTTCGGGTTTCCGGTCTTGACGAAGTTCGTCCAGTAGCCCGCCATCGCGTCGGCCAGCGCGCGGTCCTGCCTCGTCCATGGCCAGCGCTCTTGGTCGAGATGATCGGACGCGTACCAGAGCTCGGCGAAGTGGCTCGCGCCCCATCCGGCGTGCGGGCCGTCGCTCGGGAACGGCGGCTCTCGTTCGAAGCGATAAGCGTAGACCGGGCTCTTTCCGGTCGTGGTTTGCAGCCTCGCCCACGCCCACATGTCCCAGCCGAAGCGCAAGTCGGTTTCGAAGTCGATGCGCGCCTGGCGTGCCTCGGCGTCGTTCGAGAACGGATAGGCGGCGAGGAGCGGCAGCGGCAGCTTGCCGAAGCGCCGCTCGATGTCGGCGGCGAAGGTCGCGGCTTCGACTCGGCGCGGGTCGATGAAGGCGCGCGCCTCTTCGGCGTTCACGCCGAGGAGGACGGGCACGTCGTTCTGCGCGCCGGCCGCGACGGTGTCGAACGGCGGGGCGGGCAGGGTGCGGGGCTCGATCACGGGGTGCGGGCCGGATGGCATCTTGCCGGTCAGCAGATCGGCGGCCGGAAGCTTGCGCAGAGCGGCGATCGACGTGGCGCCGAGCGAGGCCGCGTAGGCTTCGCCCTCGCGCTCGGCGTTCGCGAGCAGGTGGCTGGGAGCGAGCAGCACCGGCTCGAAGAAGCCGCCGCTCTGGCCGATGGCGCGGTGGAAGAGGCCGCGCGCGGCGGGCGAGGCCATCAGGATGCTGACCGACATGGCGCCCGCCGATTGGCCGGCGATGGTGACGCGCGAGGGGTCGCCGCCGAAGGCGGCGATGTTGCGCTTCACCCATTCGAGCGCCGCGATCTGGTCCCGGAGACCGTAGTTGCCTGACGTGCGGTCGGGCGACTCGCGCGTCAACTCGGGGTGGGCGAGGAAGCCGAAGGGGCCGACGCGATAGGCGACCGTGACGACCACGATGCCGCGTTTGGCGAGACGATCTCCCCAATAGAGCGGCATCGACGCCGAGCCGTTCGCGAAGCCACCGCCGTAGATCCAGACCAGCACCGGCAGCCGCGCGCCAGCGGTCGCAGGGGTCCAGACGTTCAGGTAGAGGCAATCCTCGCTGGTCGCCGGCGGCGTCTCGCCGGGCATCGAGACGCCGGCTTGCATGCACGCGGGCGCGAAGGTCTTCGCCGGTCGCACGCCGAGCCAAGGCTTCACGGGCTGTGGCGGTCGCCAGCGCAAGTCACCCAAGGGCGGAGCCGCAAAGGGCACGCCCTTGTAGACGCGGAGGCCTCGTTCGCGCACGCCTTCGAGGCGGCCGCCGTCGACGTCGGCGGCGCGGGCGGCAGCGCTGGTGGCGACGAGCAGCGCGAGCGCGATCCGTATGGCGGCGGTCATGCGATCCCAAGGGCCCAGCGCGAATGTGACGGACGAGCCGCTCGATCCCCAACGACCGGCTCATCGCCGATCGAGGGCGACGCGGATTAGAGACCGTTCCACGAGGCAGGTCACGGCCGCTCGCGCAAACATCTTTCGCGCAGCAGATCGAGGAGCGTGCCCGCGCGCGCAATCTCCCTGGCCGCCCCGAACACCGTGAAATCCGGCCGCTGCAGCGCCACCTCGCACCCATGCGCCGCGAACCAGCGCGCATAGGCGCCGTCGACGTCACGCAGCGGCGCATCGCTCCCGACCTGCGCACACACACCGCCCAGCGACGCGAACCACGCACGCTGCTCCTCGGACAGCGCCCGCGCCGGATCCCCGCACGGCGACACCAGCGCGAAGCCGCTTCCCACCACGTCGTCGAAGAGCCCCGCGCCATCCCTCCGCGCGACGCGTGCCTGCAGGAACAGCTCCCCCGCCCCCGCATCTCCCTCGACCCAACACCCGGGCCCGATCTTTGGCGACGGCGCCGGCGTCGTGAGCCCCGCGGCGCGCGCCGCCGGCACCATGCGCGCGTCGCGCGCCTCCGCCTCGCGCGGGTCCGCGATGCAGATCACGCGCCCGAGCCCCACGGAGAACTCGATCGTCTGCTTCGCGTGCGGCAGCCGCTCGCTCGCGTAGCTGTCGAGCAGCGCCTCTTGCGCGATCCCGCGCAGCACGAGATCGAGCTTCCACGCGAGGTTCGCCGCGTCGCGCATCCCGGAGCACATGCCTTGGCCCGCGAAGGGCGGCATCAGGTGCGCGGCGTCGCCAGCGAGCAGCACGCGGCCGCGGCGCCAGGCGTCAGCCCAGCGCGCGCGGAAGGTGTAGACGGCGTGGCGCTCGAGGGTCGCGTTGTTCGGGGTGATGTCCCAGGCGGCGAGCAGCTTCCAGGCGGTCTCGGCGCTGTTCAGCTCGTCGAGCGTCTCGTGGGGCAGGCGCATGAACTCCCAGCGCCGCCGGCCCGGGCCGCCGGAGACGACCGTCGTCGGGCGCGCGGGGTCGCAGAGCTGCCAGTTGAGCGGCGACCAGACGCGCGTCTCGTGGGGCACCACGTCGACCACGAGCCAGTCGTAGGCGAAGCCGAGGTCGTGCCAGCC
>CAYWRY010000288.1:0-2676 GCA_964460485.1 uncultured Spirochaetales bacterium
AGCAGCTCCTCCTCGATCGGCCGCGACTGCGCGTTGGTGCGATAGAAGACCGCGCAGTCGCCGTACCTGCGGCCACCGTCGCGCACTTCCTCGAGGATGCGGCGCACCACGTGCTGCGCCTCGTCGCGCTCGTCGCGCGCCTCGTAGAGCACGATGCGCTCGCCCGCGCCGCCGCGCTCGGCGCTGAGCTGCAGCGCCGGGCCGCTGTTCCGCTCGACCACCGCGCCCGCGCCCGACAGGATCTGCTGCGTCGAGCGGTAGTTGCGCGTCAGCTTCACGACCCGCGCGTTCGGGTAGTCGCGCTCGAAATCGAGGATGTTGCGGACGTCGGCGCCGCGCCACGAGTAGATCGAGTTGTGGACGACGATTCCGTTCGCGACGAAGTTGCGCTGTTCGGGAATCGAGAGGTCCAGGACGTCTCCGGAGTAGTCGACCGCTTCGACGCTCTCCACCTCGTCCTCCGCGATCCTTCCGTCGTCGTCACTGACGGGGACGATCATGCCTTCGCGAAGATGGGACGCGGGCATCAGCGCGAATGGCGCCCCGCTCGTCAGCCGGGCGCGGGTGACGAGCTGGATCTCGTCGAGTCGTGTGATGTCTTCGGCCATCGCGAGCGCATCGTCGAGCGCGCGGCTCGAGGTCTCGATGCGCCACGTTCCGCGCGAGCCGGCGCGGACGGGGAATTGGCGCTTCGCGCGCGCCCGCAACGCGTCGCCAGTCGTCACGAGCTGAACTCGATGCTCCGAGCGGCGCCCGCCCCCAAACATCGTCAACCAGACGATCCGCCGCGCGAGGCCGCCCCGCACGACTGCGTTGGGGCGATGATGCGGAAAGCGCAGGTCGAGATGGAAGTCGGCCATCAGGCGTTCCGCCGCGGCTTCGCTGTCGACCTCGGCGTACAGCCTGTCGATCCAGCGCTGGTCGTGCGCCCCCCGCCGCCCGCGCACGTGGAACTCGAGGGTGGGGATCCCGTATCGCACCGAGTACAGCTGCTCGCGAAAGCGCGCTTCCGCCAGATCGCGCCCGACCCAGACGACCCACAAAGCATCTGCGAGCCCTTGGTTCGTCCGGAACTCGATGCCGTTGGCGGCTCGCCGATCTGCGCGCACACGCACGCCCGAGGTCACCCCGATGCGGAAGCCGAGCCCTCGCTTCCACATCAAGCACACGTAGTGCAGACCGCGCTGCGGCTCGATGCGGGCGAAGCAGAGATGGTTCGGCGTGGCGTCGAGAGTGCGCCCGCGCTTGGTTCTGATGCGTGCCAATCGGCCCGCGTAGGAGCGTCGTAGGACCTTCTCGACGGGAGCGATCCTTGTCGTGTTCCAGCCCGCTCCGGCGACCACGCGGTCCCTCTCCGAAGCACTCCCGATTCGCGTCGTGCCGCGTGGCGTCGCTACGCGAACGGTCTCCGGGAGACACTGATTGGGGTCGCCGACGACGCACAGGTTCCCGTGCACCGCCGCGAGCTGCTTCACGAGCCGGTACTGGACGCGGTTCGTGTCCTGGTACTCGTCGATCAGCAGGTACTGCCAGCGCTCCTGGTAGTGCCGCAACACCTGGGGGAAACGGTCGAACAGGTCGACGGTGAGCAAGAGCAGGTCGCCGAAGTCGAGGGCGTTCGCCTCGCCCAGCAGGCGCTGGTAGGTCGCGTAGATCTCGGCGGCCTGGCGCGCCTCGATGTCGCTCGCCTGCGCGGAAGCCGCCGCCGGCAGCTCCCCGGCGTTCTTCCACTGATCGATGCGCCAGCGCAGGCGGCGCGCGTCGGGGCCCTTCGGGTCGAGGCCGTGGCGGCGCATCGCCTCCTGCACCAGCGACAGCGAGTCGGCTTCGTCGTACACGACGAAGCCGCGCGAGCGGCCGAGGTGCCCGATCTCGCTGCGCAGGATGCGCACGCAGGTGGAGTGGAAGGTGGCGAGCCAAACGCCGGCGGCGTCGGGGCCGAGCAGCTTCGCGACGCGCTCGCGCATCTCGCCCGCGGCCTTGTTCGTGAAGGTGACCGCGAGGATCGCTTCCGGCGCGATGCCGCAGGAGCCGATCAGGTAGGCGATGCGGTGCGTCAGCACGCGCGTCTTGCCGGAGCCGGCGCCCGCCAGCACGAGCACCGGCCCCTCGGTGGCGAGCACGGCTTCGCGCTGCTCGGGGTTCATGCCCGAGAGCAGTTCGTCCACGGCGAGCAAACAGGGTCTCCGCGAGGAAGGAGCGAGCGAGTGCCGGGGGGCCGGAGGGAACGCAAGCTAACCGCTCGCGCGGCGCGTCGCCGCGTTCGCGATCGGTCGGGGACGTGGGTTCACGGCGCGACGCCGCTCGAGGGCGCGGAACGACCTCCGCCCTCACCAGCTCGATGCCCGAGCTCACCCACGCAAGCAAAGCGAAGCAAACCAGAACGAGATCAGCCGCGGGCGCACCTCCGGCACTACACCCGGCGCCCGCCCCCGCCCTACTCCACCGTCACTGACTTCGCCAAATTCCGCGGCTGATCCACGTCGGTGCCCTTCAGCGTCGCCACGTGGTAGGCGAGCAACTGCACGGGAATCGTCGCGAGCAGCGCGGTGAGGTGCTCACCGAGCTCGGGAATGCGGATCACGGCGTCGGCCTTCTCGGCGATGGCGTCGTCGCCCTCGCTCGCGATCGCGATCACCTGGCCGTCGCGCGCGCGCACCTGCTCGAGGTTCGAGA
>CAYWRY010000289.1:0-2510 GCA_964460485.1 uncultured Spirochaetales bacterium
CCGTCAGTGCGCCGTTTGAGAGCCTGTTTGCTAATTGCACAGTTGCACACGTGTGAGGCGGCGTGACATCAGGTGGATCATGCTGATGTAAATCATCGCCTCGCTGGAACCGGTGTCCTTTTCGTAGTCCTTGCTATGACGACGATATCTTCCCAGCCATGCGAAGGTCCGCTCGGCCACCCAACGCTTCGGCAAGAGCACGAAGCCCTTGGCCGCCACCGGTCGGAGGATGGTTTGTACGATCCACCCGAAGGTCGCCTTCACCCATTCCGGCAGCCCCGCTCGTCCATAGGCGGCGTCTCCCCAGATCAGCGTGAGCCGCGCGAAGCAGCCACGCAGTCGTTCGAGCACCAGGCGGGCCCCGTCTTGATCCTGCAGCCCCGCCGTGTGCACCACCACCGCCAAGAGCAGTCCGAGCGTATCGACGACCACATGCCGTTTCCGTCCCATGATCTTCTTGCCCCCGTCGAAGCCGCGTTCGCCGCCCGCCTCTGTCGTCTTGACCGTCTGGCTGTCGATGATGGCGGCACTGGGACTCTTCTTCCGTCCCTCGGCCACACGCAGGTCATCGCGCAGGGCGTTATGAATCTCGGCCCAACGGCCGGTCAGGCGCCATTCGTAGTAGAGACTGTGGACCGTGCCCCACTTGGGCAAGTCGTGCGGCATCGCGCGCCAGGAGCAACCAGTGCGATTGACATAGAAGATGCCATTGAGTATCTCTCGGCGATCAATCGTTCGCGGCGCTCCCACCTTGCTCGGGGGAGGCAGCAGCGGCTGAATCACCTCCCATTGCTCGTCCGTGAGATCACTGGGATAACGTTGACGTTCCATGGTATCGGCTCCTTCCGACCCTCTTGGCTGAGGATCGGGGGAGCCGTACCAACTTCTGTACGTCCGGTCAATTCACAAACAGGCTCTAAGTTCGAGTTTCGCACTTTTGGAGGAGTGAGCCCGGGTAGTTGAAGTGGCCTCACTGACCATGGTCGGTATCCTGGGTGGTTGCTGCCCAAACCAGGATCATCGCCCAACGGCAAGGAGGCCGACATGGAACTTACCCGAAGCTTCGCTTTCCTCCTACAGGAATTTGCATGCGTTTTTACCGCTCCCAGTTTTCCGATCTTCGTGGCCTTGGTGACGGGCTGGTGCTTGTCGTTTCGGCACCGCTACGTCACCGAGCTGATTCAGTCGAGCGGCTCGACGCATACGGGACACCACAGTCGCTACCATCGCTTTTTCAGTCAGGCGGTCTGGTCGCTGGACGAGCTCTGCGGCATCCTGGCGCGGTTGCTGGTCGCCGCCTTCGCTGCCACGGGGTTCATCGAACTGGCCGTCGACGACACGCTCTGCCGCAAGCGCGGCCTGACCATCTACGGCACGGGCATGCACCACGACCCGCTCATTTCCAGCCGGGCCCTGAAGCTGGTGAGTTGGGGGCACGACTGGGTCGTGCTCTGCCTCTTGGTGCGTTGTCCGTGCTGGGCTGCGACCAAGGTTTGGGCGTTGCCGATCGCCTTTCGCTTGTACCGCAACCGCCAAGGCCTGACCAAGGGCCAGAAGGGCCGGAGCAAAGACCCCAAGGCCAGACCGCCGGGACACAAGACCCGTCCCGAACTGGCCCTGGAGCTGATTCGCCTGGTTTCCTCGTGGTTTCCCGAGCGGCAGCTCCTGGTCAGCGGCGACAGTGCCTACGGCGGCAAAAGTGTGCTGCGGCATTTGCCGAGCAACGTCGATCTCATCAGCCACGTGCATCCCAAAGGGGCGCTGTACGAGCCCGCGCCGCCGCGGCGACCAGGGCAGAAGGGCGCCGGCCGCAAGAAGGGGAAGCGTCTCCCCAGCCTGGCCGACTGGGCCAACGACCGCACGCCCTGGCAGACGCTGGTCTTCGATCAGTTCGGCCTGCATGCCACCTTGCAGGTCAAGACCCGTCAGGCCCTGTACTACAAGGCCGGCGGCACGCGGCTCTTGACCATCGTGCTGGTCCACGATGTCCTCGGCCAACGCCCGGACCAAATGTTCTACAGCACGCGGCTCGACTGGGACGCGCGGGCCATCCTGGCCGCCTACGCGTGCCGCTGGTCCATCGAGGTGATGTTCGAGAACACGAAGCAACTGCTCGGCTTCGAGGACCCGGCCAACCGCACGCCCAAGGCCGTCGAGCGCACCGCCCCGATGGCTCTGGTGCTGTACAGCTTGATCGTCTTGTGGTTTCATCGCCTGGGACATCGCTTCGTCCACTTCCCCGACCGGCCCTGGTATCGTCGCAAGTCCGAGCCGTCGTTTGCCGACCTGCTGAGCACGCTCCGCCGCCGCAGTTGGCAGGAGAAAACCCAACCAGCGCTTTCGGGACGCAGGCAGCTGAAAAAGATCGTTACCCAGCTAACCGAATTTGTCAGTCGGGCCGGTTGACTCACCATCAACCGGCCGCTTGGCGACAGAAGAAACGTTCGAGCCGCGTCTAACCGTCGCGGTCATCGTCACAAAACGCGCCCAAAAAGTGCGAAACTTGAACT